>DEKL01000027.1 GCA_002353835.1 Alphaproteobacteria bacterium UBA2723
GAGTTGGTTAAGCCAGCAGGCGCAAAAGCCGTCTATGTGCCGCAATTTACCAATCCGGATAGGTTTAAGCCGGCAGAAAAAGAGCAGGATAAATCTTTTAAGGTGCTGTTTGTCGGGTCAAATAACTATACTTTCGGGCGTAAAAGTGTAGATTATGCTATTTTAGCCGGGGCTGATTTGGCAGTTTTCGGTAAAAATTGGGCAAAAACATTAGATGTGAAATATCTCAAAGGCGAATTTATCAATAATGATGAACTCTACAAATATTATGCTAATGCGGATATTGTACTTAATGATCATCGCGAAGATATGCGCTATTTCGGTTCTGTTTCTAATCGGATTTTTGATGTGACGGCATCTGGTGGCTTTGTTTTAACGGATTATTTGCCGGAAATTGAACAAATTTACGGGAACAGTGTGGCGACATATAAAGACTATTATGAGTTTAAGGATAAATTGGAATACTATTTGGCGCACCCCGAAGAGCGAGAGCTTATGGCGCAAAAAGCGCGTGAAATTACACTTAAAAACTTTACAAATGATAAGGCGGCTGAGATTTTTGACGGTATTTTTAAAAATATCACAAAATAAATGTCTAAGATGCTTGATTTTTTCAAATCCGAACACTAACTAAAGTATTAGTTTTTAAAAGCTTAATTTTAGGAGTTTGAGATATGCAAGTAAAACCGTTGCGTGAAAACGTTTTGATTAAACGTGTTGAAGAAGAAAATAAAACTGCCGGTGGTATTATTTTACCGGATACAGCTAAAGAAAAACCGAGCGAAGGTGTTGTCGTGGCTGCCGGCGAGGGACCGAGAACAACTGACGGCAAGACTTTGCCGATGAGTGTTAAGGTTGGAGACCATATTTTGTTTAGTAAGTGGTCGGGAACGGAAATTAAAGTGAACGGTGAGCCTCATTTGATTATCAAAGAAGGCGATATTTTGGCAATTGTTGAAAGATAATAGGAAAGGATTGAAAGATTATGGCTGCAAAAGATATTAAGTTTGGAACTGATGCTCGTTCTAAAATGCTTAGAGGTGTTGAGGTTTTGGCAAAGACGGTAAAGGTTACCTTGGGCCCTAAAGGTCGTAATGTTATGTTAGATAAATCTTACGGCGCTCCGAAAATTACAAAAGACGGTGTTTCCGTTGCTAAAGAAGTCGTTTTGGCAGATAAGTTTGAGAATATGGGCGCACAGTTGGTTAAAGAAGTTGCGCAAAAAACGGCAGATAAAGCCGGTGACGGTACGACGACTGCAACCGTTTTAGCAGAGGCAATCATTAAAGAAGGTTGCAAAGCAGTGGCTGCCGGTATGAACCCGATGGATTTGAAACGCGGTATTGATATGGCGGTTGAAGCCGTTGTTAATGATGTTAAATCCCGTTCAAAATCTATTAAAACATCTGAGGAAATTGCACAAGTCGGTACTATATCTGCTAACGGTGATACGTCTATCGGCGAATATTTGGCACGAGCAATGGAAAAAGTCGGCAATGACGGTGTGATTACGGTTGAAGATGCTAAAGGTTTGGAAACAGAACTTGATGTGGTTGAAGGTATGCAGTTTGACAGAGGTTACCTCTCTCCTTACTTTATTACCGATACAGATAAGATGACGGCTGAATATGAATCTCCGTACGTTTTGTTGTATGACCAAAAAATTTCTAATTTGCAGGCGATTTTGCCGGTATTGGAAGCTGTTTTACAATCCGGTCGGGCATTGTTAATCGTTGCAGAAGATATTGACGGCGAAGCTTTGGCAACATTGGTTGTTAACCGTATCAGAAGCGGGTTGAAAGTTTGTGCGGTTAAGGCGCCGGGCTTTGGTGACAGAAGAAAAGCTATCCTGCAAGATTTAGCTGTGTTGACCGGCGGTCAGGTTATTTCTGAAGAATTGGGTATGAAGTTGGAAAATACCACCGTTGATATGTTGGGTGTGGCAAAGCGTGTTGTTGTTACCAAAGATGATACCACAATTATTGACGGTATGGGTGATAAGGAAGCGATTGAAGCACGTAAAACTCAAATTAAAAAGGAAATTGAAAAAACAACTTCCGATTATGACCGTGAAAAATTGCAAGGCCGTTTGGGCAAGCTCTCCGGCGGTGTTGCCGTATTGCGTGTCGGCGGTTCTTCAGAAGTTGAAGTTAAAGAAAAGAAAGACCGTATTGATGATGCCTTAAATGCGACACGTGCCGCAGTTAAAGAGGGCGTTGTTGCCGGCGGCGGTGCTGCTCTTCTTTATGCAACAAAGGCTTTGGAAAAGATTAAACCGGCTAACCAAGACCAGCATGTCGGTGTTGATATTATTCGCCGTGCATTGCAGGCTCCTATCCGTCAAATCGCTGAAAATGCCGGTGTTGACGGAGCGGTTGTTGCCGGCAAGCTTTTAGAAAGTACAGATTGTAATTTCGGTTACAATGCGGCATCCGGCGAATATACGGATATGATTAAGGCCGGTATTGTTGACCCGACAAAAGTTGTTCGTACTGCTTTGCAGGATGCGGCATCAGTTGCAAGCTTGTTGATTACAACCGAAGCTATGGTTACCGAACAGCCGGAAAAGCAGTGTCATTGCGGTTGCGGTGAACACGGTGGTGCCGGAGCCGGAATGCCCGGTGGTATGGGTTTCTAAAGAAATTTTAAAATTCGATTATAAGAAAGGCCGTCTTTGGGGCGGCTTTTCTTTTTGGTTATAAATGAAATATTAAGCTTTGTCTGCTAGAATTTGCTAAAAATGTTACGTAACAGGAATTAAAAATGATGATAAAGCGTTTTATTTCAGCGTTTCTTTTGTTTGGTGCAGTTGCCTGTTTTACGGCTCCGGCACACGCAATCCCCTTTGCCGATTATGCCTATTTAGCGGCCAGACATGGGAAGACTTCGGCGCTTTATGATTATATTGCCAAAGGTTATAGTATTGACGCGGTTAATCCGGACGGGATGACAGCTTTGTGTCAGGCGGTTATAAGTAAAGATTCCAGGGCATACCAGAGATTAAAAGCTTTAGGGGCATCATCAAATGTTGATTGCATGAACAGAATTGATGCAAAAACGCGTGCAGCTTATGACAGAGGGTATGTGCAGGCA
>DEKL01000113.1 GCA_002353835.1 Alphaproteobacteria bacterium UBA2723
ATTGTCGTAGCTATCAACAAGATAGATTTACCGGGTGCCGACCCGATGAAAGTTAAGACCGAACTTTTACAACACGGTATCGCCGTAGAAGAAATGGGTGGCGAAAGCTTGTGTGCGGAAGTATCAGCCAAGAAGAGAATAAACATAGATAAATTGGTTGAGGCTATTTTACTTCAAGCAGAAATTCTTGATTTGAAAGCCAATCCGAACCGTGCGGCAGAAGGTGCTGTTATTGAAGCCAAGATGGAAAAAGGTCGCGGTAACGTGGCAACGGTTTTGGTTCAAAACGGTACATTAAAAGTTGGGGACGTTTGTATCGCCGGTAAAGAATGGGGACACGTTCGCGCCATGTTTAACGAACACGGAAAGAAGGTGTTTGAAGCAGCTCCGGCAACACCGGTTGAGGTTTTAGGCTTACAGGGAACACCTGCCGCCGGTGATGATTTTATCATTGTGAAAGATGAAACCCAAGCGCGCGAAGTTACCAGTTATCGTATCAGAAAAGAACGTGAAGCAAAACTGGTTAAGAGTGCAAAATCGGCAATGGAGCAAATGCTTGATAAGATTAAATCCGGTGAATCAAAACAATTGGCTGTTATCATTAAGGCAGACGTTCAAGGTTCTATTGAAGCGATTGAAGGTACAATTACCAAGCTTTCAAATGATGAAGTTTCTGTACACGTTCTACACTCTGCCGTTGGTCCGATTTCTGAATCTGATGTAACACTGGCAAAAGCATCTGATGCCTTTATTATCGGCTTTAACGTTCGTGCTATTCCGCAAGCGCGTGATATGGCTCGTCGTGATGGCATAGATATCCGCTATTATTCCATTATCTATGATGTAGCAGATGATGTTAAGAAAGGTTTGGAAGGCTTGCTCTCACCTGAGATAAGAGAAAAATTCTTAGGCTATGCTGAAATTCGCAATGTCTTTAACATTACCGGTGTTGGTAAAGTCGGTGGTTGTATGGTAACCGAAGGCATGGTTAAGCGTGGTTCCAAAGTTCGCTTATTGCGTGATAACGTTGTTATTCATGACGGTAATTTAGCTCAGTTAAAACGCTTCAAAGAAGACGTTAAAGAAGTTAAAGAAGGTTATGAATGCGGTATGAGTTTTGAAAATTATAATGATATTCAAGTTGGTGACTATATTGAATGTTATGAATTGGAAACGATTGCCGCTAAGCTTTAAGGAGATAAGCAATGCCTAACATCATATATAAAGAACCGTCACAACGCCAACGCCGTATTGCACAAGAGATAAAAAAGATTATCGCCGGTGCATTGGAACGTGGTGAGGTAAGAAATCCGTTGATATTGGATAATTTTGTAACCATAACAGATGTGGATATATCTCCTGACTTAAAGCTATGTACAGTTTATTTTATGACCTTAAACGGCAAGAATTTAGGACAAATTGAAGATGATTTGAATGCGGAAACTTGGGGACTAAAGAAGATAATAGCCACCAAGTTGAAGCTTCGTTATACACCGGATTTAAATTTCCGCATGGATATATCTTATGAGGAAGTTGACCGGATAGAAAAACTTTTGCGAGATCCGAAAGTTGCTAAAGACTTGGAAAGCAAAAGTGAAGATTAACTCTCTAAACAAAAGGAGCTTGTGATGTTTAAAAACTTTTTATCTGAATTTAAAACTTTTGCGATGCGCGGTAATGTGATTGACATGGCTGTCGGTATCATTATTGGTGGTGCTTTCGGAACAATTGTTAATTCTTTAGTAAATGATGTTTTGATGCCGCCGATTGGTATGTTGCTTGGTAAAGTAGATTTTTCTGATTTACAAATTGTTCTTTCCGGCGAAGGTGCAAATGTTGTTGCCATCAAATACGGTATGTTCATTAACGCTTTAATCAGCTTTTTAATCGTTGCTTTTGCCGTATTTTTGTTAATCAAGGCCATTAACAAATTACAAGCATCCGTTGTTAAAGCAGAAGCAGATGCCGCACCGACAACTAAAACTTGTCCTTATTGCTGTTCTGAAATTTCAATCAATGCAAAGCGTTGTCCGCATTGCACATCAGAATTAAAGAAATAATTTTGATATAGAATTAAAAAAAGAGCCTGCAATCAGCAGGCTTTTTTAATAGCCGAATCAAAAAAACATTTACTTTTTAAAAATGCTTTATATAATCAAAAAACAAATAAAATTATTATTTAACATTATAAATTATGGGAAAAACAATTATTTCAGATGCTGTAATCGATAGATTGGCAACATCATTAGAAACGTACTTTTCTGGTTCAAGAGCGTATTCTTCTCAGTCTGTGCTTTATATAAAAGCTTCAAGTGAGAAGATGATGGGTGGAATAGAAAATGCAAAGGAAGAAACATCTGTTCCGATGGATTACAATGTATTAATCGAATATCCGACAGCTCAAGATGGTACAAAATTTATATTGCATGGCAATGACTTTGTGTGTATGTTGTTGGCTGAACGGTTTGGTGGGCGTATATCCAACTGTAGGTATTGGATAATGTACAATGAACCCATAACCGACTACAATCATGGATACAAAGAAAAGTTGCCGACGGGTGAAGAAATCATAAACTATTTAAAAGAAACGCTGAAACCCAGAGCCTAGACACTAAAAAAGCAAAACAGATATTAACTGTTTTGCTTTTTTATTTTATATAAACTTAAATACTGTTCTTTTTATTTTTCAAGTATTCATAACAGAATAAAACAATACCGGAAAGAATAAGTGGTAACAGATAATAAATAATCCGATAAGCAATTAAGGCGCCAAACAAAATAGCTTGATTATCTTGCCCGGGAAGAATGTTTGAAAATACCAATTCAAAAACACCCAAGCCACCGGGAACTTGGCTGTAAACTCCTAAAACCTGAGCAATAATAAATGCGCCCATAAATGTAATGAAATCAATTTCCACAAAGCAAATTAAGACGGAATATAAAACCAATGATGCCATTAAAATATCCAAACTGCCGATAAAAATTTGCTCTAAAGCCAGTTTAAATTTAGGCATCTTAAAATCAACCCCTTTAATAACCAAATCTTTTTTATAGTAAATACTTGCCCAAAGGTAGATAAAAAGACCGATAACAGATAATATCATAGTAACCAGGGTTGACATTTCTGTAGATTCATTGCCACCGAAAGCATGTTCCGGTGTTAAGAAGTAACCGACGATAATAAGGAAAAAACATGCCACCAAATAAGTAAAGCCGGAAAATGTTACCATTTTCACAATATCACTTGGTGCAATATTCCATCTGGAATAAAAACGATAGCGCACCGCCCCGCCTGAAACAATGGCATGACCGGCATTATTACTGACGGAAAAACCGACAAAGCCGGTTAAAATCCACTTCCATGCCGCCAGTTTTTTCTTAATATATTTCAGCGCCAAATAATCGTATGTGGAAAGTGCAACATAGCCGATAAAAGAAGCAGCTAAAGCTAAAGCAAGATTCTTTTTCGGAATACTTAAGATTGCATTTTTTAACTCATCCAAAGAGTATTTAGATAACTGTCTGTAAATCATATAAGCGGCCAGAATAAAGAAAAATAATCCCAGCCATGAAATAAATTTATTTAATACGGAAGAAGCTTTCACTCTTTAATTCTCCTGTTTATTTTTGTGTGTCATCCGTTTTGATGTTAGAGTCAATATAGACTTTTAAGCTGTTTCCGTACGTTTGACGGACAAACGTTGTTTCCTTGGAAGGTTGCGGCTTATAATTTTCCGCCTCTGCCTGAACAGCAAGCAAATCTTCAATAGCAAGATGAGATTCTAAGGCATCGCGTTTTTCACCGGCATCTTTATTACCCCAAACAGAGGCAATATTGTAAAGCATGTGTGCTTTTTTTATGTCTTTAGGATAAGCCTTTCCCAGAGATAAAATATCCGCAAGTTCGGTAGCCGCGGCAGCATTACCTTGCTCAGTTGCTTTTTGCAAATAATCAACAGCCTTTGTATAATTTTTTGGTGCGCCTATACCATGAACATAAAAATCAGCCAACATATACTGTGCTTCGTCATAGTTTCCGTCGGCAGCCGTCTTAATTAACTGAAATGCTTTCGCATTATCTTGTTCAACATGAAAACCTTTGAAGTAGCAATAACCCAACAAATACTTGGCAATATTATTATCCGGTTCGGCGCTGTTAAGTAAACCTATAATTTTTTCATAATCCTTTTTATCGGAATCATTTCCCAGATAGATGATAGCTAAATTAACGGCAGCATCATGGCTACCAAGTTTTGCCGCTTCTTCAAAAAAGTGAATAGCTTTCGGGTAATCTACATTTGTGCCGATACCGCTGAAATACAAACTTCCGAGGTTGTTATACGCAACGGCACTCCCTTTACCGGCCGCCGCTTCGTAGTAAGCAAGAGCCTGTTTATAATTTGTATTAACCCCGTTAGTCCCGTAAAGATATATATACCCTAAGTTCAATAAAGCATCAATATCTCCGGTTTCAGCCTTAGCCTTTAATTCCTCAATATTAACTTGGTTAGTATTTTCTTCGGTTTTAGTTGTTTCGGAAGGTGTAATGGCGGATCCTACGGTTGTTTCGGGAATTTTATCGGCAACACTGTTGGAACTTTCGGCAAAAGAGCTGGAAGCAACACACAAACTCAAACTTAAGATGACACCAAAAATATTTTTCATGTAAAAGCCTCTTTCAGATTAAAACAAACTTAAAGAATAAATGGCGCAAAAAAAATATTGCTTTCCTAACAAAATAAAGTATAAAACATATATTGTAAATTTCAATCAACAAGATATCCAACTTAAAAAACTGATGCAAAACATTGTTCCGATATATACCCTCCGTGAGATAAGTTTAACATTTGGCGTACGTCCGTTATTTACCTCGGTTAGCTTAAACATCTGCAAAGGGGATAA
>DEKL01000047.1 GCA_002353835.1 Alphaproteobacteria bacterium UBA2723
CTTGTGACGAATAATGCGACCCTTTGATAAGAACAACATCTCCGTCTTGAAGCACTTTATTTTGCAGGAAATCAGATACCCCCTCAATAGACGGGAAATAATACTGTTCGGTCTTATCGCTGAGTTCGGCAAGCATATCTTTTGTTTCTTCGCAAACCCCTATTACCACATCAATATCATTTTCTTTTAATGCCTTGCCGACACGAATATGTGCCTCTTTGGTATAATCGCCGAGTTCAGCCATTTTGCCGATAACCGCTATTTTACGCCCCTTTTGCTTGCCAAGGCTGTTAACCGCCAAAACCGTCGCATCAGGACCACCCGAATAGCTGTTATCTATCAACGTAATATGCTTACCGTTAAGGTTGATATTAAATTTCTTGCCACGCCCCTCCGGTGCTGAAAAATTATTGATGGCATCAACTGCCTTTTCTAACGGCAATTGGAGCGCTTCCACAACGCTCAAAACCGCCCAGGCGTTATAAAGATAATGTTCGCCCTCTTCGCTTAAATGCAAATCAACCGCCGGATGATGCGATTTACCGAAAGGTATAATTTTTTTAGCATATTTTTCTGCCGCCGCCTTTAAGATTTCCGCATGGTTGGTATCTTCATTATAAATGGCAATACCACCCTCTTTAAGCCCGGAAAAAATCTCTGCTTTGGCCTTGGCAATATTTTCTATCGTTTTTAAGAACTCAATATGCATCGGGTAAACATTGGTCACCAGCGCCACGTCCGGCTCGGTTAAATGTACCAGATAATCAATCTCTAAGGGGGCAGACATTCCCATTTCTATAATAGCATATTTGGCATTCATATCTAAATCCAAAAGCGAACGCGGCACGCCGACAAAATTATTAAAATTACCGCTCGTGGCATAGGTTAAAGCATATTGTGAAAGCGCGGCTTTAAGCTCCTCTTTGGTCGTCGTTTTGCCGGAACTTCCAGTTAAGGCAATCACCGTTCCCTTATATTGCCGACGGTTATATTGCGCCAGTTTTCCGAACGCTTTAAGGGTGTCTTCAACAATAATCACCCGCGCTTTATCAACGCCTGCAATTTCTTTTTCCGAAACAACGAGCGGTGCGCCTTTTTTAAGCACATCAGGGATAAAATCATGCCCGTCAAATTTTTCGCCTTTAAGCGCGATAAACAGCGTATGTTCATCAACTTGACGACTGTCTGTTGAAACCTCGTTAATTTCTGCCTCAACCACGTTTTTGTTATAACCTAAAATTTCTGCAATCTTTGTAGAAGTAAGCTTAAGCATGCGTTTTCTCCCTTGTTATCATTATTCGCTTATTATCTCGCGCAAAAGTTAATTTGCGGTATAAAAGCACTTGATTTTTTAACCAAGATAAGATACATTCATCAGCGGATTAAAATTAGGAGCAACCAAAATGAAATGCCCATTTTGCGGAAAGACCAACACACAGGTTAAAGATTCTCGTGATACGGTAGATGAAAACGCCATCCGCAGACGGCGTGAATGTCCGGATTGCGGCGGTCGTTTCACCACCTACGAACGTATAGAATTGCAAGAACTTATTGTTATCAAGAAAAACGGCGAACGTGTGCCGTTTGACCGCGAAAAGCTTTTGCGCTCCATCACTTTAGCCGTCAGCAAATGCGGTATTTCAAGCTTTGAAATAGAAAAATTGGTAGAAGGTATTCGCCGTGAATTGGAAAATTCCGGAGTGGTAGAAATTACCTCTAAAGATATCGGTGAAAAAGTAATGGAAAAGTTAATCGGTATCAACAAAGTTGCTTATATCCGTTTTGCTTCCGTTTATAAAGATTTTAAGGAAGTCAAAGATTTTGAAGAATTTGTAAGCATGATTAAATCTTAAAGATTAAGGCAAAGAGAACTATGGCAAAATTCGTTTCTGAAAAAATAAGAAAAAAATCCGGCGCACGTTTGGCGGCGGTACAAGCAACCTATATGGCAGCATTTTCCGATTTAAGTGTTGATGAAGTAATAGAAGACTTTAAATCCGGCTCTATCGGTCGTTATGCTATTGAAGAAGATGCTGTTAGCGGCGAACATACCGTTGAATTGGAAGAAATGGATAAGCCGTATTTTGAAGCCCTTGTTCGCGGTGTTCATAGCAAAAAACAAGCCTTGGAAAATTCCCTGCGCTCGTACTTAAAAGAAGCTTCCGCTTATGACCACATGAATGCCACCATGCAAGCTTTATTGCTCTGCGCGGTTTATGAACTCGCCTACACCACAGATGTAGATACCAAAGTGTTGATACAGGAATACGTTGATTTAGCTTACGCCTTCTTTATGAAGAACGAACCGAAAATGATTAACGCCCTTTTAGACCAAATAGCTAAAAACATAAGGATGTAATCATGGCGATAATGAAACTCTACACATATCCCGATAAGATTTTAGCCGAAAAATGCGATAAAGTTGAAAAAGTAACTGATGAAACGCGCAAAATTTTGGACGATATGTTAGAAACCATGTATGCCGATAAAGGGGTTGGTTTGGCCGCTCCGCAGGTAGGTCTTAAACAACGCATGATCGTTATTGATGACAAAGTCGGCGAAGACGGTACACCGGGACCGCACCCGCTTTATCTGGTTAATCCGGAAATTATAGAAAAATCCGCCGAAACCATTTTCTTTAACGAGGGGTGCTTATCCCTCCCCGGACAATGCGCAGAAGTAGAAAGACACCAACGTGTTACCGTTCGCTATTTAGACTATAACGGCAAGGAACAAACATTAAAAGCAGAAGACTATTTAGCCGTTATCTTGCAACATGAAACGGACCACTTAGACGGTATCTTATACATAGACCATTTAAGCCGCTTAAAGAGAAATATGATAATTAAAAAATTAAAAAAACAGGCTGACTAGTCCCCTTTAAAAAATTTTTTCTTCCCCCTCTTGCAGAATTTTAAAGTATTCATTATACTGCGCGCCATAAACATATTTTTATAACTATTAAACAAAAATTTTTATGGCACAAAAAGTTTTTACAGAAGAAGAACAGTTGGATCTGTTTACCAACGTGCTCGGCGCCCCTGAACTTTTAAGGGAATACATTGAGAGTGGGCGTGAGCTCTGTGATGAGGCACAAGTCAAACTTTATGAACTGGAGGCTCCGTTCAACGAAGATTTGATTATCCTTTACATAGACAAAGGCTACTTACTCTCAGAGGATGCTGAAGTCAAATTATTTGACCTGCCGCTGGGTGAGATGCTGGTGGAAACCTATTGCTTTGAAAAGGATCACTATCTGCAACCCAAAGCCCAGCTGAAACTTCTTCAAATGCCGGATAAAAAACTGGCGCAGCGCTACATCCGCTTCTACAAGAAAACCCCGTATCTTTGCACGGAGTTTATTGACCAAGCAAAACAACTTGGTTTGATGTAAAACAATCGTCGGCGGTCCCCTTCTTGGGAACCGCTTTTTTTATGACTTAACGACCACGAAGATTGTTCTTCTCTAATTGCATCAATTCGGAAATTAAAGAAGAGAGAAATATCCATCTTATGACAAACAAACTATAAAAGCTGCCACGATAACGCTCTCTTGTCCTCTTATTAAATTTTTCCGTCCGTTCCTGATGTCTCATTGTCTTTCTCCTTATAGCATAATTATACCACAATTTTCCCCTTAAAACAACAAAAAGCGGAATCAACTGCATTTAAACTGAAAAAGCAGTTCCGAAGAACTGCTTTTTGCAATGGGTTTGGAGAGTGCCTGTGCTGGAAGTGACGCCGCGAGCGCGGTGTACACGACCAGTACATAAGCGAGCGCCGACACAATCATGACAGGCGCTATACAAATCCCCTATTCAATAATCTTGGTAACGACGCCGGCACCAACCGTATGTCCACCTTCACGAATAGCGAAGCGCAAGCCTTCGTTCATCGCAATCGGGTGAATCAAAGTTGCTGTCATGGTGATGTTATCACCAGGCATTACCATTTCCGTTCCGGCTTTAAGTTCAATTGAACCGGTTACGTCTGTTGTACGGAAATAGAATTGCGGACGATAGTTGTTAAAGAACGGTGTATGACGTCCACCTTCTTCCTTCGTCAAAATGTAGCATTCGCAAAGGAATTTTGTGTGCGGAGTGATTGAACCAGGAGCAGCCAATACTTGACCACGTTCAACTTCTTCACGCTTTGTACCACGAAGAAGTACACCGATGTTATCACCGGCTTCACCTTCGTCCAACAACTTACGGAACATTTCAATACCGGTACATGTTGTCTTTTGTGTCGGCTTAATACCAACGATTTCAATTTCATCACCAACATGTAATACACCACGTTCTACACGGCCGGTTACAACCGTACCACGACCGGAAATGGAGAATACGTCTTCAATCGGCATCAAGAACGGTAAGTCTTTCGGACGATCCGGTTGCGGAATGTAGCTATCTACGGCATTCATCAATTCAATGATGGAATCATGACCAATCTTCGGGTCGCCGTTTTCCAATACTGCTAATGCAGAACCTTTAATTATCGGAATTTCATCACCAGGGAAGTCATAAGAACTTAACAAGTCACGAATTTCCATTTCTACCAATTCCAACAACTCAGGGTCATCTACTTGGTCAACTTTGTTCATATATACAACAATAGCCGGAACACCTACTTGACGTGCCAACAAAATGTGTTCACGAGTTTGCGGCATCGGACCATCAGCAGCTGATACAACCAAGATTGCACCATCCATTTGAGCAGCACCGGTAATCATGTTTTTAACATAGTCAGCGTGGCCCGGGCAGTCAACGTGTGCATAGTGACGCTTATCTGTTTCATACTCAACGTGGGAGGTATTAATGGTAATACCACGTGCACGCTCTTCAGGTGCTTTATCAATGTTTGCATAATCTACGAATTCAGCATCACCCTTTTCTGCCAATACTTTTGTAATTGCAGCGGTTAATGTTGTTTTACCGTGGTCAACGTGACCAATGGTACCAATGTTGCAGTGTGGCTTACTGCGTTCAAACTTCTCTTTTGCCAT
>DEKL01000106.1:0-150 GCA_002353835.1 Alphaproteobacteria bacterium UBA2723
GCCTTGCGCTGGTAGTCGAACCCATGTTCATGGGTTCAAATCCCTATGACGTTGTCATTTAAAACAAAAAAGCCTCCACAAGGGAGACTTCTTTTGTTTTACTGGTGAGCCCGACGGGATTCGAACCCATGACCCTTTGATTAAAAGTCA
>DEKL01000106.1:181-15081 GCA_002353835.1 Alphaproteobacteria bacterium UBA2723
AATGCTCTACCGACTGAGCTACGGGCCCACAACGTAACTGAAATGGGTTTATAAATGATAAAAAACAGATAGTCAATAAAAAAATGCAAAAAAATCAAAATAGCTATTTATTTATTAACTATTATGTGTTAAAGAAAATATAAATAACGTAATAATAAGGTTTTATGAGAGGTAGAGATGGCTGCTAAAAAAGAACTGGATAAAGAAAACAGATTTGATATCTTACAAAATGAAGAAGGGGAAATCTTAATTATAATCAATTCCTATGCCGGAGGTCCGGAAAACCCTCGTTTCGTATATGACGGTGGTAATACGGCATTGTTGTATCGTACCAAGGACAGCGCCGTGGTCTTTCATGATATTCCGGAAACCGCCCATCTTCCTTTAAAATCAGTTACATCAATGCTGATTGTTGAAGTGGAAGATGAAGACGTTGCGCGCGAATATACGGTTCCGGTTCGGTTAGTTAAAGATATTCATACCTACCTAAAATAATCCAAAATCTGCTCAATAACCGCTGACCGGAGGCATAATGGTAATAAATACGATAGTATATATGCTGCTAATAGGTGTGAGTGGACTGCTTAGACTGCATATCAGACAAGATAAGACATTGTCTTGGCTGATGTTTGTAATTATCGCCTGCCTGTTTTGTGACTATACCTTGGATAGCTTTGAAGACCAGCTTGCCGGTTTCTCTATCTTGTGGAATAAATCCCAAATTGGGGATATTACAATAGATTTTCATCCGAGCTTGGCAACCAATCAAATAATTATCCCGTTATTTTTTATATCAACTTTGGCGATTCTCAATAACAATATTTTCCGTTACGAAGAGCGACGCTGCATCTACAATTCTTTCATAATATTTAATTTTATTTCACTAAGTCTTTTAATTTGCGCAAAAAATTATGTTCAGCTCATCACCATGGTCTGCATAACGGATATTATCGGTTACATGATTTTAAGAGATGTGGATTCGTCGCGCCGATATGTTGTTTATAACTTCTTTGCCGATATGTGTTTGTTTATGATTTTGGCGATGGCGTGCGGCAAAATCCAAAGTTTGGATATTAGTCGCCTGTTAGGTTATGAACAAATCGGTCGCCATAAAGATTTTGTCAGCATTGTAACCTCAATAGCCTTATTCATTAAAACCGGTAGTTTTCTTTTTCAAAGCTATTTATTAGATATCGGAAGCGCTCGTTTTCAAAGAATGAGTACGGTTAATCTGCTTTCTGCCCCGTTGGCAGGCGTTTTGCTGTTTTTAAAACTGCATAAATTGCTGTTTGTCTCGGATTTGTTTATGCCCATATTTGAGATAATGACAATTTTAACCTTTATGGCCGGAATTTGGGGATTTATAACCCAAAGACATATTCAAAGGAAAGTAATTTCGTTAAACATGGCTTTTATCGGCATTTTGTTGTGGCTGTTAAAGTTAAATGATTTTGCTTGGAGCGAAAATATTTCCCTATACTNNACCGCCGTTTATCTGTTTAACCAGATATATTTTATGATTTATTTGTATCAAAATCGTGAAGCTGATATTACCAAAATGGTTAATGCTAATGAAATCAACGTGATAGCCTTAAAAACGTTACTTTGGCAAATTGTTTTGCTAAACAGTTGGTTTATTGCTTTTATGTATAAAACGGCAATTTCAACGGCTTCATGGACTGTCTTTGCGGGAGCAATCTTATCGGTATTTGTTCAGGTAATCATCCTAAACCATATTTACAAAGCGCCGCAAAAGAGAAAATTGGACTACCTAAATCCCAATCCCAAGCGTATTATGTCATTTGTTGTCGGATTTATCCTTATTTTTCTTGGTATTTATTATGAAAGAGATGTTATCGGCATAATGCTGTTGAGTTTATTGGCTGTTTTATCTTTGATAGCGTCCCCGCTGGGCAACATCTTTCGTAAAATATATGATAATCCGTTATTTAGTGAAAGAGATTTAAGCAAAACTTTCTTCTTTTATACATTAGTTTCGCCATTAACTTACATCAGCCGCACATTTTGGCTGATGGTAGATATATTACTGTCCGAAAAAATCATAACCACCGGTATTTCCAAGATAAATAAAACGGCAATATACCTTTTCTTAAAATTAAATCGGCAAACACTCGGTGCAAATATGCTTTTCATTATTTGTGGCACGCTTATCATAATGTGGTTTTTCATCAATGGAGGAATCAATGAGTAGTTATTTGCTGTTTTTATTGATTGCCTTGCCGATATTCGGTGCTGTTATTATCATGTTTTCCAAATATGATCGCAATTATTTCCGAAAAAATATCTATCATGTTGCCATATGGACTTTACTCGCCAATATTTCATTGGTTTTATACACATTTTCCCTGTTTGATACGGAAAAAAGCGGTATTCAGTTGGTAGAAAAATATAATTGGCTGAATTTTCCGGTCATAGATATATTGCTCGGTGCCGATACTTTTTCTATGTTGCTGTTGCTTGGTATCAACATAGCCTTTGGTGTTGCAGATATCTGTTTAAGCAAGCATATAGAAAATCCTAAAACCTTACTGGCTTCGCAACTTGTTTTTATCGGGCTCTTAAACGGCTATATCTTGTCGGCGGATATTATTTCATTTTATATCTTTTTTGCCGCGCTAAGCATTCCTTTAATCGTTTTAATCAGCTCGTTCGGTAGCTTTCATAAGAAAAATATGTTGGTTCGCTTCAGTTTATATAATTTAATCGGAACGCTGTTATTGTTTACGGCAGTCATCTTGATGTATCATTACAAAGAGGGGAATATTCCGCTTAATACGGCCGGCAATTTGAACTTAAAGGGCAAATTAGAATATTTTGTTTGGTTAAGCCTGTTCTTTTCCTTTATCTCCCGAATGCCGATATGGCCATTCCATTATTGGATAGCGTCCATCAGCACCGGTTTATATAATCCGTTGGCTTTTGTTATGAGCAGCTTGATTCCGTTAGTCGGTTTATACGGGTTTATGCGTTTTTGGCCGAACACCGTACCGGAAAGCATTGCCGTTTATGCCCCGTTATTTGAAACAGTCTGCATTATTACCATGTTATTTATAGCTTTAATCAGCTTAAATCACAAAGATTTTCGCTACAAGCTTTTTGCCTACACGACGGTATATTATCTTTTGTTTTTAATCGGTGTATTTTTACCGACTTCCGGTTTAAAGATGAACATAGGCTATTCCATCTTTTCTTATATCATTATCTTAACGGTGTTATCCTTTATAATCAGTCATATAGAAGCTGAAAAGAAAAAGAACGAACTTTATTCTAATAGCGGACTTCTTTGTTATATGCCGAGAACATCAATCNNATTGTTTATTTTAGCCGCTATCGGGTTGCCGATAACCCCGCTGTTTTGGAATAATTTTATAATTATCTCCGAAATTTTTAATTATAATCTCCTGTTAGGGGTATTGGTAATGTTATCATTGCTGTTTGTGGCGTTAGCATTGTTGGAAGAATTATATCGTATGAAAGATAAAAGCTCTGTTACGCTACCTTGTCCGGTTAATACGGATTTATCAAGGACACGGTTTGTAGCCTATATGATATGCTTGGCAATATTGTTTATATCGTTTGTTAAACCGTTATGGTTTGTGATGTAGGGGGTAAAATGTTGGATAAAATTATAAGCATACTTCCTGAAATACCGTTACTATGCGGCATGGTTCATCTTTGCATATTATATCTTCTGAGTAATGAAAAGGCAAAAACCTATGCTGCCACAGCAAGATTTTGGTTATTGGTTTCGGTATTTTTAACAACAGTTTGCTATTATCGGGGAACAGACACAATTTCAGCCGCTGCCAACAGTTATACGCTATTATTTATTCTTTGCGCGAATATAGCTCTATACATCATCATGATATTGTCGGCAACATGGTTTTCATCACTAAAGAGAACCGGCGGTCGCTACTACATATTACTGCTGTTATCATCAGGCAGTATCAATATGATGTTAAATACGGAAAATTTCTGCGTTTACGGTTTTTGTTTCGCATTTTTAACCGTTATCGGCGGTGCGCTTTATGGAATACATACCTCACAACAGCAAATAAATCTCAAAAAGTATATCATAACATCAGCGCTGGTTTTAGTTATATTGGCAATCGGTTTGATATATGTCGGTCAAATAATCGGAGCTGAAAACTTAACAACGGAGCAAATGCAACTGTTTTTAAGAGCATACAGCAGAAAACTAAGCACAATCTTATTTGTCATAAGTTCAATCGTACCATTGTTATACGCCTTAGGAATATTTCCTTTTCATATTATGGCAGAGGAAAAAGCCTGCTGCAGTATTTTACCGGTCAGTCATTATTTTATGCTGTTTTTACCGATTGTCTATTGGGGGTGCTTAATAGAAATAAATCAAACCGTTTATCCGGTATATGGTGAAATTTGGAAGAAAATTTATCAAGCCTTAGCCTTAATTTCGGTTATTTGGGGTGCTATCGGGGCAAATACCCGCAAAAATTTACACGGTGTCTATGCATACAGTTCCATCTATCACTTCGGAATAATTTTGTTTTTGATATCTTTAGGGCAGGAAAGGGCAATATTTGCAGGATTTATTTATTTGCTATGCTATTTGCTGGTTATGGCTAATTTATATGCCATTTTTTACAACCTGAAAACGCATGGGCAATATATTTCCGATATAGCATCATTATCAGGTTTAGCTCAAACGCGGTCCTATACCACCGGAGCCCTGATGATAAGTCTGGTTTCTTTAATCGGCGTTCCCCCGCTTATCGGCTTTTTAGGACAAATGAATATGGCAGATGAGTTGTTGGGAAATGCAAACTATGTAGCCGTAGGCATTATTTTTGCGGCATTGTTGATTTTATCCAAAGCTTATTTAGACATTATGAAAGTGATATACTTTGCCCCCAAAACAAAATCATTTGATAGTGAAAACAAGTCAATTCTGTTTTATACTTCAATCAATACCGTTGCCATTATGACTTTTGCCTTTAATCCGTTTAACATGATAGAAAAAATAAAGGATATGTTCTATGTCATTTTCTTATAAAGAAAAAGTAAGCGGGTTTGCTTGGTATGAAGCAGCAGAGGTTATATCCACCAATGATGCCGTAAAAGAGCTTATCAAAGAAAACGAAAAGGTTGTTTTAAGTGCCATAGAGCAAACCGGTGGCAGAGGCAGACGCGGTAGAAAATGGTTAAGCATTAAAGGCAACTTATATTTTACCTTAAGTTTGGAAATTAAGCCCCAAGAACTCAGCCGATATATTTGTATAATCGGCTTAAGCGTGGCAAAAACGGTCAAAAAACTTTCAGAAACGGCAGATATTAAAATAAAATGGCCGAATGATGTTTTCTTAAATAACAAAAAGCTAACCGGTATTTTGTTGGAAAATATAAAAGATAATCTCTATGCCGTCGGTATCGGGGTTAACATAGTCGGNNTCACCGAAAATAGAAGATATGCCTTATCAGGCAACGTCATTAAAAGAAGCGGGAATATCCGTTGAGCGTACGACTTTTCTAAAAGAATACCTGCAAACTTTATCGGATATCATTGAAGAATATCAAAAGAAAGGCTTTGACATTATTCGTGAAAAATGGTTGGCATTGGCTTATAATTTAGGCAAAGAAGTAACAATTCATAATGAATCTCGGCAAAAGAAAGGCATATTTTTAACACTTGACGAAAACGGATATTTGATATTAAAAACAGATAAAGGAAAAGAACGAATCATCGCCGGAGATTTGTTTGTATAATAAGGAAAATAAGAATGAGTGATTTTAAGAAAGAAGGAATATATTTTATACCGTTAGGCGGTGCCGATGAAATCGGGATGAATATGTACGTCTATGCCGTTAATGGTAAATTGATAGTGGTAGATGCCGGTTATGGCTTCTTAAATGATGATTTTCCCGGTATGGATATGTGTTATGCCTCGCCGGAGTTTTTGGAAAACTATAGGGAAGATATTTTAGGTTTATTTATTACCCACGGTCATGAAGACCACCTAGGCGCCATAGCGCAAGTTTGGCCGGCTTTACAATGCCCGGTTTACGGCACGGATTTTGCCATCGGTTTAATGAAAGAGCGCTTAAGCGAATATAAACTGCAGGATATGGTTCCATTGATTTCAACAACCGCAAATCCGGTGGTGACCTTAGGTGATTTTGAAATTCACTACATAGCCATGGCGCACACTGTCCCGCAAACCTCAGCCATATTTATCAAAACTCCGTACGGTAATGTGATGCATGCAACGGATTGGCGCTTTGATGACAATAAAATACCGATGGTCAAAACCGATATTGCGGGGCTTAAACAGGCGGCGAAAGATGGCGTGGATATTTTAGTTTGTGATTCAACCAACATAATGGTAGATAAAGAACAAACCAGCGAGGAAGATGTTCGCGAATATCTCATCAAAATGGTTCCGGAATTACAAGGCGGTGTTGTTGCCACTTGTTTTGCTTCAAATATTATGCGTTTGGAAAGTCTGGTGTTAGCGGCACGTGCTGCCGGTAGAACGCCGGTTTTGGTCGGGCGCAGTTTAATCACAAATGTCAAAGTAGCTAAAGATTGCGGTTATCTGTCAGAATATAATGATATTCATACCATAGATCAGGTAGAAGGTATAACCTCAGATAAAGCTTTATATATTTGCACCGGCTCGCAGGCAAATTATCGTAGTGCCATGACCATGATTGCCAATGACGAAAGCAAATATATCAAACTTGGTGCAGAGGACAACGTTATTTTCTCATCAAAAATTATCCCCGGTAATGAGGATAAGATAGAGCGTTTGCAAGAAAAGATTTTAGCCAAAGGTGTTAATGTTATCACCGAGGAAGAATATCCGGTTCATACTTCCGGCCATGCCAATCGGAAAGATTTAAAGGCTATGTACGAGTTGTTAAATCCGAAAATTGTATTGCCGGTACACGGCGATAAGAAGTTTATCAGGGAACACAAGCGTTTTGCCTTAAGTTGCGGTGTTAAAAATGTATTTTCAACCGTAAACGGAGATATTTGCCTTTATCAAAACGGTAAGATAGAATGTGTGGAACAGATTGTGGCTGATATTATGGGGGTAGATAGGGGGCGTAGTGTTTCGCTCGGCTCCCCGCTCATTAAAAACCGTCGCCGCATAATGTATAACTGTTCGCTTTTCATCAGCGCGGTTATCAGTAAAGATGATAAGTTACGTTCCCTGCAAATGAGCTCCATAGATATTTTGGAAGAAAACGAGTGGTATGTATTATCGGAAGAAATCTTAAAGCAGGTTAAACCGCTTATTGAAAAGAAATTAACCGAATACACGCACCGCAATTCCGTAGAAGATTTTATTCGCGGACAGATACGCCGACGTGTATTCAGTGCCACGGATATTAAACCGGTTACAATGCTTCATATTCATTGGGAAGCAGACGAAGAAACAGCAGAATAAGGAGAAAGAGATGGAAAAGATAATTCCGGAACGCTTAAAAAAAGGCGATAAAGTTTAGGTTATAGCGCCGGCCAGAGGCATTAAGATAATCGGGCAGGACTGTCGTGAAATCGCCCGCCAAAGGTTAGAAAGCTTAGGTTTAGAGGTCGTGTTTGCTCCTAATACCACGGATGACAACTGGGATTATATGGGCTCATCCACGGTAGAAAAGCGTGTGGCAGATATTCATACCGCTTTTGCCGATAAAAGCATTAAAGCCATAATGACCATAATCGGCGGTTTTAACTCTAATCAGTTGGTTGAGCATTTAGATTATGAGCTTATTAAAAACAATCCCAAGATATTCTGCGGTTTTTCGGATATTACGGCATTGCATTGTGCCATTAGAGCCAAGACCGGCTTAGAAACATATTATGGACCGCATTTCAGCTCGCTGGGTATGAAACACGGTTGCGATTATACCTTTAGTCATTTTGTAAAAATGCTTGCTACAGATGGCAAAGATGAAGTTGAGCCGTCAGAAATATGGAGTGATGACCTCTGGTTTTTAGATCAGGAAAAGCGTGAATTTGAAGCCAACGAGGGCTATTGGAATATTCATAACGGTCAAGCCAAAGGGGAAATAAACGGTGGTAATTTAGGCACCTTTAATTTATTACTGGGAACGGCATATCGTCCGGCATTTAAGTCTGACACAATATTGTTTATTGAAGATACGGAAGACTGCGCTTTGCCGATATTTGAACGCAATCTGCAAGCTTTAATCACGCAACCGGATTTTAAGAACGTCAAAGGTTTGGTTATCGGGCGTTTTCAAAAAGGTTCCAAGGTCACGAGAGAGGGCTTAGAATATATCTTAAACAGCAAGCCGGAATTAAAAGACCTGCCGATTTTAGCTAATGTGGACTACGGTCACTCTGCACCGTTACTAACCATCCCTCTCGGCGGCACCGCCACCCTAAACAACGGCAAACTAACCATGGAAGCTTAAATCAAGAACAAGATGAGGGGGAAAGGAATTTCCCCCCCCTTTTTTAATCTCTCTCATCTGCAACGTGCATTAAGGAATGTTCGCTTTTGACATTATATTTATAAATTCTGGCAAGGAAATATACCCCAATCGGGATGAAAATCAGCGCGTAAATCCAGAAAATATCAATAACCTGCACGCCGGAAACCCCGTTTTCTTGTTTTAATAAAAACTTTGGCGCCATCAGCATAACCGAGGTCATCAAGCGCCCCGTCATCATATTAACCGAAGAAGAAAGCGAACGGATTTTCGGGTTAATCAGGCGATGAATACGGCTGATATGCGTAATCGTAAACATTAACTGGAAACCGATACAGACACAAAGGAAAATGATAAACAGCAGGCATTCTCCCGGGGATATAATGTTCGCCTTCATCAAAATAAAGGAAAGTGAACAACCGATAATATCCATAATAAAGGAAAATCTGCCCAAAGAAAACAGCGAAACTTTTTTTGCAACATTTGCTGCAAAGTAGCTGAATGTGGAGCGCAAAACGTTATTAACAAAGATAACCACGCCCATTACTTTGATATAATCAAGCCAGTCTAACGCGACAAGATAATTCCAAACCGTATCTCCGAAAACGCGTGCATCCCAACCGACACTATCCGCCAAATCCGTCAGCGAAACCTTGGGGTTAATGCCTGAGTTTTTCATCAAAGGCTGAAAACTCCAAAAGAAGAAGTGGGAAATACCGACCATAAACCCTGAAAACAGTACCAAGAAACGATATTTGCGAGATTTTAAGAGATAACGTGTCGCTACCCAAAACTTTTTAAGCCTTGCCTTAAAGCCGATAACCGCACCTTTAACCGGCGTATGTGCATTAGGCAATAAAGCCAACAGCACAATGGCGGTGGAATAAATAATAAATTCGGCAATTAACAAAACGTGCGAGCCGAATTTTTCATATAAACCGGCACCCAAGAGCGCAGCAATACCGGTACCGATATACATGGCAGCATTAAAGTTTGAATAAGCTTTAACCATCTTCGTTTCTTCTTTATTTTTCTTAAGAATATCAAAAATAAACGAGGATGAAACAGAATCAAAACAAGCCTTTGAACAGGAATAAAAAAACTCACCAAGTAAAATAATTTCAAAACCACGGAAAAAAATCCATAAGAATAACCGAGCCAAGAAAAGCGCATACGCTGTAATTAAAATATATTTGCGCGGAAAGATATCTCCCAAATAACCGGCAGGAATTTCAAATAAAAAGGCAAAAAAGACAATCAAACCCTGTATCAAATAAAAATCGCCGACGGTTAAACCGTTTTCTTGGTAGAAAAATAACAATACCGGCAACAAGAATAATTGCGAACGCAGAAATGCGGCGACATTATACATGGAAAGCGGTACAAATGAAAGAAATTTGCTCATACTATTCATTCCGATTAAAAACTTATTTTTAACTATTCTAGTTTAAATATAAAGTATTAAAAACCATTTAAACAAGTTGTGCAGATGAAAAAAACACTTTTTGCCAGTTTATTGATAATCATATTAAGTATCGGTGGATATTTGTTTTATCCGCGGTCTTCAACACCGTATTACTTAAGCGTTGCCGCGATTATGAAAAATGAAAAACCGTATTTGAAAGAATGGCTGGAATATCATCTTTTGCAAGGCGTTGAGCATTTTTATCTGTGCGATAATGATTCTACGGACGGCACTAAAGAATATTTAGAACCGTACATTAAGCAAAACATTATAACCTATATTCCGTTATCCGGAGTTAATCAACAATTGGTGTGTTACGAGAAGATTGTTGCTGAACATAAAGATGAAACAACTTGGCTGGCAATTATTGATTTAGATGAATTTATCGTGCCGCTGAAAGCAAAAAACATACCGCAATTTTTAAAAGAATTTGAGGATGTATCAGAAGTTAGCCTGCATTGGATGAATTACGGGGATAATGACACCGTCAGCCGTAAAAATGGTCTCTTAACAGAATTTTTTACCTCCCACGGTCGTTTCTTAAACCATACGGTCAAATCTATTGTAAAGCCTAAAGATGTTATTGATTTTAAATCATTCGGTTCCAACCATTATGTTAAGGTTAATGGTAAAAGCGTTAATGAAAACCATTATCCGGTAGATTATATGTTAAGTTTTTATCCTTCGGCAGATAAAGCCCGCGTTAACCACTATATCTTAAAAAGTTATGCCGAATTTCTTTATAAAAAGAAGAGGGGGCACCCCGAGGGCACGGCGATAGATTACGGCTATTATTTCTTCCATAATGATAACAGCATCAAAAATGATACCTCAATGTTGCGTTTCCTGCCGGCATTAAAAAAACGTATTAAAAAAAGTCCGTTAAAAGATGTTGCTTTGCCGATAGAAGAAAATTTGCCCCAAAGTTTTGACGAAATATATTTTACACCTGAAGAAGCCGGCGTCATTTTAGGAAAAGAAATATCACATCCCATGAGCTTTTATGAGGTAGAAAAGGCTTATAAAACCAATCAACCGCAATACAAAAACTGATTTAGTTAACACAAAAAAATACAAAGACGAATATTGACAAAATTAAATTTGTCTATATAATGCGTGCCATAAATAAAATTATTGTATAACTAAAAATATGTAAATTATGAGAAATTTTTCTTCTTGGAGGCTCTCCAGATTACTGGATTCCTCAGCGTGGAAACGCTTAAAGTATCATCATTTTTGGATTCTGGCGGCAGTCATTACAGCAGGTACCGGCTATGCGGCATTCTGTAATTTTGAAGACCGTCAGGAGGAGCTGGTGACAATGTTTTTTATCTTTTTGGTGCTGACGATAGCCTTATTTTTGCATATTATTCTCGGTGCAGATAAGTACTATCGCATTAAACTGAAAACGACGAAATGCTATGTCTATGTCTATGGTAAGAAAGGCTACGGTAGTTCTTCTCATGATATCATCTTTATCCAAGATGGGACGGAGGCTCGTGTCCAAACGGCAGTAACCAGCCTGCATGAGGACGGGTTCCAAAGCCCGAACTGGGAAAAGTTGAATGCTTTCCTCTATTGCCTCAATGGCGATAACAACAAGTGGTACTACTTGAGTCCGGATGCTGATGAACCTCAGTTCTTGGGTAAAAAGTTGGTAGCAGATGAGTATGGAACCATCTTCTTGTCCGGTATTACCGAAGATGGAAAGCAAGACTTGTGCGTTCTCCACAGAAATGGCATCAGGCATATTACAGCAGACAGAATTGTCGTCGGAAATGCTTATGTTCCCCGAGAAGCAGAGAAGAATACCTGCTATGTGGGAACCAAAACCAGAAAGCCGGGAGAAATTCCTGAAAACTACCTGATTGTCAAAAATGACGGCAAATACCAGGTCTATGGTATTTTCAACTGGTGGACAGATTACCCGCAGTGTTGGCAGATTGATGTGCCGGCCATTATCTTCCAGGAGATAAAAGACCGCGTGGTGCTTGTCAATGAAGCTGGGGAATACAGAGAGCTCTGTCGCAAACTCCCCGCTACCCGTTGGATTAATGATGTCATTCCGGAGATGACAAAGGACTACGATGACAGAGGTGCTATCGGTGGCATCGTTTGGCAGTTTGATGAGAAAACAAACAGCCTAACCAAACTCTATGAAGGGTATTTCCGTGCCCTCGGCTTCTCAGACGGCAGTATCATCGGCGATGATTGGGAATATTCTCCCGATTACGATGACGGTGTTGAATATGAGTATGAAGTCAAAAACAAGTAAACAAAACCCCGCTTTCTTATGAAGGCGGGGTTTTGTGTTTGCAATACTTAAATTATTTCAAACTGTTAATTTTGTTTTGCAAATCTTCAATGCTTCTGCCGCCAAATTGTTCACCATTGATAATAATCATCGGTACACCGTTGATACCCAAAACTTGGGAAAGAGCATCAATATCTTGTACGCCACGGCGAATTTCTTTTTCTTCAATCATGTTTTTGATTTCATCAACGTTTAAGCCTTCATCAGTTAAAATCTGATTGATGGTATCTTCGTTCATTTCCGGCAAAGTCATAATACCCTCAAAAATTTCTACGAATTTTCCTTGCTTGGCGGCAGCCAAAGAAACTTTTGCCGCATAAGGAGAATGTTCGCTGATAAAGAATAACGGGTTAAAGATAAAGCGAACATCAGGATTATCTTTGATTAATTGAGACATAACCGGAGCTAAAGCTTTGCAATGCCCACAGGCAAAATCAAAAAATTCAACCACGGTAACTTTAGCATCATTAGGTCCGACAGCCGGTGCAACCGCGCTGTTTTTCATCTCATCCCAATGGCTTTGGAAAATGCTGTTTTCATCAGATTGCGGATTTTCTTCAGCTACATTATTGTTTTGTTGCTGACCGAGATGCTCTTGAATCATATTTCTCACATCATCTTCGGAAACGGCAACATTTTTAACTGCCTTAGCAAAGTTTTCACTTTCGGCAATATTTTTAAGAATATCCTCGGAATGTGTTTTAACATAATTTGCCACGGTTTTATTGATTTTAAGATTAAACTCAGCCTGTTTTTTAGGGCAAACAGAGTCAGCATAAAGAACAGCACCGGCACCGACAGCACCTAAAATAATAACGGCCAAAGATTTCAATAAAGTTTTAAAAAAAGTTTTCATCAATGAGCTCCTAAAAGTTTAAATCTGCACATAATGTAACAGTGTGAAGAATTTATGCAACAATTTTTTATAAAAAAAGAGGAAGCGCCAACTTCCTCTTTTTGAAAAGACAAGCCAAAAAATTATTTCAACTTGTTAATAGCTTCTTGAATCGGACCTTCTTCAATAGCTTGCAACGGCTCACCGTTGATGATTAAAGTCGGAACGCCACGAACTTCTACTTTTTGAGAAAGTTCTGCGATAGCAGAAAGGGCATTCTTAACTTTGTCGCTGTCCATGTCCTTCTTAGCCTTAGCAACATCAACACCGGCCTTTGTCAAAATTTCAGTAATAGCAGCTTCATCAACCGGACCGTTGTGTGTCATGAAAGCTTCATAAACTTCAAGGAATTTGCCTTGTTCATTTGCAGCCATAGCAGCTTTAGCAATCGGCATAGAACCTAAGAAAGTAACCGGTTTGAAAACGAATTTAACGTCTTTATTAGCCTTGATAACTTTCATCAAATCAGGAGCCAAACGTTTGCAGTAACCACAGTTGAAGTCATAAAATTCAACGATTGTGATTTTAGCATCTTTCGGTCCGACAAACGGAGAATTAGATGCATTGTTTAATTCTTTGATGTTGTTCTTATAGTTGATAGCAACACGTTTTTGAGCTTCAATTTGTTCTTGTTGATCAGCCAAAACCAAAGCCTCACGAACTTTAGTCGGATTATTCATCAAATAATCTTCAATAGCTTGATCAATGTTTCCGCTTGCAGCACCTGTGCTCTTACCGGCAACACTACCGGCTAAAGCAACGGAAAAAGCCACACTGGCGATAACTGAAACCAAAACGGTAATAATATTGTCTTTATTCATAATTTCCATCCTTAAATAAAAAATGTTATATAACGCCTAAAAGATATAATTCCGAAAAAATAAATGCAAGCAAAAATAAAAAAATATTGACAAAGTGCGCAAATTTTAAAATCATAAAATCAACAGCAAGCCTCAAATAAGGGATTCGTTGAGGTATTCAATTCTTTAAGGGAAGTAATCGTTTATGTTTAATGTAAAAATTTCGTTGTTTGCTCGCACCCGCGAGCTTGAACACAGTATAGATCGCCTGCACGATAAAATCATTGAGATGACAATGGTGTTTAAGGAAGCAGTCAATATATATTTGAAAGAGCGCCGTAGCGAGGATTATGGGGCTATCAGCAAAAAAATAAAAATCATTGAAAATGAGTCGGATAGGTTGCGCCGTGACATAGAAAGCAGGCTTTATGAACATAACTTAATACCGGACATGCGCGGTAATATTTTGCAATTGGTGGAAAATCTGGATAAGGTGGTCAATCTGTTTGATGAAGTGGCGCATAAGTTTTATGTTGAGCAACCGGATATACCGGAAATCTACCATGATCAATTTAAAACATTGGTTGCCCAAGTTTCGGATTGTGCTGAAAATATGGCGATTTCTTCCCGCGCATTTTTCCGTGATTTGGTAACTTTGCGCGATTATTCCAAAAAGGTCTATTTCCTAGAACACCAAAGCGATAAAACTTCAGCCAAGTTAAGAAGAGAAGTTTTTGATTCGGATTTGGATCTAGCTCGTAAAATACAAATCAATACTTTTGTGGAAGAAGTGGCAGATATTGCCGATTTAGCCGAAGACTGCATAGATGCATTGTTAATCTTTGCAATTAAAAGGGAAATATAGCCAATGCTGACCTATTTGTTTTTCCTGTCAAGCGGTCTGTTCTTAGGTTGGTCCTTAGGTGCCAATGATGCATCAAACATATTCGGCACGGCAGTCGG
>DEKL01000106.1:15177-20172 GCA_002353835.1 Alphaproteobacteria bacterium UBA2723
AAATACGCTTCCGGCAGCTTTTGCCGTTTCATTATCATCAGCCTTAGCGGTTTTGCTAATGCTAAAATCCGGCATCAGCGTTTCCATTTCCCAAGCCATTGTCGGTGGTATTGTCGGTTGGAACGTTTATACCGATAACCCGACTGATGCGGAAACTTTGACGGAAATATGTTCTTCATGGATATTCTGTCCGGTAATTTCCGCCGTTATTGCCATACTTTTATATTTACTGGTAAAAAAAGTCGTACATCACAGCAAATTACATATATTATGGCAAGACTGGATTGTTCGTGTCGGTATGATTTTAACCACGGCGTTAGGCGGTTATGCCTTAGGAGCCAATAACATGGCAAATGTGGTCGGTGTTTTTATAGATTCTTGCCAATTTGAGCCGATAAGATTAGGCAACTTTTATACCTTAAGCAGTATTCAAATACTATTTTTATTGGGCGGAATAGCCGCCTGTGTCGGCGTTTTCACATATTCTCAAAAAGCCATAAGAAATGTCGGCAAAAACCTTTTGGCGGTTTCGCCGATAGTGGCATGGATTGTCATTTTATCGCAGTCTTTAGTATTGATAATGTTTTCATCTGCCAAACTTGAGCAAATATTAACCATGCTGGGTTTACCGAGTTTGCCGGCAGTTCCTGTTTCCAGTACACAAGCGGTTATCGGCGCAATTGTCGGTATCGGTTTAGCCAAAGGCGGCAAAGGTATCAGATGGGGATTAGTCTTAAAGCTGATGTCCGGCTGGGTGGCTTCTCCTTTGATAGCCTTTATTTTAAGCTATATATCGCTTTCGTTTATGGAAAACGTTTTCAGACAACCGATAGTCTTACCATAGGGGGAGAAGATGTTTACGTTGCAAACCTTTTATAAAAAAATGCCGCCGATATTATTATTGGCACATTTAGGTATAGGGTTTGCATTTTGTATGTATGTTGCCTGGTTAACAGACACTTTGGGTGGTGACACCTTAGAGCATATACACTCCTCATGGCTCGTTTATGCTAACTTTGTGCCTTACGAAGATTTCTTTCAACACCATAATCCTTTATTGTGGTATTTATTTGCCCCATTTGTAGGTTTACATGCCCACGGACTTGATGATAACATTATCACTTCAACCGTTATCACATGCGCCATTGTTGTTTCTTTTATCAACTATGTATATCTGTATTTAATCGTATCGCGGTTTTTAAGCACCAAGTTTGGCGGGATAGTTGCCGCCGCTATTGCTTTTACCCCTTATGTTGTCTTATCGGTTATTCATTTCAGACCGGATAACTTTATGATGACCGCCTTTTTTGCCGGTTTATATCACTATTTTTGCTATCTTGAAAGACAAAAATTAAAAGATTTAGCCATTTCATTTTTGCTGTTTTGGTGTTCTTTTATGTTCTTACAAAAAATAATTTTTACCTTGATATTGCTTGGGTTTGTTACCCTGTATCTGATATATAAAGGAAAAATCCGTTTAGGTGACGTCATGTACGCCGCTCTGTTGCCGATAGCATTGAGCTTAGGTTTTATTGCATATTTGTATGCACATGATATATTGATTGTCTGGTATCAGTCCAATTTTACCTTTAACCTCTACATTCCAGAACTCTTTGACGAGCGCCGTATCGGTATAATCTGGCCGGAGTTGAGGTGCTTGCTCGTTGGTTCCGCATTATCAATCATTTTCTGTTTGAAAGGTTCTAACCCCTATTTTAAGATTATCGCTTTAATTTTTATTGTGGAATTAATGCAACGGCTGTTTTATTTTTCTGCCTTTGCTTATTATTTCTATCTGGTCATTTACACGGCATCTATTTTAACCGCGGTTTTCCTCGCCGAAAAAGTTTTTCCGCGTTGGTGGTTTTTAACTTTTGTATTAGCGATAGCCTTAAATTGGTGTATGTACGATCCAGCCATCTACAACGGCAATATCGGTAACCGCATCACGAGATTTTACTATCCGCTAAATAAGCAAATAGTTCGCCGTTCAACCCCTTGCGATTATATCTTAAACGGGGATGGCGTTTTATATAACCTCTATAACCGTGACCCATATTACTATTGGAATTTGTTGGGGCAAACAGATGTGATTGGGGCTAAGGTCGGCATATATCCTCTAATGGATATTAACAAGGTAATTGAAATTTATAAACCAAAGATTATCAGCGCCACGCCGTATTATGATAAATATTATAGCGAACGCGGGCAAAATGTTATTGTTCATCTGCCGGATATGAATTTAGTCAATAAATACTATAAGCCGATGGATACAAATAATAACTTGTATATCCTAAAACCGGAGTTTGCGCCGGCAAAATGTGATTTTGACTATAAAAAACGCTACTATTACGCCCACGATTAAACATAAAAAAGCCCTTCTGTTTTTAACAGAAAGGCTTAAATTTTAAGAAACGGAATTTTTAATCGGCAGCAAACCTGACATGATAGCCAATGAACTCAATCGCATAGATATCTGAGGAATCATCCGGATTCATGCTCATAGCGCAGATATCATCTAATTCACTATCTTCAGAATTATAACCGGCCAAATCCTCAATGCAGAGATACTTGTCGTCAAACCAGTCCTCAGCTTTAACCCCGAACTGTCCGAGTACGGTCACCGTTGCTCTGAACTTCATACGGTTTCGGCGGGCGAAGTACAGTTCCTTGTTGGAGGGCAGACGCAACGCTATCGGCTTTGGGGGTTGTTCCAAGATTTTCTGTGCTTCACAACGATACAGGAGTGGGTTATTACCTTCTCTTGCATTAAGCAGAGCGTAGAAAGTGCCTTGCACCTCAATACCCCAAACCTTGTCCTTAAGGTTCAAATCAAGATAAGGCAGAGAGTAAAGCTTTTTCTTGCCGGCATAAACAATCGGTAACGGCGTTACCACAAAAAACTCTGCCGAGTGCTCCTGAATGACATCACGTCGCTTGAAATAGAATTGCATCGCAGACCACACAACAAACGTGATAACAGCAATCCGTACCGCGAGCATTGTGTCGGCAAGCCCGAAAAGAATGAGCGCCAATGCAACAATGATAACCCCGATAGCACTACCGATAAAAACCGGTATCATCCGTCTTAATACTTCTTTGTACATAATTTTGAAAATTTAAAATGATTGAAACAATAGATAGGAATAAACTTAAATTAAAGTATCCCTATTGTAATCAGACAAAACAAAAAGTCAATATCAAATGCGTGGCAGATACGTTAAGACCTCCATTTTAACTTGACTTTTNNAGAAAATATTTGATGAAAAATTACAGCAAATACTTGAAGAAAAACAATTGAAACCAAAAAAGAAAATTACTAAAGAGCAATTAAGAACCATTTTTGCAATAATCTACAAACATATAGAAACAGCTGTACTTAAGTAGGAAAATCATCATGAAGAAAAAGAAATATTTCTTAAAAATAATCGTCATTACCTTAGCAGTAATATTGGGTGCTTATCTGTTTTCTACAAAAAATATAAAAGAAACAGGTCTGCAAAAAGTAACCATTACACAATACGGACAAGGTAAAATATTTCTGTACTTACCTTTATATATTGCTATGGAAGAGGGCTATTTTAAAGAAAATGGTTTAGATATAACTTTAACTTATTCCGGAAATGATGACCAAATTGCCGCTACCGTAATCGGCGGATATGCCGATTTTGGTGTCGGTGACCCGATTTTCTCGGCAATTATCCAAGAGAAAGGCGGAAACCTAAAAACAATAGCTACGCTTGTTGAAAAAGCTCCGTTTATCGGTTATACCAACAAACAAGAAATATCTGAAGTAAATGACTTAAGTGTATTAAACAATTTATCCGTTAGCAGTTTTCCGGCGCCTTCAACATTATATACAAATTTGAGCAATCTAAAAACATCAAATAACTTAACCATGAATATTAAACCAATGGCCTTTGGTTCCCAAATGGCCGCTCTGAAAGCCGGAGAAGTAGATATTGCAATGGATTTAGATCCGACAGTCGCTATTGCGGAAAAAGAGGGGTATCGTTCCGTTATATCATTAAGTCGTTTTTTACCACCACAAGCCATTACCGGCATAACGGTCAAAGAGGATTATATTAAGAAAAATCCGGAAGTCGTACAGAAAGTAATAAACGCTTTACAAAAAGCTGTAACCGTATTTTATAAAGACCAAGATGTCGGTTTGCGTGTTGCAAAAAAAGTTTTCTCAGATATAGATGCTGAAAGTATAAAAAGAGCAGTAGAACGTTCTCGGAAAAATGCGATATATCCGAAATCTTTGGAAATTATAGATAATATCTGGCAACAAGGACTTCAAGAACGTTTAAGTATTGGTGATTTACAGAAAATTCAAAAAACAACTGTTGCAACAGATAATACATTTGCAAAGAAAGCGTACGCAGACTATGGACAATAATGTTTTAGTATCAGTACAAAATATATCAAAAAACTTTGATAAACTAAAAGTTTTAGATGATATTTCTTTGGAATTAAAAGAAGGTCACATAACCTGTATATTAGGAAGTTCCGGTTGTGGCAAAACAACACTATTAAAAATTATAGCGGGGTTGGAAAAAGCAACTAAAGGACACGTGAAATCATCTCTTAAATTACCGGGAAAGGATGTTGGTTATATGAGTCAGGAAGACTCATTGTTGCCATGGAAGACAGCAGAACAAAATGTTTTATTTGCGTTGGAATTACTTGGCACCAAAAAACACCGCCAAGCCATGAAGATGCTCCGTCTTGTTCATCTGACTCATTTCAGCCGATATTATCCGAATGAATTATCCGGTGGGCAAAGACAACGCGTAAGCTTGGCAAGAATGTTGGCTTTATTACCGAAATTATTGCTTTTGGATGAACCTTTAAGTGCACTGGATGTTGTTATCAAAAACGATTTAACCAAAATTATTCGCAATTATGTTTTAGAACAAAAAGCCACGGCTTTAATGATAACTCATTCCATAGAAGAAGCCTTGTTAATGGCAGATACGATTTTAATAC
>DEKL01000106.1:20182-20999 GCA_002353835.1 Alphaproteobacteria bacterium UBA2723
GTATAACCGATATAATAGAAATCACAGATAACAACCGTAATGAAGCTTTTACTCGTGTTAAAAGTGCTTTGGAAAAAGCCTGTAAGGAAAAGAAATGCGCAATATAGTCTTAAAATTTTTACCGGGATTACTTTTATTATGTTTATGGGAATATAGTGCCGCACATGATAAATCTGTGCTCTTCTTTTTCTCTTCGCCGAGCAAGGTTATAGGTTTGTTAATAGAAGAATTGCAAAACAAGAGTATGTGGTACAATATCTACGTCACATTTTCTGAATCATTTTTAGGTCTTATAATCGGCACTTTTTTAGGAACCTTAGTCGGTATGCTGATATGGGTAAACGATACAATACGTAAAATCTTAGAACCATACTTGCTGATTTTAGGGGCGATTCCGATTTTTGCATTAGCGCCAATGCTTATTATATGGTTTGGAATAGGGCTTATGAGTAAAGTGTTTATGGCAGCATTCAGTGTATTCTTAGTCGCTCTGACACAAAGTTATGACGGTACGAAGAACGCCGCCGAGAAATATACAATTTTTACGGAGAGTATTGGTATTTCACGTGTTAAGATGATGTATAAAATTATTCTTCCGGGTTCATTGCAATGGATATTAAGCGGCTTAAAAATGAATATCGGTTTAGCATTGTTAGGTGCTTTTATCGGCGAGTTTGTCAGCTCAACTGCCGGCCTAGGTTTCTATATCTTAAAAGAGGGTTCCCTCTTTAATACAACAGGCGTCATTGTTGGTATTATCTTGCTGACTTTCTTATCATTCTGCTTTAATATCATACTAAGCCAAATAAAAAAATAC
>DEKL01000051.1 GCA_002353835.1 Alphaproteobacteria bacterium UBA2723
AGAGGCAGCATCAAGACCGGCAAATATGCCGACTTCCTCCTCGTCAACAAAGATGTTTTGGATTGTCCGGAAAAAGAAATTCATGAGGCAAAACCTTTAGCGACCTATTTTGAAGGCAAAAAAGTTTTTTCTGTCTAAAGGTAACCTCTAAAAACCCTTCTTTTCTCTTTTTCTTTGTTGCTTTCTTTTTTCTATTTTCTTTTTCCACGCAAATGGGACAGGCGAAAGAAAGAAATAAAAGAAAAAAGTAAGGGAAATTTTATCGTTCACTATAATTGTTTAGGAGGTTTTTTTATGAAAAAAATTGCAGCTGTAGTGTTGAGTCTTTTTATTATGGCGTTCTCTGCCGTATGTTTCGCCGAGTCATACCAAATGACATACGAAGCCAATAATTTCACCGAAGAGATGAAAGACAATCAGGCTTTGAAGGAAACTTTTACAACGCCTTACGGGGCTATGAAATTTCAAATGAGGAACCTTTGGGGTTCCGGCAGCGATAAAAGACTTCACCTTATAGTGTGGCTAAACGACAAGAGAATCGATGATGAGCATTTCCCTAAAGTGGACTACGGTTATACTTTCCGCGTGATTAAGAACACAAGCAACAGCGAACAATACTATGTGCTTCAGTCCATTGAGCGCGCTGTTCTTTTTGGTTATTCTCCCGAAAAGAACAAACTCGAAGTTTATATAGACAGCCAAAACTACGCCCACGAAGCGGGAGCATACCCCTACATTGTAGCTTTGAAAGACGGAAAGTTAGTGCTTGCCTTTGAAAAAGGGAACAAATGCAGACGTTATCAGTTCAAATGGGATCAGAAAGCCAAATGGTTCGGATATTCGGAACTTGGCGAGGGTTGGCACAGCATTATGAAGGATAAGCAGTAAAAAATAAGGCTCGGCAATTATTGTCGAGTCTCAGACTGTGGACAAATTCATTTAAAAATCCCTTCAAATGTGTTATAATACATTTGGAGGGATTTTTTATGTATCGTAAACAAGTTTTGTTATAACTCAAACTTCCCACACCCATAATAGATGAAGTTCCTTGAAAACTGTATATCTCAGAAGATAAAAAAGGCGCAAAGCCTCAAAACTTGGTACAATAGAAGTGCTACCCAGCTACTATCCAAGGAGGTTTTACGCCATGTCTATTGTATCACTTGAATCCGCTGATGAAAAGAACGTTTCTGCTTCCATCTTGAACTTTCTACAAAAAGGCCTTCCAAAACGGACACGGCTAAAAAGAAATTTTTCTTACAAATAAATGATTTCCGCCCTATAATTGAATAGGGAAGTTATAGTTTAGGCTCTCGCAGGAACACAGAGAAAAAGAACTTTCATCCATTGTTTTGAATTTGTCGGCAGCCTGGAAAAGAACGGTTTTTAGGTATACTACACTTTAAGGAGGCAAACAGATGAAAAAAAAGTTGTTTTCGATGATGGGTTGCGCGCTTTTGTCAACAGTCGCGCCATGCACAGCCGGAGGGATGAATACCGCTTTTGCGGCTGAAACGGTTTTCGTGGAAAGCGAATTTGCTCCCCTCAAACGCGTAGTGCTGACACAGACGGAGGTTGTGCTCGGAAAGAACATTCTAAAATATGTTGATGCTAACGCTAAGGTTCCGGAATTGACGGATGAATATATGAAGGCGTGGGCACTCGAACGGGAAAATCTGAAAGAAGTGCTGGAAAAATACGGCGTCGAAGTGCAAAGACCGCGTTTGCTCACGGATTACGAGAAAATGCTTGGAAATGTTGAGAACGGTTACACAGAAGCCGCAGGTGTCAGCAACTTTTTTGCAAGAGATCCGTTCATAACGATCGGTAATCATATTATCGAATGTTCATTTTTCTCGCTCTATCGCAGACTGGAAGTTCTTCCGATTAGACCCATTTTACAAAAAGAAGCAGAAAAAAGCGGTTGCTATTATGTGTCAATACCGCAAGCGGATATCTCGGAAGGCAATGATTCAACGGTCGGGCCGTTTCTTGAGGGCGGCGACGTGTTGGTTTACAAGAAAACCGTTTTTGTGGGAAATTCGGGACGAGCTACCAACCATGCAGGTGTCGTATGGCTCAGAAACTATTTGAAACATTTCGGTTATAACGTTGTCGAAGTCAAGATGGATAAGGATATTTTGCATCTTGATTGCATACTGAGTTTTCCGAGAGACGGTTTAATGATTGTATGCGAAGAGGCTATGCCCGAAGGTTTGCCGACGGAGTTAAAATCGTGGGACAAAATCACCGTCAGCAAAGACGAAGCGCAAGCGTTGGCAACCAACGGACTGCCCATTGACGATCACACCTATATAACGGATATTGCGTTCAAAGATACCGTAGGCAAGGAATTGGAGAAACGCGGTATAAAAGTCGAATATATAGATTATAAATTGTCGAGATTCGCGGGGGGAGCTTTCCGTTGCAGCACACAGCCGCTCCTCAGAAAATAACGGGCAAATATGCGGAGTTCGCTTTTGTTGATATAGAATCCGATCATTTTCATCAAAATAAGATATAAATTGTACTATCCAAGGTAACAAAAATCTTTTTGTTTCAGGCTGTGGGGCTATCCCGGATTTTGTGTCAACCTCCCAAGTGATGTAAAATGAGAACATCACTTGGGAGGTTTTTCGCAACACGGGACGATTGGCGAGTATCAAAGTTGTTTTTTCGGACACCTGTGAAAAACGGCATTATACTGAAGATGAGATACATAAATTATATGCCGAGATTGATATATCGCGATAAAACTTTTCTTAAACGGAGTAAAGTATACAGTAAAAAGTAAGACTCGGCAATTCTTGTCGAGTCTTACTTTTTATCAAGAGGTGAGATTAAAGTGATAATTAAATCAATGTCTGGC
>DEKL01000021.1 GCA_002353835.1 Alphaproteobacteria bacterium UBA2723
TTGACAAATCAATAATTTTAAACTACAAAGCCACGCTATAAAAATAATTACTATGTCTCACTTAAAATTATCTCAATTATGAACATTAAAGAATTACGAAAAATGTTTCCGGCACCCTTTGCCTTATCGGTCTTAAGGCGTGCTTTGGAAATTAACTCTGACGTACCTGATGTGGCAACATCTGTGAAAGAGTATGCCTCAGAAATGAGCAAGAGACCAACTCGCTATGATTTTTACTATGCTGCCCCATGTGGCACGGCGCAACTTTTTGCCGGTAAAGTATCTGCGGAGACAGAGAAATATCGCCCTGTTTACGGGTTGTTGCTTGCACAAAAAAATCGTGGTGCGCTGGAACAAAAAGATGTAGATGAACTTATGGCAGCCTATGGTGAACACATCATGGTTCATCCGACCAAAAGATTTGCTCTCAAAGGACAGCTGAACAACTATTTTGACACTGCTCATTACTTAAGCATTGTCGGCGTGGATACCGTTCCCGCCATTCCTCGTTCGGAGTTGACAGATGAAATTCTTATAACTCTTGCTAAAAACACATTAGCACATTATATGGACTATCAAAGTCAGATAGAGGGATGGCAAAATACGATTAAACGCCACGAGGATATATTAAAAGAACGTAATGATCCTAAAATTCGCCGTCATCTCAATGCCACAAAAAAGAAGTTGGAAAGTATGCCTCCGTTTGTGGAGTTTCTGCTCACGCGTCCTCTGGAGTTTGGTGATTCAATTGTTGCTAAAACATATTCTGTGTTTTATTCCGGTAAAACGATACAGGAATACCTCAATTTAGCGACAAAAAAATTAGCTGATACATTGCGCACCCCAATAACTGAATTTAAAATAGTTCAGTGCGAAGTGTATGATTTAGCTGATTAAACCTGTTTAAGCCCGAGAGAATTTTCTCTCGGGTTTTATTTGTGCTTGACAAAAAAGAGAATGAGCATATTATCAAAACCATTCCAAACATTATTATTCACTATTAAAAAAAAATTTTTATGAGATTAAAAACAATTACCGTTTCAGGTCCGAATGAATTTACGGACGTTGAAGAACTCGTCAAATTGGCAGGTCGTTACAGAAGAGCAGAGATTGGTGTGCAAGTTTCCGGCAAGAAGGCATCTTTTGCCACAGCGCGCTATTGGTGGCTGATGGCATTGTACATGTATTGCATTAAGGAAAAGAAGATTGTTCCTATTGCACTTCACATCAACAGCGATTGGGTAGAAGAATTCTGCCAGGGCGATGTTGCTCAAGAGTTAATAAACCTTTTAGCATTTTGCAACATTGACGGTACGCCGTTCGTCAGGCGCGTACAGTTAAACTTCAAAATCGGTCGTGAAAAAACGCCTGATATGGAGAAGCTGTTAGCCACCATGAAGCGCTATCCGAAACAACGTTTCATCCTCTCGTACAATCCGGAGAACGCCGAGTTTATCCAGGCTATGCACGAAACCGGCACGCTGTTTGACCTCCTGTATGACAGCTCTCACGGCGAGGGTATCATCCCAGAAACTTACGAGAAGCCAGTGTTTAAGAACGTTGTGCAAGGCTACTCCGGCGGCTTAAGTGCCGAAAATGTTGAAGAACAACTCTGGAAGATTTCCAAGGCTGTTCCTATCGGTCGGGAGTTCTCTATTGATGCCGAAGGTAAGCTCAAAGGCGAAGACGGACACATCTCTTTGGCAAAGGCTGAGGAATACTTGAAGAAAGCCTCCAAGTGGGATGAAGTGTAAGAAGAAGACCTGTCGCTTAAAGCGGCAGGTTTTTTATTTTGATTTAGCAAAAACTTTTTTCATCAATGTTGAAAGCGCATAATTTTTCAAATCAGAAGGCTTTACATAAACGCCGTCTGTACAAGGATTTTTTGCGCCCGCCAGTTTGTAAATCTCAAGCGTTAATTTAATATGCGTAAAGATATGAGTTACTTTAACCCCGGTATTTTCTGCGCCCTTAACAACAGGCTTATCGGTATTTCACGGAAATTCATACAGTCCGAACAACAACCCTTTCTCGGTACGCTTGCGAATAAAAACTTCCCCTTTATCATTGTAAATCAGATACACATATCCGTGTTGTTCCTTTTTTGCAAGTTTCTTTCGTGTAGGTATTTGTTCTAAGTCCGGCAAGTCTTTAGATTTACAATATTGTTGCCACGGACAAACCATACACAAAGGTTTTTTCGGCGTGCAAATCGTCGCCCCTAAATCCATAATCGCCGAAGCATAATCGGCAGGCTCTTTGTGGCTTGTCAGTGCCATAGCCTTTTTTCGGATATCATCTTTAATTTCATCAAGCGGTCGCGTTAAGTGATATAACCGCGCCATAATTCGCATAACATTTCCGTCAATAACCGTTTCCGGCTGATTAAAAGCCAACGCCAAAAAACTGGCGACCGTATAAGTGCCTATACCTTTTAATTTAAGCACATCTTCGCGCATATGCGGAAATATTCCGTTAAAATCATCAACAATCATTTTCGCACTGGCATGTAAAGAACGTGCGCGTGTATAGTAACCCAGTCCTTGCCACAGTTGATAAACTTCTTCATCTGTTGCCTTTGCCAAGTCATAAACCGTCGGAAAACGTTCCATAAAACGGTGAAAATAAGGAATAACCGTTGTCACGGTTGTTTGTTGGAGCATAAATTCGGAAACCAGGACAACATAGGGGTTAGGATGCGCGCCCCCTTTATAACGCCACGGCAAATCCCGCCCGTTTTCTTTATACCAAGCAAGCAACAAATCCGCTAAATTTTTCTGAAGCATACTACAAATCAAAATCTAAAGGATTACCGCCCATATCAATACGCAACTGGTGTGTGTCATAAATAATTGTTTCTTTTGTGATAAGATTATTTTCATCAAACTCAAATACATCACAAGCTTCAAAGGTTGTTTTACGACCGTCTTTAACCGCCCAAGTAAAGGTAAAATGCTTAACCATAACTGGCTTTCCTTCGGTGCTTAAAAGCGTATTATGCGGGATTTGTGCAGAAGCTTTAACATCAGACAGCATACACATTTTCTTAAAGAAAATTCTCGGAGAAAGCCAACCCAAAAGCGGCGAATAAACTTTTGCATCAGGTGTAAAAAGTGAGCACAAACCATCCAAATCCCAAACAGCCATCGCTTGCATATATTTCTGAATAACGTTCTCATAAACTTCTAATTTAGACATATCAAACTCCTTTGGTAATAATAATTAAGCATAAGCCGTTTTTTAGGATTATCAAACAACAACCAAAAATTTCCACAAAATTAGATTATAACAAAAAAAAGCACCGCAAGGGTGCCTTTTCGTTGGCTGCTTGACCTGGATTCGAACCAAGATTAACGGAGTCAGAGTCCGCTGTCCTACCATTAGACGATCAAGCAATCTCAAGAACGAAAGTATAAATAGTACGGTTTATTTTAAGTGTCAATCATTTTTATCAGATTTAATGTTAAAAACTGTTTGCAAAAATAACAAATAATGTATAGATTTTATAGCAACAAATAAGAGAGGGTAATATGGCAGAAACAGTTAATTCTTCTATGCTTCAAAAGTTTAAGGATTTTCTTCTCGGTCACAAAAGCGGGGATATCACTCCGGCTGAAGCAGAGAAAATTCAAAAAACATCCTATGCATTGATA
>DEKL01000013.1:0-204 GCA_002353835.1 Alphaproteobacteria bacterium UBA2723
GTATTTTTGTTATATGTTTATAATATTTCAGTCGCGCAGATTTTAGGCAAAAGATTTTAATAATGCAAGCGTTATCTTTACCATAAATTAAGATTAACATATTAAAATATGTCATCATTTAAGGTTATGGGGATTTTAATGCGAAACTTTGGATTAAAAGTTTATTCTATTGATTTTATTAAAAATATTTCATTTACCAAAGAT
>DEKL01000013.1:222-2916 GCA_002353835.1 Alphaproteobacteria bacterium UBA2723
CCGAAAAAGCATTGAAAGAGGGAAAATTCGGTTATATGGAGTTGTTCGCCCTGCCCGATAGTTTTGATAAAACATGGCGCAATGTTGAGAATTTTAAGGGAATCAAAACTATTATTCATGCGCCACATGCAAGGTTTGACCTAAATCCTTCAGAGCCGGATTTATTTGAGGAAAATCAACATAAACTTTATGATTCGCAACGGTTTGCCGATATGCTTGATGCGGAAATGATTATCTTACACCCGGGGTTTGGGCATGATGATGCCGGATTTAATGAGAATATCCGCCAATTTAAGGCTTTTAATGAGCCACGGTTGGCGGTTGAGAACTTACCGCTTATCTGCTCTTCCACGCACCGCAAGTTACAGGGCGTTACCCCAGATGAGATTAAGAGATTTATTGATGAGGTCGGGTGTAAATTCTGTCTTGATTTTTCGCATGCCATTTGCGGTGCAAACAGCTTTAAGCGTGATGTTTATGAGGTTTTAGATGAATTTAAGGCCTTAACGCCGGCTATGTATCATCTTTGTGACGGAGGTATGGCCGATATTGATGATGCGCATTTGCATTATGGCGAGGGAAATTATGATTTAAAACGGTTGGTTAATGATTATACCTCAGATAATGCTTTAATTACCATGGAAACCGGACACGGTATCCCCTCTTCCGTTCAGCCGTGGCTTGATGATTTAACTTATATTCAACATCTTATTGCATAAATTTTTGACAAATTTTTTGTTGCGTCATTTCTAAAAATAGGCTATAATTTCGGTATAAGCTTAAACTAAAAGAAAGTCAAAACTATGGGTAGCTTTTTATTAAACGAAATGGGCGAAGTGCTGTTGGAAATCAAGTCCGGTCTTGATTTTAAAGATGATTTGTGTTTGGAAGTGAACGAAACAGCACAAACAGCCGTGCTTAGAAGCGATCATGGTGAAATTGCTATTGATTTTGTGCATGAAGAATTGATTTATCCGCTTAAAATGAGGCGCTATCTCTTTGTGGTGGAAAGGAATAATCAATTTTATGCCATTAAAAGCAGATTGGCGAAAGTGGTCTTTGTGGGGTAAAACTTTATGCAGGCAGATTTGAGACATACGGGATTTTTTACCGGCAAAGTTAAGGCGTTTTCCACCGAGAGAAACGGTCCGCAGAAAGTGGTCTTTTCCGGAAGATGGCTTAAGAAATGCTTTCCGTTTGTGTTTGCTTCGGCTTTTATGTTTACTTCCTGCAGTGAAGAAAGAAAACAAAGTGCGCCGGAAGAATATAAGAAAATTTATACCGAGGTCGTTGATAATTATCATCTTAATGATTTGGAGGGTAAAGAACCCTTCTCAATTGGCGAAATCATGGATTTGATGGAAGCAAAAAACACTCCGATTTTAAATGATACTAACTATAACCATTGTCCGGAAAATATGGCTAATTTCTGGGAAATCGTTAAAAACGGGATTGCCGTTACCAAAGAAGTGCAAAATGTGGATAGTTTAACTGCGGCGCAGAAAAAAGAATATCGCACCACTATGGTTAAAATGCTTTCCAGACTGAGCCGTTATAAAGATACACGGCCGGAAATTGTGCAGTTTATGTCGCGTTTGGGGTTGGCTAATGAATTTAATAAGGACAGTGTTGATATTACCGATTATAATAACTTGCAAATATTTTTATATGCGGAAAAGTTGTTTAGGTATAAGGATAATCATAAGGTTATTTTAGAAAAAGAACGGGGAGAAATTGATACGCGTTGCGAATATATCGGTCGCTATTATAAAGACTTTAATGAATTAGCCGAGAAAGCGGATAAATATCCAGGAATTGAACGTTTCGCCAGAGCTTTTTACCTTAATGATGACAGATTTATCTTGGCAAAAGAGGATATGAGTTTAACGGCGCCTATCGGTAAGAGGATGTTTGATGACTGGTGTGATAAAAACGGGGTGAAAGATTCAACTGTTTGGGAATATGCCGATAATGTTTATGATACAGATGATACTAATGATATGGAATATTTTACCAAACGCGGTGTTGATTTCGGGGCGGCGATAACTGTTAGCAGAAAAGGACATAACGGTTCGCCGGTTTCCTTGGTTGTTTTACATGAGATTATGCATCTTTTACAATTAAAACCGGCATCTGAAGAAAGACCTTTTCATAACAAGCTTTCTAATGAGACAATTTTTAATATGAAGATGCCGGAGAGCAGGTATGATCAGGGGTATTTGGCGGAATTAGGGCCTTCTTTATATAGTTTAATGCAAGAGGATTTGGTTTATAAAGAAGTACATGGAATTGCTAAAGATAAAGTGGTTGATTATGGGGTGACGATAGATACCGGTGTGCAGAAAGTTGAGCTCGGAGAATTAGCGGTTTGGGTACAGAATTTGGTTAATGAATCAAAATCGCTTAGTATGGATAAAACTTTAGCACAGAAAAAGGCTTTGGAATATCTTAATTTCTTAGGTGGCGGGAATAAAACGGCAAACAGAGTTAAGACTAAAGCCGGCGAGATGGATTTATAGGTTTGTTTTCTACACAGTTTTGATTAAAAAACACTTGCTTTTTTAAGGGATTATCGTTATAAACTTGCGGTAAACGGAGAGATGGCAGAGTGGTCGAATGCGGTTGACTCGAAATCAATTGTGCTCGTAAGGGTACCGGGAGTTCGAATCTCCCTCTCTCCGCCAGATATAACAA
>DEKL01000005.1 GCA_002353835.1 Alphaproteobacteria bacterium UBA2723
CTCGGCTTGCCACCTTACTTAACCTAAAAAAAGGTATTCAAAGCACGGTTGCGGATGTCTTAAATCGTTTTGAACAAACTGAAGATTTAACGGAATCATTTAATATGCTGATTAAAGACGGTACATCTTTTGAAACACTTGCCAAGACCAAAAGCGGCAGAAGTTTTACCATTACCGGAACCCGTATCAGCTCGTCTGATGAAGAAATAAACTTCAGTTGCCTGTGGTTTCGTGACATTACCAAAACTACGGATTATATTGACCGTGTTACCGAAGAAGCCTACCATTGCCGCAAAAAGGTGGAAGATTTCCGCATTTTGATTGATAACCTCCCCTGTCCGGTATGGTTAAGAAATGAGGACCTGAACTTAACGATTCTCAATAAACAATACCTGAAATTGCTCGGCTTAAAGAATTTTAATGAATTAAACGACGAAAATTCGGTCTTAAAAGATTTGGGAAACACCACTAACCTTTTGGAAATGGCTAAGATTGCCCGTGAATCAAACACCCCCCAGAAAAAACAAATCAATATCTTATGTGATGGTGATTTGAAACGCTACGAAATCACCGAAACACCATATTATAACTCAAGCTTAAAAACATCCCACATTATCGGCTCTTTGGTTGATATTACCGAGTTTGACGAAGCTAAACGCAACTACCGTGTTCACTTGGATTCGCATTTGGAAATTTTAAGCTCTTTGGATACGGCTTTCTGCATTATCAATAACAAACACAATTTCACTTTTGCCAACGTCGCTTTCTTAAATTTATGGAATTTACCGGAAAATTTCTTGGATAATGCCCCGCATTACAATGCCTTCTTAGATAAGATTCGCGAACAGAAAACACTTCCCGAAGTTTCTGATTTCAAAGCCTATAAAGAAGAAGAAAATAAAGCCTTTGATGCCTTAACCGAACAAAGAGAAGACTTGCTTTATATTCCGGACGGCAGAACTTTCCGCCGTCTGCGCGCCCCCCATCCGGATGGCACGATTATCGCTTATGAGGATATTACGGATAGCTTGGCTGCTGCTCGTAAATTAGGTGATTTAATGGACGTTCAACAGGGAATTTTAAATAATCTCGGCGATTCGGTCATTATTTTATTGCCGAACTTAAAATTAAAATACTATAATACCGCATACTTAGACCTTTGGAAACTTAAAGCACCGGATATGGATAACCAACCGAATTTAAAAGAGATTTTAGATAAACAACAAGAGCGTCTGCCGGAATTTAATGACTGGAACAGCTTCCGTGAAGATATGCAAAAACATATTACATCCTGCTCACCGTTTACCCTAAAATTAAAAAACAAGCAATCTGTAAAGGTTATGCCGACCATGTTGGCGGACTCAACTTTGATGATAACTTACCACAAAGAATAATATCACCGGAGAATATAAGATGACAGAAGATGATGAGAAAGAAGAAAAAAGAGATGATAAGAAAAATAAACGTGCCGTCGTTGATTGGGATAAGAAAAACGGTGACGATTCGGAACGTATCAGTAAAAAATTGGAAAAACGTTCACCGATAACCCCTAAACCGGCGCCCAAAGTAGATACTAAACCGCAAGTTCTCCCGCCACGCATTGCCAGTGGTGCACCTTTGTTGAAATTACGCAAAAAAATTCGCGAAGTTTATGATGAGGAAGAAGAAGAGGAAGAAGATGATGATGTTAATGCCCCGTTCTTTAACATCAGCCTGATAGATGAAGACTTTGAAAGAAGAAAACACACTCAGGCAGAAACCATCCGCATTACCAAACAGCAGCAAATGGCCGGTAAATTAAATATTATCATGAATACTGCCGTTGCCGCCGAAAAAGCCGGCTTAAACCCGAAGATGACCAAACGGGATGCTCGCTTGGCAAACTCTGCCACTTTTGATGTTAAACAAATTCGTCGTAAAACCTTAGAAGAAAAAATAGAAAAACCTCTAGGCATAAAAGGGGAAATTTCCGAAAAAGATTTACCTAAAGTCGTTAAAAACATCAAAAAAACACAAAAAGACCTGCCTAACGAAGCCTTAAAAGGAATGCCTGCCGATTCTCTTGTAGAATTGGATAAAGAGGATAATCCGGAAGAAATGGCTCGTCTGATTTTAGAAAAATCCGGTCGTCCGAAACCTAAAAAAAGTTTATCCGAGCTTGCCAAAGATATCTATCAGGCCGAGCAAGTCTTAAACCCTGAAAAAAACACCAAAGAAAATGATGAACGATAAACTTAATTGACACTTATAAAAGTTTATGATATTCTGCTTTTTGTTAATGGTTTGATTTGAGATAAAGGGTTAACACATGGAAAACCAATACTACACGCTGATAGAAAAGCAGGATTTTTTTGAGATTATAGAAAACAAATTCGGCGAACTTGCCGTATTCATTGATGCACGTAAAGATGAGCCGTTAAACCCGTTTTTGGAATATGACGGCAAAAAGACAGCACTTTTGAAAAGAGATAACAAAATCGCCGTAAAATTAGAAGGTATAAACAAAGAAACCGGTTCCGTTCTTGCCGAACAGGAATTTGTGATGATTGTTGAACTCAATGGTGAAACTGTAGAACGTACTTACGGTGTGCCGGTTGAAACGGTAGAAGAATTTTCATTCAAAGGTCGCCAGACCAGAGCTGATGAACTGGAACGTATTAAAAGCAAAGCTGAACTTATCGCGGCATTTGGTGCCGTTCGCACTTGGCGTTGCGGAGGAAAATAATGATTGGTATTGTACTTGTTACGCATGGAAATTTAGCTGATGAATTTTTATCAGCCATGCAACATGTTGTCGGCCCGCAAGGCCAAATAGAAACAGCTTGTATCGGCCCCAATGATGATATGAACGAACGTCGCGAAGACATATTAAACAAAGTAAACGCTGTAGATACCGGTGAGGGTGTTATTGTTTTAACCGATATGTTTGGCGGTACACCTTCCAATTTGGCCATTTCAATCATGGACAGAGCAAATGTTGAAGTTATTGCCGGTATCAATTTGCCGATGCTGGTAAAATTAAGCAATTTAAGAAAAGATAAGCCTTTAAGAGAAGCTGTTGACGGCGCCAAAGAGGCCGGCATTAAATACATTACCATAGCTTCCGAATTACTTGGAAAATAACCATGAGTGACAAGATTTTTAAAGAATTAACCATTATCAATGAGCGCGGTCTTCACGCCCGTGCCGCTGCCAACTTCGTTAAAGCAATAGACGGCTTGGATGCGGAAATTGAAGTGGAACGTTTAGGGCAAACCGTAGACGGCTGTTCCATTATGGGGCTGATGATGTTAGCCGCTGCCAAAGGTACCACCATAAAAATATCTGCTTCCGGCAATGATGCCCAAACCGCTATGGATAAATTAACCGCGTTGATTAACAACAAATTCGGCGAGGAAAAATGACCAGCCAACCGGCACCGCGCAACAAAACCATTACGTTAACCCCCGAAGAAACGGATAAATATGCCGCACGTGCCATTACGCTTTCAACAAAGACCAAAACCAAAGACATTTTAGATAAAACCATCTGGCAGGATACCTTTGAGGCCTTAAAGTTTTTACCTGCCGATTTTGCTGATTTGGTTGTAGTTGATCCCCCTTATAACCTAACCAAAAAATTCGGCACCAAAGAATTTAAATCCATGGATTGGAACGCCTATAAAAAATGGATGGATAAATGGCTTGCCGAAGTTTTTATTTCATTAAAGCCGAACGGTACACTATATATCTGTTCGGACTGGAATACATCTATCGCCATCCCTGAAATTGCCGGTAAATATTTCTTATTAAAAAACCGCATTACCTGGGAACGTGAAAAGGGCAGAAGTTCCGGCAATAACTGGAAAAACTGCATGGAAGACATTTGGTTTTTTACTAAATCCGCCGAATATACTTTTAATTTAGATGCCGTCAAATTAAAACGTCCTGTTTTAGCCCCTTATAAAGATGATAACGGTGTACCGAAAGATTGGCAGGAAGAAGATGATGACAGTGGTGCAAAATTTCGCTTAACTGCCCCCTCAAATTTATGGACAGATATATCCATCCCGTTTTGGTCAATGGCTGAAAACACCCCGCATCCGACCCAAAAGCCGGAAAAATTAATTGCTAAACTGATTTTGGCTTCCAGTAACGAGGGTGACGTTGTGTTTGACCCCTTCTTAGGCTCCGGCACCACTTCGGTAACTGCCAAAAAACTGGGACGTCATTTTGTCGGTATTGAACGTGAAAAAGAATATGTCGCTCTTGCCGAAAAGCGCTTGGAAAAAGCCGAAACGGATAAATCCATTCAAGGCTACGAAGACGGCGTATTCAAATTAAGACATGATAAATAGCTTAAAAAATAAAATTGCTGTTGAGTTTTAAGGTTTTCTGACTTATATATAAGACATCTGTTCGGTTATACACCAAAATAACCGATATAAATGTTATTGATTGGGATATGAGAAAACATGAAAAACTCAAAAAGTATTTTGTTCTGGCTCGCAGCCTTTATATTGTTAAGCTTTATGTTCAACAATTTCGGACCGCAAAGCAAGCAACGCACCGTTTCCGAAGTCGCCTTTTCTGACTTTATGAGTCAAGCCGAAGAGAACCGTGTTAATGCGGTTACCATTGTCGGACATGACATTAACGGTACCTATACTGATGGTACAACTTTCCATACCTATGCTCCGTTTGACCCGGATATGGTGGAAACCTTAAGAAAGTTAAATGTTAAAATTGAAGCTCAACCGATAGATACTTCCGAAAATACGTTTTGGGGCATTGTTATTTCATGGTTCCCGATGTTGCTTTTAATCGGTGTTTGGATATTCTTTATGCGTCAGGCAAGCTCCGGAAACAATAAAGCCATGAGCTTCGGTAAATCTCGTGCTCGGTTAATAGAAAATATGAAGAAAGTGACCTTTGCCGACGTTG
>DEKL01000035.1:0-1438 GCA_002353835.1 Alphaproteobacteria bacterium UBA2723
CGCACCGGTACCGCGAACAGCCACACCCTGCAGGATGGATACCATCTGATAGGCGGTTTGCTCGTCCAAAACGCGAATACGATCGTCGGTAACCAGGGGGACTTCGGCTTTTTCATCAAAATGCGCTACCTGACAACCCATACAATGAATACTGTTATTTTTATACATACTTTTACCGTAGCGGTCTTGGATTTGTTCAATAAGGTACGGCGAAACCCTAAAGCCGCCGTTTACAAAAGCGGAATATGCGGTAACCATATCAATCAGGCGGGTATCAGCCGCACCCAAAGACATGGAAAGCAAATGCGGTAAATTATCCATAACCCCCAAACGGCTTGCCATTTCGGAAACTTTATCCATACCGATATCCTGTGCCAAACGCACCGTCATTAAGTTTTTGGATTTCTCAATACCCTGACGTAAGGTCGTCAAGCCGGAAAAACCTTTGGAATAGTTAGACGGCTTCCACAGCGGCAACCCGGGACCTTGGTCAAGCACAAACGGCGCGTCTAAGATGAGGTCGGTCGGCGAATAACCGAGTTCAAGCGCGGTCACATAAACGATAGGCTTAAAGGTAGAACCGGTTTGGCGATAAGCTTGGGTGGCACGATTAAATTGCGATTTATCAAAAGAAAAACCGCCGACCATCGCTAAGATTTTACCGTTATGCGGGCTCATCACCACCATACCGCCTTCAACATCCGGCACTTGGCGCAGTTCAAACTCGCCGTCTTTGACCTCTTCGGCGTAGATAACATCACCGCGATTTAAGACATCCGTTACTTTTTTAGGCGGAATGCTGACACGTTGGTCAGGCAGATTTTTACGCGCCCATTGTAAACTCTTAAAGCTGATGGTTCCTTCCCTGCCCTCAATCGTTTGGATATGAGCCCCTTTGTTATCTGTACTCAAAACAACACTTTTCTTCCAAGATTTATCAGCACCTTTAGGCAACTCAACCGCGTTTAACTCACTAAGGTAATCCCCCTCTAAATTGACCTTCAAACCGGTCTGGCGATAGCCGTGACGGCGGTCATAGTTAATCAACCCTTGACGAAAGACGTTGGTAGCCAGTTTTTGCAATTCCGGATTAACGGTGGTACGCACCATTAAACCGCCTTCAAAGACCGCATCTTCGCCTAAGCTCTTGGCAAGCAGACGGCGCACTTCGTCGCTGAAATATTCCCCGTCTTCAAGGTAGCCGTAATGACGGTCAACCACAACAAGCGGCTTTGCTTTGGCCTCTTCAGCCTCTTCTTTGGTAATATAGTCATCTTCATACATCCGGTCAATCACCCAATTACGGCGCGAGATAGCGGCATCATAATGTTTTTTCGGGTGGTAATTATTCGGACCTTTCGGCAACGCGGCAAGATAAGCGGCTTCTTCAATCGTTAGTTCGGAAAGAGCTTTGTTAAAATAGTTCAAGGCAGCAGCC
>DEKL01000035.1:1453-8418 GCA_002353835.1 Alphaproteobacteria bacterium UBA2723
GCCCGCCACACCGTAAGCACGATTGCCGAGATAAATTTCGTTTAAGTAAAGTTCAAGCACATGTTCTTTAGAGAATGCATGGCTGATACGATAAGCTAAGACCGCCTCTTTGATTTTACGGGTAAGCGAACGTTCGGAAGAAAGGAGAAAGTTTTTGGCAACCTGTTGGGTAATGGTGGAAGCCCCGACCATACGTTTTTTCTGCGCATAATTTTTAACATTGGTAAAGACGGCGCGAACAATACCGAAGAAGTCAATACCGGGGTGGCTGTAAAAATGTTTATCTTCTGCGGCAATAAAAGCGTTTTTAACGAGTTCCGGGATTTTATCTTCAGGTACGAAAATACGTTTTTCCACGGCATATTCCATAAGCACCTGACCGTCACCGGCATAAAGTCTGGTGGTCACCGGCGGTTCGTACGTTGCCAATTTTTTATAATCCGGAATATCAAAACCGGTCTGGCGTATCCACAAGAACACGCCGAGCATGGCAATCACAATAAACAACAGGCCTACGCTAACAAGATTTAAGAATAATTTATACATTAAAAAAGCCCCAAAAAAGACGTCGTCTGAAACTTATACCAATATATACGACATACTGACTTTAGCAACAACAAATAAGCATTATCCCCCCCTTTTTTAAAGCACAAAAAAAGACCCCCGAACCTCACGGTCAGGGAGTCTGAAAAATACTAAAATGAAAGGAGGATCAATGTTTTCTGAGCGGTTCCAAATGCGGTGATTGCTTTGGCATCTGCGCCGTGGCGGAAACGTCGTTATGCGGACGATTGACCATCGGTGATGCCGGAGCAAAACGCGGAAGCGGCTGAGTATCCGGCTTTAAGCGAGCCCCTGCTCTGTCATTCTTATCAATATTATAACCGAGCAACAGCGACGGCACAGCCACGGCAAGTACCTCATCAGGATCAGTTGTTTCAAAACTTCTTGCGACATCATCAACGCAATGCCAACCGCGATAGATTTCTTTATCACAAACAGACTGAAACCAAAAAGGTGTGTCTTTCGGGATAATCGGTCGTCCGAGGTCTGAAAGAAGCTTATTGACAACCTCAATCTGCTTGACAAAATACCACAGCGGAAAGATGTTAAGCAAATGACAAGGCTGATTGTCAATTTTTACTTGGGACACAAATTTTTGTGCCTCAGCATAGCTTTTTTTCTCCAACGAGAAATTAAGAGAAACCCAGTGCACGGAGCCCTGAGGGCAAGACAAGAGAAAGGCATCCGGCGCCATTTCCCCACGAATAACATTAGCTGTCACACCATCCGGATAGTGCAACCTAAACGCTGATTTTTTCATGTTTTTTTGATTTAAAAATTTAATACTTATAGGAATAGTAATACGCAATTTCCGGCAACATAACACATCCAAAAAATTTTTGCAAGTACGAATTGGAAAAAAACGCTTGCAATTATATAGCAAATCTTTAATATGACTGTTGCAGATAAGAGATTATCTGTGGAGTGTAACGGCTCCTTCACACATAAATCTCCTCAAATGGGGAGCCGACTGAATATATTGAATAAGTCGGACTGTATGTGTGCAGTCGTTAACTCCCCACCTTAAAGGAATTTAAGGTGGTTTTGTTTAAATAGCAAAACAGGAGTTAGATAATGTCTGAACACAAATATTTTTTTGATAAAGAATCTCTGCACGAGCTTGGCCTTAGTTTATGGAAAATCAGACAAGACCGTCGTTTGTATTTACATCAGTTGGAAAAACAGAGTAAAATCCCAGCTAAAATCATAGATGGCATAGAAACCGGAAGAAGTTTTCATTATGGTGCCGCCCGCAAATTGATACGATTTTATGGCAAAAAATTACGACTTTCATTAGATGAATAAAAAAATCTTTAAAACCAAAAGACCACCTATTGCTAGGTGGTCTTTACATAGGGTAATTTTCCTGTTTGGAAAATAAAAACGATAAAATTTTGCGAAGAAACTGCGGGAGCCCAAAATATATTTAAAACTGAAAATCGCCCTCGTAAGAGAGCGATTTTGCAATGGGTGGGATAAAATACTGTGCTATCGCTGAATGTCCTGCCCTAAAGCGGAGCGTACATAGAGGTACGTGAGCATTTAGGGACAGGCTTCCATTCGGCGATTTGACAGTGTTTTAGCACGCCCTAAAGAGAGGCTACGTCAACGCGTACACCAACACCCATTGTGGAGCTAAGGGAAATTTTCTTCATATAAGTTCCCTTCAAGGATTGCGGTTTAGCCTTCATAATTGTTTCAATGAAAGTCTTAGCGTTGTCATAGATTTTATCTTCATCAAAAGATGCCTTAGCAATACCGGCATGAACAATACCGTTCTTTTCAACACGGAATTGAACTTCACCTGCTTTTGCCTTTTTAACAGCTTCAGCAACATTAGCGGTAACGGTACCGAGTTTCGGGTTTGGCATCAAGCCTTTCGGACCCAAAACACGAGCAACACGACCGGCCAAGCCCATCATATCCGGGGTTGCGATACAGCGGTCAAACTCAATTTTACCGGCAAGGATAGAATCAACCAAGTTTTCGGCACCAACGATATCAGCACCGGCAGCCTTAGCCTCATCAGCCTTTTCGCCCTGAGCCATAACGGCAACGCGGATAGTTTTACCATTACCGTGCGGTAAACCGCAAACACCGCGAACCATTTGGTCAGCATACTTCGGGTCAACACCCAAGTTAATAGCGACATCAATTGTTTCATCAAATTTAGCACCGGCATTAGCCTTAACCAATGCAACGGCTTCTTTTAAGGAGTAGCTTTTATTTTTATCTACATTCTTATAAGCATTAACTAATCTTTTTCCGCTCATTGTCTTACTCCGTAACTTCAATACCCATAGAAACAGCTTGACCTTTAACCATATTCATAGCTGATTCAACAGTTGCGCAATTTAAGTCAGGCAACTTAGTCTGAGCGATTTCTTTAACTTGAGCCATTGTAATTTTACCGGCAATTTCCTTACCCGGCGTTTTAGCGGCAGACTTAACACCTGCAGCCTTTTTGATGTAGAAGGCAACCGGAGGAAGTTTGGTAACAAAGGTAAAGCTCTTATCTTCAAAAGCGGTAATGATAACCGGAACAGGGATACCCGGTTCCATAGATTGTGTAGCCGCATTAAAAGCTTTACAGAATTCCATAATATTCAAGCCTTTTTGACCCAAAGCAGGACCAACCGGCGGAGACGGATTAGCCTTACCAGCCGGAATTTGAAGCTTGATTAAACCTAAAATTTTCTTTTTAGTTTTAGCCATTTTTGAACCTCAATTTCTAAAATTTATTGTTAAACCTGAAGTTCCGTGGTCAGAACATGGCTGTTCCCCCACGGGATTTATGTCACTTCACGCAAAGAAAAAGAACGCTTATTCAATAACATAGAATTTAAATGCGATTCTTTACCTCACATAAAGCTTTGCTTTCATAACACAAAAAAATAAAAAGTAAAGCATTTTCTTTAAAGAAACCGGCACCACAAATCAAATAAGCAATGGGCTTGGCTGGTGCGCATGCTAAGAGTGACGCCGTGAGCGTATAAACAAATAAGCAATGGGTGGGATAAATTGCGGTGCTACCGGCACCTATAAAATCATATAGCAATGGGTTTAGAAAAGTGCCGTGCTTGAAGTCAATTTCCGACCGCGGTGTACAAACGTAAGGTACATAAGGGAGGAAATTGACGATAATGACGGTACTTTTATAAGCCCTTATGATAAGGCTTTCTCGTTCCCCGTTGCGAAATCCACCATCTTTGCTACCCCCTCGGCAATCAAACCGTCCAACTGCTTGCCGAACTTCTTGGAACGCTTGAGCATAGTGACAATCTTCCCCTCAGCCATCAGCTCGCGCGCCTTTAAGGAAACGGCGGCAAAATCATCTTCGGCATTATAGGCCAGCACCACCTTTTCTTTTGACGGCGGCACAAACCCCTCCTCCATCAAGATAGCGGAGATACGTTCAAAACCGATAGAGAAACCGACTGCCGGCACCGATTCGCCTAAGAATTTGCCGATCATCTCATCATAACGACCGCCACCGGCAACCGAAGAACCGAATTTCGGGCTGACGATTTCAAACACCATGCCGGTATAGTAGCCCATACCGCGCACCAAAGATTTATCATAAACCGCCGTAAATTTACCGTTGGCAATACGGTTGGCAAAGTCCAAAACCTTCTTTAAGTTTGCAAACACATCCGGATTAGAACAATACTTTTCCGCCGTCTGCAAAGCATCATCATTAGCCTCGCCCAAGATTGCCATAAACTTCTCAACCAAATCTAAAGCATATTCTTTTTCCATAAGTTCAGCCTTAACCCCGTCAAGCCCGATTTTATCAAGCTTATCAAAGATAATGCAGACCGAGGCCACATCTTCGGCGCTAAAACCTGCTGCCATTATCATATCGGTTAGGATACGTCTGTCGTTAATGCGTACCGTAAAATCTGAAAAACCGATATTATCAAGGGCTGAGGTGGTCGCCGCGATAAGCTCCATTTCGGCATTAACCGAGGCATCACCGATAATATCAATATCGCATTGGAAAAACTCGCGCAACCGCCCCTTTTGCGGACGTTCGGCACGAAATACCTGGTCAATCTGAATAGCCTTAAACGGTTGAGAAAGAAATTGTCTGTTATTGGCAAAATAGCGAGATAACGGCATGGTCAGGTCATAACGAAGCCCGCTGTCAACCAAGTCATCTTCGGATAAATTTTCTTTATCAAGCTCAAGCTTTTGTCCGCGTTTTAAGAGTTTAAAAATCATAGAAAGATTTTCGCCGCCGTCACTTTTATTCAAGCGTTCAATATCTTCCATAATCGGCGTATTGATTTTATGAAAACCGAAAGACTTATAGGTTTCTTCAATTTTAGACCTGAGATAATCTCTTATTTCCACTTCTTTAGGCAAATAATCTTTCGTACCGCGTACCGGCTGAGCATTTAACTTCATGACAATTCCTTTCCTTATAAACTTCAGGTATCATAAAAAACTCCGCAAAAAAGTCAACAAAAACATACGTTGTCCTGCAATTAAGACTTTAAAAATATAATTTCCATGTTATACTAGCCCACAAATGCGATATTGATATGTCATGAGGAGATGATGATGAGCACCAGATTAAACAAGCTTGAAGCATTGCAAAACCAAAAGCTGCTGGAAAATAAAATCAAGATGATTCCCACCACATTAAGAACGATAACTTCCTGCTTAGACGGCAAGGAAGAAGTGTTGGTTCGTCGCGAACTGGTGGTGGACGGTTGTGTTTTTATCGGGCTTGAATATGACAACAGCGGTAGCGTTATCGGCTATATATTACCTAACAATATCGCTTGTGATTTCAACAATAACATCCTCGGCAAGTTAGATAAAAATGACGAAGTCATCAATCAGGACGGGCTTGTTATCGCTTATGCCAAATCTTACGGTTCGCTTGTTTATGATGCCAAAGATAACATTGTCGGCTATGTTGATGAGCAAAATCATGTTTTTGATAAAACCGGCAAATTGACCCCTTTTACCGTTAAAGACGAAAACATCATCAACAGCTCTGCCAAAACCGTCGGTACCATAGGGGATAAGTATCGTCTGGCATACAACAAAGAAGGCAATGTCGGTCGCGTTTATACCACCGATAAAAACGGCAAACAGATTACCCTAAACTTAGAAGAAAATAACAAACAACAAAAGATGGCGGAAGATATTTTGGCCAAGCGTTTGGATGATATCTCTAAGAATATCAATAAGAGCAAAGCCAAAGAAGATACCACGGCGGAAAAGCAACCGCAAACAAAACAACCGACACAAACAGAACAAGAATATGCCAAATCCAAAGTAAAAAGGACGCAGGTTTCTCCGGAGATGACCGAGCTTGTTAAAAACCGCGGTCGGCGGGTAGATTCGGGCAAATAAAAAAGCACCACACAAAAAAAACCGAACCCCAAAGGGTTCGGCTTTTTTTAACCTTCATTAACGTACTTACCGGAAAGGACTTTACCAAACTGGTTAAAGATATAGAGCGTGTCACCGCGCTCAAAGAGAGCAAAGTTGTCGCAACTGCTCAGCCGTTTAAAGTTCTTCCCCAAGTACTCACCCGCACTGTCATAGAGGGCGCCGGTAACATCTTCACCGGTAATCAGATAGTAGTTATCCATCCTCTCAAAAGAGTAAACGGAACGATTATCCAAAATACCCTTTGGTGAATAGATACCGTCAATCAGGTGGCACTCGCTGTAGTTGATGACATAACCGTCCGGCATGATTTGAGATTCGTTTACAACTTCAATGGTGATAGGTGTTCCGTCCGGCGCATAGAGGCGCTTGAAACCGTCTTCCGTAACCAAAATGAATGTCGCGTTTGAAAACATTGCACATCCGGTAATCAGCTTATTTACCAGCCTATGACCGGCAAAATCGCACAAAAACCATTTACCGGTACAAGGATCATCAGCAAGATAACAGCCGTCTCCCAAAAAGCAAATAACGCCATTGACGGTGCGTAACCGCTGACCTTTCAGATTGAGAAACTCAAATTTTTTCTCAGAACCAAGAGGCCCATCAGCAATGATAATGCCACAATTTGTCACTCTGACCATACTATAGTCGGTGACAATCGGCTTAAATTCATTATTAACGAGCATTCTGTGTCTGTTAACTTTGACATCAGCCCAACCATTCGGAAATTTCTCCTCGGTAAAATAACCACTGGCAAAATCACTGATGTAGTCACCAAACGCCTGACGGTAAGCCTTCTTCAAGAGTCCGGCTCTTTCCTCCGGCGACATCGGATACATCACTTCACCTTGTGCATCGTAAAAACGCACCGCCGACGCAAGTTCCTCTCCATCATAAGTAACGGCAATAGAGCCATCACTTTCCCCCGAAATTGCTCTGATGAGCAAACCATCAGGGGTTTTAATCGGTTTTTTCAATTCAAAATTCAT
>DEKL01000124.1 GCA_002353835.1 Alphaproteobacteria bacterium UBA2723
CGTAGAAATCCAATTATAGTTTTTTCTAATCCCTCATCAATAGAAGGAATTATTCTTCAGATTTTAGGAAAAGAAAAAACAAGTTTGATGGGTAAATCAACAAAGATGTTAAAAAATATGTTGCAAAGTTATATCGGGGAATATTTTAGAGTTCAGAAAAAAGATAGACCTAAGGATAATGGTATTGCTTTATTTCAATTTTTTCAAAGTGTATTATCTCTAGAGAAGCTTCAAACTGCAAGAAAAAGCATTCCTGAATTGGATGTCATTCTTGGTATTTTTGAGTGATTTATTTTGTTTGACACCCCGAATTGTTTATGCTATACTGAACTTAACATAGAACAATTATTAAGGAGACGTGTCATGACTAAAGAGAATAAACAACCCGAGAAAAGATATGTGGTTAGAAAAACACATAATAAAGCGACCGGTGAATTGCGAAACAGCGTTGAAGATTTAAAAGACGGCAACAAGGCTTCTTTTATTAACGGTGCGTTGAATAATATTGTTGTTAATGGGAATAAGGTTACATATGCGGACGGGCAGATTGCCAATACCGTTACTTTGAAAGACGGGAATTCTGTTATCTATGATACTGATTTTAACGGGAATCTGACAACGACGGTATTAGATAAAGATGGTAATGATATTACCGGTAAAGAAGCCGGTAAAAAAGCCGAACGTGATGCATTAAAAGCAACATTGAAGGCTGACGGTTATCTCAATACCGTGGCAAAAAGCCGGACAATTTCTTCTTCTAAAGCTTTTGACGGTTTGCGGAATTGGGCGAAAAAAGCGCAAAAGAATTTTGAGGCTCGTCAAGCGGCAGCTGCTGCTCGTAAGAGACTTTTGGATGTTAAATCTAAAGGTTATGCTAATGCCGAAATCGCTATTAACGCTGGGGCTTCGGTAGAGGAAGTTGTGGCACAGCGCAAGAAAGATGAAAAGATTGCCGCTGATAAAGGATTGAAGTTGGGTAAAGAACAACAGAAAATTCGTGCAGAGCAACGTCAACAAAGGAAACAAGATATTTTGGACAGAGAAGCTGCTGTTCAGAAGGCAATGCGGGAAAGAGATTTCTAAGATTTGTTTTGTCTCCTTTAAGAGAGCGCTTCGGTTTAGAAGCGCTTTCTTTTTTTTTTGGGGGGGCTTGTATAATGCCTGTCATGATTGCAAAACGGCTCCCTTATGTACCTTTCGTTGTACACCGCGGTCGCCTTTTTGCTTCCAGCACAGGCATTCTCCAAGCCCATTGCTAAATGATTTTATGGGTGCCGGTGCTAAAAAAAATCCACTCTCATCAAAAAAATGCTTGATTATTTTATTTTTCTATTATATCTCATTATTGCTTTGATGCGAATGTGCGGCCATGGCGGAATTGGTAGACGCGTAACGTTGAGGTCGTTATGGGCTAAGCCCGTGGAAGTTCAAGTCTTCTTGGCCGCACCACTATTTCTCTTTTAATTTATTTTTTTGAGCGCGTTTCTTAACGCATAAGAGGGGAGGCCGCTATGCTTAGAATTTACAGAACAGATGAAAACGGCAAACTGTCAAAGCTCAAAAAATCTAAAATCTTACCGATGACATGGTGCTCGCTCGTTAACCCGAACGAAGATGAATTGTTGCAGGTTTCTACCGTCTTAAAAGTGGATTATGATTTGCTTAACAATTCTCTTGATGCGGATGAACGCTCCCGTATTGAGCAGGAACCGGGTTCGCTTGCCATCATCATTAACCTGCCATTACTTGACGACGAGGGGAATTTTGATACCCTTCCTTGCGGTCTGGTCTTAACTCCGAAAAATTTTATTACCATTTGCGCGCGCGATAACCGTGTCTTAAATTCATTTAATCGCTCTACATCTAAAACGTTCAGTACCCGTGAGCGCGCTACTTTCCTTTTGAATATTCTCTATAAATGTACGCAGTTTTATTTGAAATATTTGACTATCATCAACAAACGTACCGAAGATATTGAATATGCTTTGCGTAAAACAACATCTAATAAAGAGCTTTTTCAGTTAATGGAAATTCAGAAATCTTTGGTTTATTTCACAACCGCTTTGAAAGATAATCATCTTGTGCTCTTAAAACTCTTGCGTATGCTCAAAACCCCCACGGTCGCTAAGCTCGTTTCTTTTTCCGAAGATGATGTGGAACTCTTAGACGATGTGATTATTGAAAATAAACAGGCAATAGAAATGGTGGATATGCACCGCTCCATCTTGGAGGGAATGATGGACGGGTTTGCCAGTATCATCAATAACAATGTTAACCAAATTATGAAATTCTTGGCCGCCATCACGATTATTCTTTCTATCCCGACCATGCTTGCCTCTTTCTGGGGAATGAACGTGCCGGTGGCGTTTGCCGCAGATCCTTACGGTTTTTGGTGGGTTATCGGGCTGTCCGCGATTGGGACGTTGGCTACTATTTTATTTTTCAAAAAACAGCGCATGTTTTAGGGTGTAATAGATCATGGTCAAATCGCCGTGAGGAAGCCTGTCTTAATGGGGGCTTGTCTGGCACGCATCATAAGAGTGTCGGCGCTCGCTTATGTACCCTTTGTTTGTACACCGCGCTCGCGGCGCCCCTCTTAGCATACGCACTATCCAAGCCCATTGCTAAATGATTTTATAGGTGCTGTGTGCGGGGGGCTTGACAAACCGTCGGACATGGTTTATAAAACTCCCATAATGTGTTTTTCTGTGCTCTCTTTTGAGGGCATTTTTTTATGCAAAAATTGTGCACATGAGCGTGTGCCCTCACAACACTAACGCGATTGTGTGCAATTTTTTGCAGTGCATGTAAAACTTTCAGGTGCATTGCAAATAATTTTTGTTTTCCCCTTAACCGAAAACCAAAAATTATTTTTTTTATGCTTGCAAGGCACCGAACAGCCTTACGGCTGTCGCCTGTGCGGCGGGCCCCACTGCGCATGGTGCGGGGCAACTTGTTGCCCGTTTTTGTTTTAACTCGGGAGCTTTTTGCTCCCTTTTTTATTAGGAGAAAATTTATGATTGGAAATTCTAACAGTATCAATATTCAAACTTCTTTAGAACCATACGCCGTTTTTGCAAAAAATGATTCCGGTGGTACTATTTCTCGCGGTGATAAACTCTTGCTTACTTCCGGACTTCCGGCTTTAACCCCGCAATCTTCTACCGAGCAAACCACGAACTTTAACCCGATTTGCGCTTTTTCCGATACCGCCTTCTTAACCACCGGTGCAAATTTTGCTAACCTGCATACGCTCGCTGACGGCCAATGGTCCGCAACCGCTGATGCAACGTTTTCAAATGTCGGAGTTAACGCTATCTATACCTACCACCCCGATGGCACAATTTCTTATTTTGATACCGCACAGGTTAAAAACGACCGTACCGGTTATCGGATAACAACTTCGGGGGTTATAACACTTCCTTACAATTCTCTTTATATCGGTAAAGATAGCAATGGTGTACACTACGTTTTTCAGACCAATTCCGGACAGTATGCCCGCTTATACGTCTATAATTTTGATACCAATAATTTCGGTACCCAGAAATTAACCATTGAAAATTCTTCCGGTTATTTTTATTTTGGCTTTGTTAAAGGCGATAAAGCTATCTTAACCAGCGGGGCAAATAATGCCTATATCTATCATATCGGCGAAAATTTTACTTATCTCAATAAAACCTCTATCTCCGGCTTTTATCCGCTGTTTGCCACCGGTGCTGATGTCGGCGATTTGCTGTTTGTGACCGATAATTTGCAATATAACTACTATGCTAACAATAATTCTAAAGCATCCGCACATCTGTTTTGCTTTAAGATTAAAAGCGATTATTCTTTGGAAAAGGTGCAATTTCCTTGTTTGCAACGTTTCCTAACCACGCCTTGTTATGCCCAGTATGACCATAGAAACGATACCCTTACCGTTTCTACCACAGAAAAAATCTATCTCTATTGCTTTGATACCACGGCTAAAACCTTAAGCGAAATAACGGTCTTTGTTGATACTCTGCCCACACAACCGAATGCTTCTAAACCGCTACGCGCCGCTTGGTTACCGTCCGGTCATGATGTAGCTGTTTTAAGCGCTTATAATTACCTTAATATCTACCATTTAGGGACGGAAGAAACCCGTATCGTTACAGATAATGCCGATAACTATAACCCCGATAAAAGTTTTACCGGCTATGCGACCGGCGTGACCGATGGCAATAATCGTTACGAGGTGCTAACCCAAGAAGAAATAGCCGGTGTCTGATAAAATTCTTGACAAAGATGTCGCACGGGCATATATTGGTTCTAATTATTTACTATTAAAAAATTTTTATAACTATGAATTTTGAATTGAA
>DEKL01000057.1:0-6218 GCA_002353835.1 Alphaproteobacteria bacterium UBA2723
CTCTAAATTGGGAAAGGCAAGCAATGCCAATCCTCGTAATTTTGTTGAGTTTGTCGCTTCTTACCGTAACTGTGATTTAAGGTCTATGACGGACTTTTTCAGAAGGTATTTGTTAAACGGCAGATTTAAGGATCACGATGTGACAAACATCGCTACTCTTTCGGAGGACAGCTGTCTGTTTTCCACCAGCGGAAGCAAGACGGAAACGTTGGACATTATTCAGAGTTATCTTGATATTCTCAGGACAGGCGGGAGAATACCTGCTCTGTGGGCTTATTTAGATGATGAAGAAAAATCTATCGTTCATTTCGTCAATAACAAGGGATTTTATGCTGAACTGTATTGCCTCTCAGACGAGAATTTCTCTGTGGTGCATTTACTGGAAACAGGCAAAGAAACGTATGCTTTTGTGCCGGTTATTTTCACAACCGAATTTCCGGATGATGTGGTTGCCAACACACTAGCAACGGGGAGCTGTCATCTTCATGACTATTTGCCGCGCGAGAGGTTTGATTTACTTTCTAAGGGCGGCAGGAAACATTCAGGGTTCCAATTACCGGGCAAAGTTAACATGATGCCGGTTCGTACAAATGCCGGTGTTGACGGTTGGGACACATTGTAAAAATATTGTGAACTAAGATAATCCTGGCTATTTTTTAGCTTTTCTTTTAGGATGGGTGGCTGTGAAGCCGGTACTTGACTAATGTTTATTAATGAATGAGGAGTGCGTTGTGAAACGCGCTCTTTTTTTGCCTTCTTTATGTATTAAAGCTAATATATTATATAACATAAAACGTGACTAACAGCTTGTTTACGTTAACTTTTTTCTTTGCTCTAAATTTTTAAATAATCTAAAACATCATCCGGTGAATTAACGGCGACAATTTCGGTATTTTCCATATTGCGCAAGGCTTCGGCTAAGGCATAATCATTTCCGCCTTTTTCGGTTCTGTCTCCGATAAAGATGATTTTATCTTCCGGATGACGCTCGCGTATTTTGGTGGCAATTTGCTCTTTACCGCCCCCCTTCATAACGATATCAACGGATATTTTACCGCCAAGGCTTGCTTCATATTCCGGAAATTTACTGTTTACTTCTTTAACAACACTTTCCCGTTCATGATGCTTATTATCCCACTCATTATATTTGGCTCGCTCAGCAAACGGACAGTTACGCCCCAAAACACTAAAATTTAACATACCGGGGCGCAATTCCATATAATTGCCATATAACTTCCCTTTATATGCGGTGTTCTTGCGATACCATTCCAGAGTTTGCAACAGCTCTTTTTTCAGCATAATCTGATTTCTGTATATTTCTTTGCCTTTTTCATGAAAAACATTACCCATGGAGCTGTATATACCGCTGAAGCCGGTACCGACGGCATCTCCGGGAATTTGCTCAACAATCTTCTCATAGTTGGAACCGGCCGCTAAATAAGCTATGTGCGATTTAACCCACGGAACAAAACGCTTTGCAAAATCAGGAGACATTTTTTGCCGTGCCGGCGTTAATGTTCCGTCCATATCAAATATATATATGTTCATGTTCTCTCTCCTTTCTTATAAATGTGCTACTTTGTATCAGCAACGCATTTATAATGAGCTTTGGAAGGGACAAACAGCCGACAAGAAAAATAGTCCACATCAACAAATTCAGCATGTGTGCCGGCCTTATTTTCTTGGCAAAGCTTATCCGCACGAGCTCTGATTTCATCCTTATTATAAAACATCGGATTGTAGCAGATTGCCGGCTTACCCGGTTTAGAATCTCCCTTGAAGATATAAACTGTACCGGGTTCGCGCTGACGATCTTCAAACGGTGCAAACTGCGAACAGGCTGAAACGACAACACACAGAAAAAGTAACAGTGATAATTTTAGTCTAGACAATTTGAAAAACTCCCTTTAAGTTTAGTTATGTTTGATAGTATAAATGAAGTTGAATTAAAATGCAAAGTGAAAATGTATATATTGGGGATGATAAATTTCAGCGCTTTTTAGACCATTATCATTGCCCTACACCTTTAACAACCGCTAAGCTTAAGTTTGCCGGGGCTATTTGCAGTCCGAATAATAATTTAAGACCGACTGATGTTATTTCTTCTTTATTTGCGGAAGAGGCTCAACCGCGGCTTGAAACAAAGGGGGAAGCCGAGTTGTTTTTCAAATTTTTTATGGGGTTGTGGGATGAAATGTTTGTCATTGTACGCACAAACACTTTAAAACTTGAGCCTTATGCCGGTAAAAACAGCGATTCAGATGCTCTTAAAGATTTTTGCCAATCACGGGCACAAAGTTTGGAAATGGGGTTTGTGGAAGGTTTTTGGGGCGGATGCAGCTCGCTTAATATTCCGAGATTTGCCGCCGAGCTGATTTCATCTTTGTCAGATTTGGCTGAAGTCTATGTAACTCTGGCACAAAAATTGGAAAAAAATGAAAACCCTAAGGATATCCTTCCGGTTATAAAAAATACGGATACGACGGTTGAAAAAACTTTGCATTTTTTAATTGAACATCTTGTTTTGCCACATATATCCAGTTTGGAACGCACAATTAACTGATTTGAGGAGGCTCATTATGGAATTATACGAAGGTCTTTTAACCAGACGCTCTATCCGTAAATATAATCCGGATAAGAGTTTAAGCAAAGAGGAAATCTTAGAGCTTATCCGTGCTGCCAGCTATGCCCCTTCGGCACATAATAAACAACCGTGGCATTTCTTGGTAGTACAGGATAAAGAAGCTTTGCGCACCATGCGCCTTATTCAACCATGGACAACATTTGCCAAAGATGCGGCGGCAGTTGTTTTGGTCTGCGTTGATAAAGAGGAAACTTTCCACCGCGAAAAAGAAGGTTGGGATTATGCCGAGATTGACGGCGCCTTGGCGGCACAAAACTTATTGTTAGCCTGCCATGCAAAAGGTCTTGGCGCTTGTTTTTGCGGGGCGGCACCGATGCCTTTGGTTGTTGCCAATTTGCAGAAAAAATTTAACATACCGGAAAATATAATACCGATTGCGATTGTTGTTATCGGTTATCCGGAAGAAGAACCTAAAGTTCCGGATGACAGACTTAAACCTGATAAGGTTCATTGGGAAAAATTTTAATTTATTTAAAACGCAACACCCCGCGGAAACATGTTCCACGGGGTGTTTTTTTCTCAGCAGATACGGCTAGCTCTCTTTGGCATAACGCTCAAAGTAGGCCGTTACTTCTTCTCTTTCCGCACGATTAAGCAGCGCCTCTATGACTTCGTCATCCTTAATCCCGTCAAGGGACTGCGTGATGTAATACATAATCACCTTGTGATTATCCGAGCGTATCATATCAATTTGCGCCTCCAGACAGAGTTCCTTGTACTGGGCAAGATACTCTATCACAAAGTTTTCCAGAGCATCCGACACCGAACTACAATCATGCGAAGAACTCAAAAACTTCATTAAGGCTACCTCGCCCTGAACACTTAGTCTGTGTTCTTTGGTGTAACCGCGCAGGAAGTACAGCTCGTCGGTGACAATCTTTGCTTTGTTGCAGTTTTCCATCGTACCTTCCACCATGTGTTCCTCGCCTTCGGGAGAGAACTTGGGGTAGAATTCCTTCACGCCGTCTGTTTCCTGATAGTACAGAGGTTTGTCATCATCAAAGATGCGACGTTCCACCGAATAGCAGAGGGGCATACTGTGAAGCATGTACTCCTTAGATTTAGGAAGCTTGTTCGTATCATCATAGATGTACAACTGAGCTGCATCAGAGAGAAACACACCGGTATCCTGCCCAAACTTCTCTACATAAAGCTTTAGCAGAGCCAATGTCTCATCTTCACGTTCACGAGTTACAATTTCCATCTGATAAGCTGTTGACAGTGGCGGGGCAGCACCGATTTCAACCGAATGAATTAAGTGCATCATTTGCGCGTGTCTGTTGCGCTCATTCTCTGCTTTTTCACGCAGAAGCTGAATTTCTTCAGCGGTCATTTTGTTGTTCATAAGCTTAAAAATTTTTTAATAGGGTTTGACATATCTATAATTTGATGGGGCAAATTATAGTATTATTTTTGATGATGTCAAGCCTATTTTGTCTAATATTTTTCTTGCAGGCCTTTCATGGAAGAAGGCATACTTATCTTCATTTCTCCTAACATTCTGGCCGCAGTATCCAAATTCAAACGCGCAATGGATTTGACAGAATATTTATCCTGATTTTCTACCCACAACGGATTATTGTAATCTACCCAATAACGTGTGCGATATGAAGGAATAACGCGCATTTCCGGCTTTTCCAAATAAAGCTTTCCATCCGGGGCTAAATAAGCAAATTTTACAATGCTACCATCAGCAGAAAATGATCTGACGGCAATTTCACCATTATTGTAGAAGGATACTTCTGTTGCAGGTTTTCCGTCTGCACCATACCCCATGAGAGATTGGCGATTTTTGTCTCCCCGCAAATCGCTTATTTGGGGTTCTGTTGTTTCTTTTGTAATTTTTCCTTCTTCGTTATATTCTTTAACACTAAAGGTTAAGGCGCCGGTTTGAACGGTTTCGGTTTTAATGTTACCGTTGGGATAATAGGTCTTTTCCGTAAATAACATTGTATCCGGCTGACGTTTAATCTCATAACGCGGCTTGCCGTTGTCATAAAAATCCTCACGAGATAAGAAGGCATTGACCGCATTGTCATCATAAGTTTTTTCCGTTTTACGACGAACATCACCGGAGCTGAAATACTTTTCTATGATAATACTGTCCTTGCCGTAAACCGTATCCGTCAACAACTGGCTATTCTTGGAATATTCTTTAATCTCTTCCGTACGGGTTCCTTTGGTCTTAACGGTTTTACGCAAACTTCCGTTCGGATAATAGAATTTTTCTATTTGCGACTCATCACTTACTGTTGATGAAGGCATACCCGTATCTATCGTTTCTTTTTGAACAACATCTGTCATCTGTTCAATATCCGGCTTGGTTACCGGACCGATATTTTTAGCGGCAAGTTCGGCTTGAAGCTTTTCTTCTTCGCTTTCCTTCGGCAACAATTCCTGACTAACCGTATTGTCTTTTGCAGGTGTTGCGGTTTCTTCTTTTTCTACCGGCTCATCAATACCCTCTACGACCGGTGCCATATCTTCGGTCATTATCGGGGGCTCCGGCATTTCCAACGTATTTAATATACCGGCAACGGTATCTGACATTTCGTTGATACTTTGCTCTGCCTTATCGGATATTTCTTCTATTTGTTGTTTTTCATCCGATATGGTCGTTTCTGCCGGCTTTTCTTCTACCCTAACCTCATCAACGGTTATGGTTTCTTCCGGATTTTCTTTAATTTCTACCTCGCTGACCGTTACAGGTTCCGTCGGCGTTTCCTCAGTTATAATAACGGTTTCTTCTTCAACCTTTTTCTCTTCATAAACGGGTGTCGGTTCTTCAACAGCGGTTTCCGGTGCCTGTGCTGTTTTGGTTTCTTCTGTTTTTAAGGTAACAACATCAACATCTTCGGCAACCTGATAATCACACAATTTACCGCCTTTAATTAACCGATTGCTTCTATATACGGCATACTCACCCAAAGCCAAATTGTACTCAACAAAGTTATACGGATTACCGATATTGCTCTCACGAATGCTATCCGGCTTGCCTTTATAATAGCGGAGAACAATATCTTTCCCCTCTTGCGCAGAATTGATGTAGGCTTCCTGTTTTTCAGCACCTTTATATGTTAAACTGAATAACAGTGTCCCATCTTCTTTGTATCTTGCCAAAAGTTTGCGCGGAGCATCTTCGGCATAGTTAATCAAATCTTTGACTTTGCCGTCCGGATAAAAACTGCGTGAACTCTCTGCTAACTGGCCTTTATTGTAATACATCTCGGCTGTTACTTGCCCCTGCTCATTGTATTTTTTGGTTAGACCTTGTCTTAATTGCTTCATATAAGAAATACTGTACATCAACAAGCCATTCGGCGAATAGATTTTCTCAATGGCAAAATCATTACGGCGATATGATGCCGGTGCCGTGGCGCGGATTTTTTGGGTATTATCATAGCAGATAAGTTGATTATGCTCAGCCTTAAATTTTGATATATCCTCACAACCTCTCGGTATTTTTACTTCAAACGTGGTATTAAAACTACCGGCATTGGTGCTTATGTTTCTTTCTATTTCACTTAAACGTGTTCCGACATTTAAGCACTGTTCCTCCGGATGCTTTAAGCCT
>DEKL01000057.1:6270-9272 GCA_002353835.1 Alphaproteobacteria bacterium UBA2723
AGATACCAACTGTCTTTTCTTATTTTCGGCCGGTCGGTTTAACAGCTCGCCCTCAAAGAAGGTCATTTCACGCTTAACCGGACTGTTAACAATGGCTTTTCCCTCTTTTAAGCCGTTTTTATAGTTAAATTCGGCCGCCAATTCTCCGGTCGGGAAATAGCATTGGAGTTTATCTACGACTTTACCGTTTTCATAACGTTTGGTGAAAGCTTTTTCTCTGGTCGGGAAATAGCCGTTGGCAAGCCCGTCTTTGACACCGTTTTTATAGTTGATTTCAGCCGTTAAGTTACCGGAGGCATCATATTTTCTTTCTAAACCGTTTTTTAGGCCGTTTTCATAAACCGTAATGCGTCTAATCATACCGGTTTCATCATAACTGATTTTATTTTCTCGGCGACCTAAGTCTTCTATAATTTCATAAATGAAGTTTTCACGATACGGTAAACCGCACTTATTATAAGAAATATCTCCCTCGTCTTCATATAATTCAACCAAGTCATCTAAGCTTAATTGGATAGATGCACCTTGGCAATCTTCAGCCGTCAGCTCTTTGGAAAAATTTAAAAGTTCACTGTCAGCGATTTCTCTTAGCGGGTAGCCTCTATCATCAAAGAATATTGTTTTCCCTTTGGCACCAACCGGAAATGATGCGGCAATCTTGCCGTCCGGATAATAGGTAATGACATTACCGCGACGAACACTGCGGCGTTCTTCTATCGGCTTTTTTAATTCTTCCTTGGGCAATATCCACGGAATTTCCTGTCTTAACATACCGGTTGAATCATATTTCTTTTCTTTACCGATTTTGCTTTGTTCGTTAACATAGGTTGCTTGTGATGAAATTTTGCCGTTGGTATAATATTCTTCGGCATAAAAACCCTTATCATCTCCGGCGGTAACAACTTGGCGCATCAGTTTTCCGTTCGGATAATAATAGTTCAGAACTTTCTTGACGACTTTGTCTTTTTCTATGGTCTTTTCAGCAATCACCTTACCATCCGGCGAAATCAATTTTTCTATTTGTCCGGTTGTGGTTTTCTCGGTCACAATTTTCGGCTCGTTGCTATTTTCCTGTGTTGTTTCAACAATGGTTGGCTTTTCTATTATTTTTTCATCCTTGTTTGCTTCAAATTCTTTAGCTTTTTCTTCATCCAAAGTATAAACCGATGAGGAATTTGTATTATTTTCTTCTGCCGTAACCGGGGCTGTTCCGGTTGCAACAAAGATAAATGCTAACACTAAACCAAACGCTTTTTTCATAACAACACCATAATCAAATAAATTAAACTTAAAGACCCAGTCTCGTTTATAATCTATGAGGATTTATCTATTTTTTAAAGCATAAATTATGATTTACACACGGCGTTTTTTATTTAACCTGATACGGATTTTCTTCAAGTATTGCCTTTATATAAGCTTCATTTAAGCGTATGGGCGGGAGAGTTCCGGCTTTTATTCCGGCAATTATTTCCTCAAATTCCGGCAATTCAGATGTCTTTTTATTAAAAGCGGCTTTTTCCAACTGTTCCAAATATGCCTTAAATTCGGCAAATGCTTTCTGTTCTTCTAAAGATACTGCTTTATCTCTGCCACACATATCCGCATTTAGAACACATAAGAATCTTTCACACCAGTTTTTGTAGCGATACTTGGAAAGATATACGGCAACGGTTGCCAGTTCTTTGGTAATATTTTCTATTTTTTGATGATAAAGCATGTGATTTTCAGCGGTAAATGCGGCAAATTCGGTATAGGACGTCGGCACTTTTAATCTTTTGCCGATTTCTCTGATAATGTCTATACCTAACTTATCATGCCCGTGATGTGACGGCCAGCATTTTTTATCTGTCCTGATTTTACCGATATCATGCAATAAAGCGGCATAATTGACCATAGAATCATCCGTGGCGGCGGCTTTTATAGTCAACAACGTATGCGCACCGCTGTTACCCTCGGGGTGAAAATCCGTTCTCTCCGGCACGGTAAACAGTTGTTCTATTTCCGGTAAAATAACCTTTAGGGCTTCACACTCTTTGGCATTTTCTATAAAGCGATAAAATGTTCTTGAAGATAAGGCTTTTGCAAATTCCTGCCAAATTCGGTCTTTGCTTAAATGCTCTAAAGCGCCGTCTTTGACCATTTTTTTGCATAAATCCATGGTTTCGGGCGCCACCGTAAAATCAAGCTGAGCGGCAAAGCGACACATACGCAATACGCGCAAAGGATCTTCCGCAAAATGTTCGGATACATGGCGTAAAACGCGTTGTTTTATATCAGACTTACCGTTATGAAAATCTATTATCTCGCCAGTGATTAAATCTTGGTACAAAGCATTGCAGGTAAAATCGCGTCTTAAAGAATCTTCTTCTAAGGTGATATCCGGTGTAAACACAAACTGAAAATCCTTATGACCGTTGCCGGTTTTTATTTCCTTACGAGCTAAGGCATATTCTTCTTTGGTTTCGGGGTGTAAAAACACCGGAAAGGTTTTGCCGACTTTTTTATAGCCGGCATTCAGCATTTCTTCCGTTGTTGCCCCGATAACAACGAAATCCCTATCATGCACGGGGATTGATAACAGCTTATCCCTTACTGCGCCGCCGACCAAATAAATCTGCATTATACCTCCTTTATTTCCCCTAGATATAATCTTTTTCAATGTTTTTGCAAGCTATTTATCTTCCTTTAGAAAAAAAATAACACAAATCATAAAATTGGCTACCTATAAACCAATAAAAAAACTCCTCATAAAGAGGAGCTTTTTTATTGGTAGGCGCGCAGGGATTGACTTCACTTCGTTCAGCCGCACAGGCGCGCATAAGCTAACGCTTACCGGCGTTCTTCCGTCCGCCTTGCGCTGGTAGTCGAACCCTTCCTCCATGGTTCAAACCTCTGTACATACTAATAAAAATAAAACCTCTCTATGAAAGAGAGGTTTTGTTTTTATGGTAGGCGCGCAGGGATTCGAACCCTGGACCCACTGATTAAGAGTCAGTTGCTCT
>DEKL01000057.1:9363-14529 GCA_002353835.1 Alphaproteobacteria bacterium UBA2723
TTTTATGATTTGTGTTATTTTTTTTATTTAGGGCAAATTGAAAACTTAATCAATATCCTTAACATCATTACAAATCCACTCGGAATTATTTCTTAAACAGTCTTTATAATGTATAAAATTGCTAATTTTTATAATTAAAAAGAGAGCCAGTAACAACCACCAAAAGGCATCTATGGACTTAATAATGGCAAGAAATTTACCTAATATTTTCTTTACGCATATTATCCGTTCTTCTGTCATTTAAGAGCTCCATGCAACTCAATCCTAGACCAATTTCTCCCAACGTACTTCCATACTTGTTATTTTTCAAGTCCTTTCTACTGTCAGCAATAATATCTTTTTGCTTATAACCTTGCTTTGTTTTATTTATATAATCCCAAACCTCTTTCATATATCCCAGTAATATTCCATTTTGTTGACTCATTGAATCAATCTTTGCTAGTTGACATTGTAGCAAAGGATGATAGTAATTATCTATATCTTTCCCTGCACCTTTACCATATTTTTTAACAAGATTTTTGCCTGTTTCATTCATTTCTTGCCAATAATCATACGCTATTTTGGTATCCGCAGAAAATTCACCGATATTATTGGGTGATAGTAATTCCATAATTTTTAAGATATAATCCGCATTGACTTTTTTTCCAAACATATATTCTATTAACTCTCTCATCTTTCTTCCTTTTATGTTTTAATCCTATATTCTTTATATTCAGAGCTAAGAATATTGTCAATACGGTGAGGATTATGTGGATTATTTTGATAATCTTTATTGCTTTACTGTTGTCTTATGTGCAAAAAAGGGAGCTTTAAGCTCCCTTTTTTTACTCTGATTATTTTTCTATTGAACGTCGGCTAAAACTTTTAATGAGATAATCTTATCCGGATCATAGACTTCGCCGTTGCTACCGGTGCCTTTCTTGATATTATCAACAAATTCCATACCGGAAACAACCTGTCCCCACACCGTGTATTTGCCATCTAAGAACCCGGCATCTGCGAAGCAAATAAAGAATTGACTGTCACCGGAATCCGGATCTTGCGCTCTGGCCATAGAAACCGTACCACGACCATGATGTTTGGCATTAAATTCAGCTTTCAATTTTTGACCGCTACCACCGGTACCGTTACCTAACGGATCCCCGGTCTGTGCCATAAAACCTGCTATCACGCGGTGAAATTTTAACCCGTCATAAAAACCTTGTCTTGCCAGCTCTTTGATACGAGCAACGTGATTCGGGGCAACATCGGGATACATCTCTATGATGACATCACCATCTTTTAACTTTAACAATAAAGCATTTTCAGGGTCTTTAACATCTGCGGCATTAGCGCCGGCACTGATTAAAAAAACACTCAATAAAGATAATAAAAACTTTTTCATAGTCCCTCCTAACTGATCATTTTAATAATGTGGCGGAGGAGTTTCCTCCTCTTCCGGTTTAACTGTACTTTGCGTATTTCTGACGGCTTCCGTCAAATAATGATTTTGCTTTTGTAAAAAAGCAATATCCTTACCTTGGCTGATAATGACCTCGTTTAAATCTTCAACCACGCGCTCTAGGTTAGATAAAGCCATCTCTATATCTATGAAACGTTGCTCTGTTTCTGACATATCTTATTCCTTACTTTAAGGATAATAATATAAGCTCTTGCTTTAATTCCGTTAATTCCGCAACGGCATTTTTTATGGTTTCACTCATAGCAAGAACATCACTATCATCTGTTTTAGGGGTTTCGGTTTCTTCCTCAAAAAAATCTTTTTGAATTTCCGTTCCTAAAATATCTTTCAGACTGCGATTTTTAAATAACTTTTGTACGCCCTCTATGGTGTAGCGGCGATTATACAATAAATCTTTGATTAAGGCCAACAACTCAACATCATCCGGGCGATAATAACGGCGAGCAGACTTTGTTTTCATCGGTTTTATCTGTGAAAACTTTGTTTCCCAAAAGCGCAAAACGTGAGGGGCCACCCCTAAATCTTCGGTGACTTCTGCAATACTCCTAAATGCGGATTTGGATTTATTGATGCTCATTTTCCCTCCTGTTTCACACAAATGGAACGGTTTATTAGGCCGTTCCATATCTTTATTCTATGATGATTAACCGTTCTTGTTAACTGCTTTTCTCAAAGTTTGCGAAGGACGGAAAGAAATTACCGTACGCGGCGTGATTTCTGCTTCAACACCGGTTTTTGGATTACGACCGATACGAGCATTTTTCTTCTTCAACCAAAATGAACCGAATGTAGAAATTTTAACATCTTTGCCGGCAACCAGTTCATTCTTTATCTCATCTATAACCATATCTAAAATATCGCCGGCGTCTTTGCGGGATAATCCGATTTCTTCGCAGACACTCTCTGCAATATTAGCACGAGTAATAGTTGTCATTTCTCACCTTTCTATAATAAAATGTTGTTTATTGCTAACAGCATATCCCTTCAGATTGCATAATTCAATAGCTTATCTTCAATTATGCATATGATTTTTTTAAATTTAAAATCAAAATCTTATGAGCAAACCGCCCCATGTGAAGCCGGCACCCATAGCCGGTATCAACACCAAATCACCGGTTTTAATCTTACCGTTTGCAACCGACTCTGAGATAGCCAAAGGAATTGATGCGGCAGAAGTATTTCCGTGATGATCAACAGTTATGATAACTTTCTCATCTGCCACATTAAGTTTTTGGCCGACACTGGCAATAATACGACTGTTGGCTTGGTGCGGTAATAACCAGTCTATATCTTCTTCTTTGGCTCCGGCTATTCTTAGAACTTCATGACTTGCTTCGCACATAGCACCAACGGCAAACTTGAATACTTCTTTACCGTTCATTTTGATAAAACCGGAGTTTTGTGTTTCTGCAACACCACCGGTGGCATATAAATTTTCGGTTTGTGAGCCGTCTGCATAAATCTTGGTAGCAAGGATACCAGTGTCTTCTGCCGTTCCCTCGCCTTCCGAGGCGCGAATAATGACCGCACCGGCACCATCACCAAACAATACGCAGGTGTTTCTGTCTTGCCAATCTACGATTTTTGAAAGGTTTTCAACACCGACAACAGCGGCTGTTTTAATCTGACCTAACTTAACCATATTATCCGCCATGGTTAATGCATAGACGAATCCGGAACAAGCAGCATTGACATCAAAAGCCGGGGTACCGACTTTTACGCCTAATTTACCGGCTAATATACAAGCGGTTGCCGGAGTTGTCTTATCCGGAGTGGCGGTCGCTACCAGCACCAAATCTAAATCTTCGGCACTGATACCGGCATTTTTCATTGCCATATTGACGGCCTTTAATGCCATATCTGATGTTAATTCTTCCTTTTTGGCAATATGACGTGAACGGATACCCGTACGTGTGCTAATCCATTCATCATTGGTTTCAACCATCTTGGATAAATCGTCATTGGTTAATACTTTCTCAGGCAAATAATGCCCGCAACCGATAATTTTTGTTCTAATACACTTCATAATATGCTTCCTGTGAAATCTCGTCTAAGTCTATATTTTCAAGCTCACGACGAATAGAATCTACAAAATCATTTTCAACTAATTTGGCGGCATTTTCAACGGCAACGGAAAAACCTAATCCATCCGTTCCACCATGACTCTTAACTGATAAACCGTTTAAGCCGACAAACATTGCGCCGTTATACAGACGCGGGTCCGATTTCTTTTTTAATTTGGAAATTGCACCGAGCATAAAAGGCAATCCGAGTTTTGCCAACCAGGAATCTTTAATGCTGGACTTTATCATGTGCATAACCAGATGACACGTTCCCTCAACGGTTTTTAAGTATATATTACCGGAAAAACCATCTGAAACGATAACATCTGCTTTGCCTTTGGGGATTTCATGCGGTTCAATATTACCGATAAAATTGAGATTTAAGTGCGCACTCTTTAAGATATGTGCCGCGGCATGAATTTCATCTTTGCCTTTCATTTCTTCGGCGCCGATATTTAATAAGGCGACTCGCGGCTTTTCCATATTGAACGCACATTTAGCATAAATATTGCCCATTAAGGCAAATTCTGCCAAATTGATACCGTCACATTCCGTATTGGCACCTAAATCAAGCATTACGTAGCGCCCTTTTTCATGTGGCATAATGCTGACTATCGCCGGACGGTGAATTTTTTGGATTGTCTTTAAGACCATTTTAGAAATAGCCATCAACGCGCCCGTATTGCCTGCCGATACCACCGCTTGAGATTTACCGAGTTTAACGGCTTCTATGGCTTGGTACATACTGGTGGCACGATTACGAATCACGTGAGATGGCTTATCTTCATTGTGGACAAACTCTGCCGTATGAAAAACTTCGCATACCTCTTTCAAGGCCGGATACTTAGCGATTTCTGCATCAACTTTTGCTTTGTCTCCATACACCAAAAAACGGATGTTAGGGTTTCTTTGATGTGCTAAAGATAAACCCTCTATAACTACTTTGGGGGAATTATCCCCCCCCATAGCATCTATTGATATGACCAGATTTTTCTCAGACACAGGTCTCTCCATAAAAATAAATATTTAAAATTAGTCTTCAGACTCTAAATAAATAATTTATAAATATATTAAAATTATTTAAGATGAAAAAATTTTTTCTAATTTTAATTTTTCTTCAAATAATAAATCTTCTTGTAATCTTTTTTCTTTTTCTTTTTGTTTTCTTAATTTTTTTTCTTGAATTTTTAAATTTTATTTTTTGAATTGGTATATCTTTTCTATCAGTCGCAGAAATTTTAGGAGAAAATGGCATATAATTTTTCATATTATTTAAATTAGTATTTGTATTAATTTTAATAAAAACATCTTCTAATGATGTAGTAGATACAGTATAATTGTTAATTCCATATTGTTCACTATTTGAATCAATTAAATTAAAAATATCTTTTAATTTCAATCTCAAAGCAGTATAATTTCTCTTCATTAAATTTAATTTATTTTCATAATCAATTAAAGCATTAAAAACATTTTTTAAAGCAATTCTAGTTTGAAACATAAAAATATCAGGACAATTATTAGGACAAAAAGTATTAGGATTTCTATTTTCTACCATATTTCTATAATCTTTTTCAAATGGAACAAGCATATCAAAAAAATCAGAAAAATTTAAACAACAATTTTTTTGTAAATCAAATCTTT
>DEKL01000126.1 GCA_002353835.1 Alphaproteobacteria bacterium UBA2723
TGAAGAACATCAAGACACGACCGTTTGGTGACCATGTCGGGCCTTCAACCAACCAACCGGTGGCTAATGTTCTTTCGCCGCTGCCGTCCGGATACATTACACCGATATAGAACTGTTTACCTTCCATACGGGTAAAGGCGATATAATCCCCTCTCGGTGACCATGCCGGCGTGGCATAACGACTGCCTTGGCGGAAGCTGATACGCTCAACGTTACTGCCGTCTCTGTCCATCACATAAATTTGTTGATTACCGCCACGGTCTGAGTTAAAGACAATCTTCTCTCCGTCCGGCGAATAACTCGGGGAGGTGTCAATGCTCGGGCCGGAAGTTAATTTTTTAATCTTTCTGGTGGCTAATTCCATTTCATAAATATCGGTCACACCGTTTTGGGCAAAGCTCATCAGCAGATATTTGCTATCCGGCGAGAAGGCAGGGGCAAAGGTCATGCCGGGGAAATTGCCCAACAGCTCGGTTTGTTGTGTCCTCAAATTATAGAGGTAAACACGCGGTCTGTTATTAACAAATGAGAGATAAGCAATGTATTGCATATCCGGCGAAAAGCGCGGAGTTAAGACCAAATTGGCACCGGAAGTTAAGAACTGATGACCATCACCGTCTTGGTCCATCATTGCTAATCTCTTGGTGCGGCGGCTGGCCGGACCAGATTCGGAAATGTAAGCAATAACGGTGTTGAAGTAACCTTTATCACCGGTCAATCTCTCATAAATGGCATCAGCCATGGAGTGTGCCATACGGCGCCAGTTGTCTTTATTGGCGGTGTAAGCTTCATAAAGCAGTTCTTTTTGGCTGACAACGTCCCATAATTTGAATTTTAACTTCAATTCGGTATCATCTTCTTCCCAGATGGCAGATTGCACGATGACTTGGGCATTTATGACCGTCCAGTCACCGAAAATCGGCTGGTCTTCAATGGTTTTGAATTTTTGGATGTAGCTTCGTTCGTTGATGATTCTGAACAAACCGCTTCTTTCCAAGTCTGCCAAGACAACATCACGCACCTTGTTGGCATAAGAAAAGCCTAAAAAGGCGCCTAAGCCGTTATTATCAGAGATAATGGCAGGGAAAGCGACCGGAATCGGCGCTTGGGTGGCTCCGTTAATGCTGACGTTTAATTGGGCTTTGGCAGGGGCTGAAATCAATAAAAACAGCGCTGCAATAAGAGAGAAAAGCTTTTTCATTTGATATCCTTTTAAAATAATCCTAAGTTGGGCTTATTTTATGAGGGTGTTTAGAAAATGTAAACATAAAAGAAAGGTTATACACGGTGACAGTGGTGGCAGTGGTGGCAGTGCCACCTCCAACACTATTGAGCTTTCCCTTGGGGGGGTGGGTATACTCTCCGACCGAGAGAATATTCTGAGTGAGTGAAACCATTTAAAACGTCATGCCCTGAGTGAGTGCGAGGCGCAGTGGCAGTGCCACCTGCAACGATTTGTTTTTTACGGAAGTTTGTTCCTGATTTCGGCAATGCGTTTTAATAAGTCCGTATTATGCGCTTTCTTATTATCAAATTCCTTGGTGTATTCCGGAATCAGCGGAATTTCCACACACTCATCAGCTGTCTTTTGCAGTTGCTCATTGGTACGCTCTCTTAACAGCGATAACATTTCTAAGCACGATACCGGCTTTTCTTGGCCTTTGTTTTTCAGATAGTTAAAGTGACGATACTCTTTCTGAGTTTCAAAAATAAATTTCTTGGCATAGTTTTCATTGCTCTCCAACATTACCCCTAAGTTGGCAAACTCGTGTAATTCTTCATCAGTCAGTTGCCTATTTATGCACATCTTGCAAATCATAACGGCAGGGTCTTCATATTCGGAATAACTCATGTCTTTTCTCCTATGCACGGGCTTGTCTTGCGGCACTGAGATTTAAGCTTAAATCTTCCTTAAACTCGCCGCCGATACCCAGTTTCTTATCCATACCCTCTAACGGATGTTCTGCCAAATGCTTGATACTTGGGGTTAAATCCGTTGCCAAAACTTCTTTGGCTTTAGCTTTTACTTCAGGTGATTCTATTTTGGCTTTCAAATCACCAATGCCGAAAATTTTACAATCTTTGCAGCCATGGGCTAAAATAATCATCTCTTTGGGGTTTTCTTTGGCAATATCCATTAAGCTTTTCTGCTCATCAGCCGAAAGTTTTTCCCATGATTTGCCGGTGAACATACCTAAACTCGTTTCCGCTTTGGCTTCTAACACGTTCATCATCTGCTGAACTTCAGGATTGGCTTCTAAAATGCTTTTCAATCCTTTGGCACTACCTGTGCGGTGAATTTCTTCAATGACAATATCTGCGGAAGTACTTCCTCTATCTAACAGATCATTTGCAAAAAAGGTTTGCAATTTCCACATGTAGTCATAGTTTGTTTCTTGGTAAGTATTTAAACTGGAATTTGATAAATCTGTATTCATATCGACATTTTTTAACATTTCTTCGTTTAGTCTGCTAAAGTCTTTATGTAAGATGTTGTATACATGTAACAGGTCTGTGGCAGATGATAAAATCGGTTCGTATCTTTCTACATTTTCCTCATTTGTGTTAGCTTTAACCAAAGACATATCCGTCTTAGAAGCAGAATCCGCTTTTTTTAAATCCTCTGTAAAAGCTTCTTTTAGTGCTTCAATATCTTTTTCATCCATACCTTGAAGCATATCACCATAGGTTTCTTGGAAAATTTCATCAGGGGTCTTATTTACCGGAATCTCTTCCGCCGGTGTATTTGCTTCAGATTGTTCCATGACAAATGCATCTTTTAGCATTTTGACGTTTGCTTCAAATTCCTCAAGCTCTTTTTCCGTCATATCAGGCTTTTTCATGCTTTCAATCATCTCACCGTAGGTTGCTAAGAATAAGTCGTCAACTGTTTTGGCACTTGTCGTTTGGTCTGCTTTTTTGCTGTCTTTGCGTGCAACGTCTACTTTTAATAAAAATATTTCTTCTTCTTCAGAAAGCTCTTTACCTTTTAATTCCGGCCATGTTTCTGCCAATATTTCATTTATCTTTTCCGTCATGTTACACCTCACAGATGCTTTATATTACTTGATTATACCCTATTTTTTAGCTGTTGGCAAGTAACTTTAGTAAGAAAATTTGCTTTTTTTGCTTTAAAATGCTTGACAGAACGGATTTTATGTTATAAAAGCTTTCTCAACTTGAGCGAAACGGTTGGTTTTCAATGGTTTTGCTCGGCGCTGTCCAAGACCGCAGGCGGTCACGTTTTTATTGAGTTTGAGCTAACTTAGCCTTTCAGTGAAAACATCCTTAATTTCCTGCGCAGACGGAGTATATGAATTGAGGTCGGGGTTGCTCCGAGCCGCTTTTTTTCTCCCTCCGGACAGATTTGGTACTGCCGGTTTTTTTGTTTTTAAAATCAAAATCTTCGGCAGATGTGGTAACGTTTTGCTTTAGGGTTTTGTCTTTTGCAAAATCATAAACAAAACAATTTTTTGGAGTAATTTAAAGTGAATCGCGAAGAAAAAGCTGAGCTCTTAAATGAAATGAACGGCTTGGTTTCCGGCGCAGAGGCTGTGGTTGTTGCTCATTACAGAGGTTTAACCGTGGCTGAAATGGATGATTTAAGATCCAGAGCCCGTAAACTCGGCGCAAATTTGAGAGTTACTAAAAACCGCATTACACGTCTTG
>DEKL01000065.1:0-9495 GCA_002353835.1 Alphaproteobacteria bacterium UBA2723
ATTGCTCGTATGTATGAAGATGCCTTCTTCCGTCATACCGCGGCTCTGGGTTTGAAAAGACCGACTATCGTATGCCGTGCCACCGAGCATATACAAGATATGATAGAGTTTGTTAAAGCATTGGAAGACAAAGGCTTTGCCTATATTTCCAACGGTAACGTTTATTTTGATACCGCCAAATTCCCGCGTTACGGTTGCTTATCCGGTCAGAACCGTGAAGATTTGAAGCACGGCGCTCGTACCGAACAGGATATGAATAAGAAAAATCCGTCAGACTTTGTTTTGTGGTTTACCTCATCTAAGTTTGAAAATCAGATTTTGCAATGGGATAGTCCGTGGGGCAGGGGGTATCCCGGCTGGCATATAGAATGTTCCACCATGTCCACCAAATATCTTGGCGAACGTATAGACATTCACTGCGGGGGTATAGACCATATTCCGGTCCACCACGAAAACGAAATTGCCCAGTCTGAAGCTCGTTTCGGACATGAATGGGTGAACTACTGGGTACACATGGAATTTTTGAACAACAAATCCGGCAAGATGAGTAAATCCAAGGGTGGTTTCTTAACACTGGATACATTGGTAGAAAAAGGCTATCAGCCCGTGCACTATAAATATTTTTGCTTAACTTCACATTATCGCAGTTCGGCAATTTTCTCGGATGAAGCTATGGATGCGGCGAAAAAAGCTTATGAAAACTTAGCAGATGCCGTGGCTGAATTTAAGGCTGAAAGCACCGGTAAAACATTAACGCCCGAAGAAACAGCCGAGTTAGAGAGCATTAAAGCAGAATTTAACGGTTATTTGTTTGATGATTTGAAAACGCCGGTTGCTCTTTCTTATATGTGGAATATCGTCAAGGACAATAAAAAATCGGCCGCTTTGCGCTTAGCCTTTTTGATGCATGTAGATGGTGTCTTAAATCTGTTCTTAAAAGATATTGCTCCGCGCCAAGCCGAAAAAATTGAGGTCACACCGGAAATTGCCGCTTTATTGGAACAAAGAGCCGCCGCACGTGCCGCCAAAGACTGGGCAAAATCAGACGAAATTCGTGACAAGCTTGCAGCCTTAGGAATAGGTGTCAAAGACTTACCCAATAAAGAAATAGAGTTAATCAAGCTGTAATTCAAAGGAGAAAATTATGTCAGAAAATGAAGACATCAGCAATTTAAGTTTTGAAGAAGCCCTCACTAAGCTGGAAAATATTGTCCGTGAGTTGGAAAGCGGCAGAACCAAGTTAGATGATGCAGTCAGCGCTTATGAAAAAGCCGTAGCCCTAAAAAAACTGTGTCAGGAGAAACTAGCCGCTGCCACGCTTAAAGTTGAAAAAATAGAAATCAATAAAGACGGCACAATGAGCACAACACCGCTTGAAAACGTGGAAGCATAATATATTTTTTTGAGGACGATTATGGCAGAAATAGAGCAAATCTTAGGCGCATATTCCCAAAAATTTAATGCGGATTTGGAAACATATTTTCCCAAAGCCGAGAATTTGGAACATCGCGCCGTTCAGGCTATGCATTACAGTTTGATGAACGGCGGTAAAAGATTACGCCCGTTTTTATTGCATGAAACTTCGGCTTTATTCGGCGTTTCTTATGAAAAAGCCTTGCCGGTTGCTGCCTCTTTAGAGATGTTGCACACATATTCGCTGATACATGATGATTTACCGGCGATGGATAATGATGACTTCAGACGNNGATTTCAGACGCGGAAAGCCGACCTGCCATAAAGCCTATGATGAAGCAACCGCAATTTTAGCCGGAGACGGTTTATTAACCTATGCCTTTGAAGTCCTAAACAATGCTGATTTGCCGGCAGAAACCAAGGTGGAATTAACCTTATTGCTTTCGCGTGCGGCCGGTGCTTACCAAGGTATGATAGCCGGTCAGGTTTTGGATTTATATACGGATTCCCACCAAAATTTTGCGAACCCGAAAGAAGTTATAGAACATACCGAAGAGCTAAAAACCGGTTGTTTGTTGCGTTATCCGTGCGAAGCCGGTGCGGTTTTGGGTCAAGCAACCCCAAAAGAAAGAGAAACATTGATAAAGTTTTCGCGTAATTTGGGTATTGCTTTCCAAATAACTGATGATATTTTAGATGTTGAGGGGGACGAAAAGCTTGTCGGCAAGACCTTAAAAAAGGACAAAGCCCAACAAAAATTAAACTTTGTCGGTATCTACGGAGTCTCTAAGGCCAGAGAAATTGCCGCAGATTTAATCAACGAGGCAGAAACATTGATTTCAAGCTTTGGTAACCGCGCCGAAAACTTAAAACTGTTGTCAAGATATTTTTTAACAAGAAATCACTAAAATGTGACAATTTTGTTACAAAAAAAGCTTGCGTATCCATTAAAAACATGCTATAATCAAAACATAAGAGAGATGTAATTATTATAAGAGGAGGCAACCATGAATGAGACGACAAAACGCGAAGCCCTAAAGGCAGATTTGATCGCCGGTAAGGGTCCGGACAACGAACCGTTGGAAGCCAAGAAAAAAGGCAAAATTTTCGTTGAATCCTTGGAAAAGTGCGAAACATCAGAAGACGTTATCAATTTGTTGTGTCGGACAATGCCGTTAAACACAATAAAAGACCGTGCCGGTTATGTGACGGAAAATCCTTTGGTATTAAATTTCCGTAAGGCGGCAATGGTTGTCAATATTAACGGTGGTTATGATCCTCGCCATGGTGATTTGGTAATGATTGCCGTAGAAAAAGGTTCACATTTTGAAAAAGACGGAATTAAAGGTTTTAAGGATAAGCTTTTTAAGGACTTGAAAAGACGAATGCAAATTTTAGCAACCGGTGAGAGAGTTGCAACCGCATAGAAAATTTTAATTCATTATACAAACAAAAAAACATCTTCGTTGCCAAGCGAAGATGTTTTTTTATATAAAAAAGCCTCTCATCAAGAGAGGCTTAATAAGGTACAGATTTTTCTAACGTTTTGGTAAAAGCTCGGCCATCTGTTTCTGTAGTTTCTGCGCAGCAGCTCCGGCAGCCTCGGCATAGTCAGCATCTTTGCTGGCATAGATGATACCGCGTGACGAGTTAACGAGCAAGCCACAGTCAGGTGTCATACCAAACTTTGCCACATCTTCAAGGCTTCCGCCCTGTGCACCGATACCGGGAACCAAGAGGAAATGCCTCGGCACAATCTTCCTTATTTCCGTCAGCATCTCCGCACGCGTGGCGCCCACCACATACATTGTGTTCTCAAAACTGCTCTCTTTCCAACCGCTGGTTGTCGCCAGAACTTGTTGGTAGAGGGGAACACCGAAATTGTCCTTAATCATCTGGAAGTCAAGCCCGCCGGGATTGGAGGTCAGCGCCAGAATGACAGACCAACAGGTTGCATCACGTGCCACATCATGGTAGGTCAGGAAAGGCTTAACACTGTCGTAGCCCATGTAGGGGTTAAGAGTCACGGCATCCGCCTTGAGATTACCGAAAATAGCCTTGGCGTACTGGGTTGCCGTGTTACCGATATCTCCGCGCTTGGCATCAGCGATAACCAGTATTTCCGGATGATTTTTCTTGATGTAGGTCACAATTTCTTCAAGCACAGCCAAACCACGAGAACCATAGCGCTCATAGAAGGCAAGATTTGGCTTATAGGCAACCGCATAGGGAGCAGTAGCATCAATGATGTCACAGGCATAATGCAGCACCAAATCCGTTACATCACATTTTGGGTTAGCATCCACCAGACATTGCGGGATTTTATCCCCGTCAACATCCAAACCGACACACAGAAAAGATTTCTTTGCGAAAATCTGTTCAACTAATTTAGAATAGTTCATAAGACATAAAATTAAAGGGTGAAACAATAAGATATTTTGTAATAGGAACTATAAGGACAAAAAAATAAAAATCAAGTTTTTTATTGACAAAAAAAAGAAAATAAATATGATAGCCGTATCTTATTTATTATTGTGTGTTTAGCACACGTTATGTCTAACTTCATAAAATTATTAATTATGAACAAAAAAGAAATTGCTAAAGCATTGCTTAGCGCAGGAGCGGTCAAGTTCTTCCCGAACCCGAAAGATGCCATCACCTTTAAGAGCGGCATCAAGAGCCCAATCTACTGTAACAACAGGGAAATGACCAAGAGTTCAGATTGCTACAACATCATTCTGAATGACTTTATGGATGCCGTCAACGCCATGTGGGATGAGTATGATTCCCATGCTGAGATTACAATCGTCGGTGTTCCTATGGGTGCATTGTTCTGGGCAAGTTGTATTGCCTTTGACTTCGGTGCCGGCTATGCTTTCGTTCGTCAAGAGGCCAAGGATCACGGCATGAAGACCAAGATTGACGGTCATCCGTTGGGCGAAGGAACCAAGGTCATCATCATTGAGGATCTCATCTCTACCGGTGGCTCATGTCTGGAAGTTGTTGAAGCCGTGCGAGCAACCGGTGCTGAGGTACTGGGCGTCGTTGCCATCGTCACCTATGGCTGGCCTAAGACAATCAAGCGTTTTGAAGATGCCGGTGTGAAACTGAAGACTTTGACAGACTATGCCACAATCGTCCGCGCCGGTACAGAGATGAAACTGTTCTCGGCAGAAGATGGTGCCGTTCTGGAAAATTGGTATCACGCCCCCGAGAACTGGGGACAACTCTAGTTTCGTTGCGTTTACAAAAGAAAAAAGAGAGCCTGCCGCAAGGTAAGCTCTCTTAATTTTGAATATCACTGAGATTATTCAATACAGCAATCAACTGCTTTGCGAACAAAGGCTTTCATTTTAGCAAAACCGCTCTTCGGTTCTTCGGCAACCGGTTCGGCAACAACATCACTGCCAACCACAGCCGGTGCTTCTTTGTTGATTTTTTCGCTGATTTTCTTAATATCTTCAACGCTATCCTCAATCCACTTCATATCGGAAACATTAAGCATATTCATATTTAAGCCCCAAAACAGACAATACAAATCATAGGCTTTATTAAATAAATCATAAGCTTGTTCTTTATTTCCCAAACTCTGTTGTTTGGTACCGACCTCCATCAAGCGCATGGAAGAAGCAAGCAAGTGCTTAGAAATGCACCAAACCTCGCCCTCATAAGACGGAATAATCTTAAGCATAAGTTTTTTACGTGTTTCACGCACATCTTCTATCAAATCATAGAAAGAATTTTTACCGGTCTTCGCGCCGGAAAACACCAAATGCTCTTCAATAGAAATCAAGTTCATGATGGCAATCGTTAAATCCTGGTCGGAAGATAAATCTTTCGGATTAACTTTTTTGGTAGCATCAATACGTTCAACAAATTCTTTTACATTTTCTGCTTTTTTCATTTTAAAAACTCCTTATAAACTGCTTAAATCAGGCATAACCGGTGCGCAAAGTTGTAAATAAGCAAACAACCAAGATGTCAGTGCTAAAGCGGCAACCGGAACAACAACTTTTTCAAACGGGAAGTGTGCATGACCGCCGTTATGTCTTTTCATCCATTGATAAAATTCCGATGAATAGTGCAAAACCAAAGCCCCGCAAATCGTCGCAAACAAGAACGGATCAAGCCAAAAAACGAGAATAGCCTTCGGGGTGTAAACCAACTGAGAAATGTACATAAACAAAATCATGGCCACCGAGCTGACTAAAACGATAAAGTCGCGTCCTTTGAAGTGCCACCCTTTTTTATCCATCCATTTCAAAGTCCAATATCCGAGTAAAATCAAGAAAGCACCGGCCCACACGCCGACAACACCGTCATCAACGCCCATCCGCCGTGCAATTTCTAAAGAAGCCCCAACCGCTACCGTACAAACGGCACAAGCCGGATTAGCATAAGCTTCAATGCTGACCAGTAAAAGCGCTAAAATAAATAAAATCAACATAGTTTTCCTCTATCAAAAATACCTGCTACCAAAATATTCATATTATATAGCTAAAGTCAAATATTTTTTAAGACTTATCTGCCTTTTCTCAATAATTTCTTTTCGCGATAAATTGCCAAAAAATATCAGTTTTATATCTTCTTGCCGTAAATTGGTGATTAGCATCCCAGCCGAATTCAGGCATACGGACAAAAGACTGGTTAAGCGTATAAATTTCATCTTTCACCAAATCAAGCTTTTTTTCCTCATTAACGTAATGAATACCGCGATAAAACTCCATAATCGGCGTAGCAGTACCGATAAGCCATAGGCAAATAAGCAAAGTTCTTAAAAACGTGTATTTTTTATCTTCAAAACTTTCATAGATAAAACGAACGGTAAAGACGGCCAATAAAACAAGGGCAGGCATTGAAGCGCGCATACAAAAATTATTTTGCTGGTCTAAACGCAGAAACGGGATAAAAATAAGAGAAACAACAGCAGTTATGAAGAAGACATCTTTCTTGTACCTAAAACAAAGCACAAAAGCATACAATAGAAATTCCAGCAGCATAAACAATAATAATCTTCTAAGGACAATAAAATTCATAAAGAATTCCCATCTGTCTATTCCCTGCGTATTTGTTATAAAATACATAACAACGAGTGGCAACAGCCAAAAAACACCGATAATATTTGGTATAGAAAAGATGTTTTCCTTAATAAAAATCATTTTTCTCTTTGCATTGAAAAATTCGTAACCGGCATAGACAATCATAAAAGTACCGATACCTGCGGTGGGATAGGGTGCCAAAAACAACATTAACGGCACCAAAAAGCCAAAATTTTTAATTTGCCGCTCATTATAAACAAGTAAAGTCATCAAAGCAGCCGGAATAAATTGATTAAATACCCAAAACATACTGGTTGTAATAGATGAATATTGGATAATGGATGCCCACCAGTCCAAATGATAATCAAAAGGCTGCTTCCAAAGAACGAAGAATTTATAGCCGATAATATCCAAGCCGGAAAAGAAAACAAAACCTATTATTGCCAGTAGAAATTTCTTTAGATTATCAGCTTTAACGGCAAGACCGAAATGCAAGAAAACAAGCCCCGTACCTAAAGCGGCATAAAACAAAAGCAACACATTGCCGATAATAAACAAAGTCTCTTGAGAAAAGCCGAACAAGGCGCATATTTTGGTTAAAAACGCAGGAACAAGCCAAAATCCAACGTAATAAACCAAAGGTGTATTGGCTTTATCGTAAAAAACCGGCCACTCGTAGTTAATCAAATCACGAAATACCGCATTTCTGAAATGGAAATCAAAAGACTGATAATAAAAGTAGCCGATACCGGCAAAAAAGCACCAAATAAGAGCCAAACTAAAAGAGATTATAACTGCATTGTTTTTAATGTAATACTTTAAGTTGTTGCTTTTAATACTTGAATATGTGTAATAAAATCCAATGATATAAAATAAGGAAAAACCGATTTCAAAACCATAATCCAACCAACTCAACAGGAAAACAAGCAACGGCAAAGCAAGATAAATATAAGTTACTTTATAAAGAATATCTATCTGCTTGCCGTTCTGCATCACAACCTCCTAGGCTTTTTGATGATTTTCCTTAAACAGTGAGAAGAAAATACCGCCAAAGAGAAGAGCAAAGGTTATGGCGAGCGAGTGCCATGTTTGCAGATGAATTCCGATAAACGGTAAGAAAATCTTAGCACCGATAAAGATGAGCACAATAGAAAGCGCATGTTTTAAGTAAATAAAACGGTGAACGGCCGCTTCCAGCAGAAAATACAGCGCTCTTAAGCCCAAAATTGCGAAAATGTTACTGGTATAAACAATGAACACATCTTCGGTTAATAAGAAAATTGCCGGAATACTGTCAAGCGCGAAAACCACGTCCATCAACTCTATCGTAATTAAGGCAAACAGCAACGGGGTAATGTAATGTTTTCCCTTTTTTACGGTGATAAAATGCGGTCCGTCAATTTGATGTGTTACTGGAAGATACTTTTCTATTGTCTTGTAAATACGACTATTTTTAATTTTTTCCTCGTTGTTTTCTTCTTCAGCATTTTGCTGATGATCCATAATCATTTTCGTTCCGGTATAGATTAAGAACGCGGAGAACAGATATAATACCCAATGGAAATTGGAAATAAGCGCTTCACCGACACCAATCAGTAAGGCACGCATCACAATTGCGCCCAAAATACCCCAAAACAGCACGCGGTGTTGGTAAATTCTCGGTACACCGATACTGGTAAAAATAACCGACATCACGAAAATATTATCCATGGATAAACTTTTTTCGACCAAGAAACCGGTGAAATATTCCATAGCTTTGGATGTGCCTTCTTCATACCATACAAACACGCCGAATAAAAGACCGGCACCGATATATGCCACGCAAACCCATAAAGTATGTGCAAAACTCGGAACCTCATTTTTGCGATTGAAAACAAATAAATCCAAGAATAACAATACTAAAACCGCTATGGCAAAGCATGTCCACATCAGTCCTTGTGAAAGAACAGCGTGGTGTGTAAATGAATATTCAAAATTTTCTAACATTTTTCTATCCTATTAAATTAGCTTATTAAATTTCCAAATTCCAAACCGTACGGACAATATCCTCAATATTGGTATAGTTAGGCTTCCAACCCAACAATTCAAATGCCTTATCAGCCTTTGCCGTGAGCATGGCCGGATCACCGGCACGGCGCGGCGCATAGTCATAGTTAAGTTTTTTGCCGATAACTTTTTCTGTTGCCGCAATAACTTCATTAACGCTGGTGCCTTTACCGGTACCGAGATTAAGTGCAAAGGAAGATTTTTCCGTCATCAATTTGCGCATTGCCGCCGTATGTGCTTTGGCTAAATCGGAAACATGCACATAGTCACGAATACACGTTCCGTCCGGTGTATCATAATCATTACCGAAAACAGAAAGCTTTTCCCTTTTACCGGTGGCAACTTCCATGATAATTGGTAAGAGATTTTGCGGATTACGTTCACGTCCGGTAATGGATTTATCCGCCGCATAACCGACAGCGTTAAAATATCTTAAAGCCGCATAATTAAGTTTGCCGAGTTTGGCAAACCATGCCATATTTTGCTCAATGGCATACTTGGTATAGCCGTAATAATTAATCGGGTTAATCGGATGATTTTCATCAATCGGTGTATATTCAGGCATACCGTAAACGGCGGCAGATGACGAAAAAACAATATGTTGCACGCCGTTTTTAATCATAGAGTTTAAGATATTGATAGCGCCGGAAATATTATTTTCAGCGTAAATCTCCGGTTTTTCCATAGATTCGCCGACCGCTTTTTTTGCTGCCAGATGCACAACCCCGTCAATATTTTGAGCCATTGCCTTATCAAGAGTATTTTTATCTAAAATGTCTCCCTCTATAAAATCGGCTCCTTTCAATAAGTTAACCTTATCGCCGGAAGAGAGGTTATCATAAACCAAAACCTCAAACCCTTCTTCAAGAAGTTGCTTTTGCACATGACTGCCGATATAACCGGCACCACCGGCAACCAAAATTTTTTTTGCCATAAATAATGTCCTTTTTTATAAAAATGACCTCTAAACTGCTCCGCTTGTAACACATATTGCCTG
>DEKL01000065.1:9556-10457 GCA_002353835.1 Alphaproteobacteria bacterium UBA2723
TAATCCACAGCAAAAAAATGATTTAAGTGCAAAAAACAAACTTTTGTTCCATAACAGGGGAAAAGAGAAAAAAGGATTCGTAAAATGGAAGAACTGGATGTTACGCGTTTACCACGCAATATAGAAGCNNAAAGCAGAACAAGCACTTTTAGGGGCATTGTTGGCCAACAACAAGGCGTATGAAAAAATTTCCGATTTTCTGCGCGCCGAACATTTTTCGGATCCGATTCATATCAAGATATATGATGTTATCTCGCGTTTAATAGCCAGAGGTCATGTTGCGGATGTCATTACCTTAAAGAACTATTTTGAACAGGAAGGGAGCCTCAATGATGTCGGCGGCATATCTTATTTGGTAAAATTAGCCGAAGCCGCATCTCCTTTAACCAATATTGAGTATTATGCCCAGTTTGTATATGATAAATACTTGCGCCGTGAATTGATTGCCGCCGGTTATGATATTGCCAGTGAGGCAATGAATGAAAATATAGAGGAAACAATATCCCAGCAAATAGAAAAAGCCGAACGTCGCTTGTTTAATATTGCCGAGCATGGAGACGGGCAACGCGGTTTGCAGGATTTCAGTGTAGTATCAGCCGCTGCCTTGAAAATGATTGATAAAAATATGCAAAAACAAGGCAAAATTACCGGTGTGACGACCGGCTTAAATGAGCTGGACTATAAACTCGGCGGTTTAAATAAGTCAGATTTGTTGATATTGGCCGGTCGTCCGGCAATGGGTAAAACCGCACTTGCCTTAAATATAGCTTATAATGCAGCATTATCCATGTCTAAAGACTCAAATTTAGATCCTAAAGAGAAAGGTGTCGCCGTTTTCTCGCTGGAAATGTCTTCAGAGCAACTGGCATCACGCGTATTATCTAATATTACGGATACCCCC
>DEKL01000036.1:0-627 GCA_002353835.1 Alphaproteobacteria bacterium UBA2723
TGCTCTACCAACTGAGCTAAAACGGCAACGAAAAAATATATAGCTTATGATTTTTTTTAATGCAAGTATTTTTTAGCGGCGGTGGGAAATTTATTTGTTGTATTAAGCTGTTTTTTATTGAGGCTGTTTTGAAAATTGTCTGAATATCGGAGTGTTGTTGACAATAATGTGATTTTATGATAAATTGTAAGTGTTTCAAGATGTAACAGGGGGTTGGTTATGGACGAATTAAAAAAAACAGGCTTAGTATTGACTGGTCTTTTAGCCGGACTTGTGGCTACAAAGATTGTTTTTCCTAATGAAATATCTTATGAAAAAGTTAAAACTCAGCAACTGACACCTAACCAAAAGTTGATGACGGCGGCTATTAATGGGGATGTTGATGCCGTATTGCTTGCCTTAGAAAATAAGGCAGATATTAATTATCAGGATCCGAAAACGGGGCAAACTGTGCTCATGGCGACTATGGAGGCTAATAGTTCTGTGTTACATCAAGGAAAGGCTTATAATATTGTTACAACGTTGCTGGAAAGGTGCAATGTGGATTTAAGTCTCCGAGATGCTAAAAATCAGTCTTTAGAGGATTATGTCAGAGCTTATATAAAAAATGCTCAAAAAATGTCTGAA
>DEKL01000036.1:646-10722 GCA_002353835.1 Alphaproteobacteria bacterium UBA2723
ATGGTGTTGGCAGAGCTGCAGAACAAGTAAAACAAGATTGGGAAGAGGTTTTGCAAAAAATAATTACACAAAGCAATACTAAAGTAAAACATACCTCTAAGGGACGAATCAATTTTCATGCCTTTTACAATGTCAATAAAAGAGCCTGAAAATGGGGACGTTTGTAAAACGAGATATCTCTATCTTTTTAAGCTTAAATCAGGAGAGATAATTCCGGTAGAAGCGGCGCTCAAGTTGTAGGTCTTTCCTTCAAACTTAAATTTCGTCATCACTTTGGATTTCTTAAAAGCATCCATATCTTTGATGTTTAATTCCGCATCTAATATACCTTTTTCACGGAGTTCTAATAAATCAAGCCCTAGCGGTACACCCTCTATATCCATATGTTCTAGGGCGGTTTTTTTATCTATTTCACCGGTGGCAATAGCTTCCGTTGAGCCGCGTACCATATACATAAATTTATGTATTAAGCGAGAATCTTTACATTTTTCAGCCAATGCTATGCCGATATGAAATATTGTCGGCGTATAAATCTTCTTTAATTCGCGTTTCTGTTTCGGCAAAAGGCGGTGATTGATACGTTCCTGTTGCTCTTTGGTGGGCGGGGATGAAAAATCATACTTGTCTTTTAAGTTATATTTTTTGATAACGGCTGAGGATATTTCAGCTAATTCTTTATCGGAAAAATGTAGCGGGGTGTTGGTTAAACCCTCTCTTTCGCGGATGGCACGAGCAAGTTCGGCTTTTTTCTTAAATTGTTTTTTATAATCTTTTAACGCGTTCTCTAATTCCGGATACATACCGGCAATATAATCCGGTGTGTAATGTTCTTCGGATAGAAGGGAGGTCGGTTCATAAACGTTGATGAGAGGGATGGTGCGCTCAAATTCTTTCATGTCGCCTTTAGCACCGTGGTAGCGTGTGTTGTAACATATATATAAAATATGTTCGGTTTTGCTTAAAAACGGCTCGTTACTCATCTTTTTCTCCTCTTAACATAGGAAAATGGTAGCATATTTTTTAAATATCGTCAACATCTTTAGCTTACAATGCTGCTTGACAGATTCAATATTGTGCGCTAACTTTTTGAAAATTTGTAAGGATTTCTTTGATGCCACACTATCGCTTTAATAATATCAAAATGCCGCTAAATGCTGATGAAAAAGCTGTGCTTTCCGCCATACGCGATAAGTTTGGTGCTTCTTCTTTGGAAAACTTAAGGTTAGTCAAAAAATCTTTAGATGCCCGCCATAAAGATAATCTCTTTTTTGTGTATGCGGCAGAATTTGATTGCGCTGAAAATTTGCCGGAAAATGCAGATTTGACAGCGATGAGCGTTCAAGAAAAACTTGATTATTCAAAGCTAAATGTTTGTTTTAAGAGTCGTCCTGTCGTGGTCGGTGCCGGCCCTGCCGGTATGATGGCAGCGCTAGCCCTTGCCGAAGCCGGCGCAAAACCGATTGTTTTGGAACGCGGGGCACCGGTTGCTGAACGCAAACTTGCCGTTGATAAATTTTGGCAGACAGGTGAACTTTCGGAAACGACCAATGTTCAATTCGGTGAAGGCGGTGCCGGTACTTTTTCAGACGGTAAACTGATGACCGGCATTAAAAAAGATAAATTTACCGCTAAGGTTTTGCACGAATTTGCCTCAGCCGGCGCACCTCAGGAAATACTTTATCTTGCTAAACCGCATATCGGGACCGATAAATTGCTTTTAATGACCGAGAATTTACGCAAAAAAATCATTTCTCTCGGTGGGGAATATCGCTTTTATGAGACATTGGCAGATATTGAGGTTAAAAATGAAGTTTTGCAGGCGGCTGTTATTAAACGGTGTGACGGTTCGGTTTACAAAATTCAGACCGATAAACTCTTCTTAGCGCTCGGTCATTCGGCACGTGATACTTTCCAAATGCTCTACGATAGAGGGCTTACCATGAGCCAAAAACCGTTTGCGGTGGGGGTGCGTATTGAACATAAACAAACCGATATCAACCTCTCGCAATATGGTAAAAAGTTTGCTTCTTCCCCTTATCTCGGGGCGGCAGATTATAAACTTGCCGTGCATTTAGCCAATAACCGCTCGGTTTATACGTTTTGTATGTGTCCGGGGGGTATGGTCGTGGCGGCAACCAGTGCCAAAAATCATGTTGTAACCAACGGGATGAGCGAGTTTTTGCGCAATAAAGAAAATGCTAATGCCGCCTTGTTGGTTAATGTTGATGAACGGGATTTCGGCTCTTCACATCCGCTTGCCGGTATGTATTTTCAGGAAGAATTGGAGAAAAAAGCCTTTGTTTTAGGGGGAAGTAATTACTTTGCCCCGGTGCAGAAGCTCGGGGATTTTCTTTCATCAAAACCGAGTGCGCGATTGGGGGCAGTCATACCGTCATATCTTCCGGGCGTGACACCGGCTGATTTTAAGAAACTTTTTTCAAAGGATATTTATGCGGCCCTGCAGGAGGGAATTCGCCAAATGGATAAAAAACTGCGCGGTTTTGCGCAAGCTGATGCGGTGTTAACGGCTGTTGAAAGTCGGTCATCATCTCCGGTACGTATGTTGCGTGGGGTGGATTTTCAAAGCAATATCAAAGGGATATATCCGATAGGCGAGGGTGCTGGGTATGCGGGAGGGATTACGTCGGCCTCAGCTGATGCCCTTAAATGCGTGCAAAATTTAAGTATCTAATCGCAAATGGAAGCCGGATTGACTAAAATCCATGTACTTCTGTGTACACTAGGATTTTAGTCACCGGACATTTGCTTCTATCCATCTCAAATTTTTTCCTTTAGAAAGAGGACTTCCGCGGTTATTTCGCAAAATAAGCCACCTTTAGGGATAGGAAGTAGGATTTTTATTGTAAGCGGTTGGAAAAAATGCCAATCGCTTAAATTTTTTGCTTTACTTTAGACAAAAAACATGATAGATTAGTCACAAATCGCTATACATATTCAAATTATTAATTAAAAATCAAAAACTATGGCAAGTAGAATTATTGACGCCATGGCAAAGCTTTGCCACGTGCAGGTTAGTGACTTTAACATTGACGGTCACTATGAGTTTGAGGCGCAGAAGCGCCTAGTGAATGACTACCTTCTTCAGAAGTGTCTAGGTGTCGGCGGTTCCGAGAAGCGTTTTCCGCACATTTCTGATGAGTTTATGGCTTTCATGGCAGAATTCGGGCATGAATGTATCGTTCGCGACAAAGAAACCGGTGAGTTGTTGATGGAATTGGCTATGCAACGTATCAGTTGTGGAGCTATCGCGGCCAATGACTACGACTTCATCGGTTCGCTTCCGGCGGAATACCAGCGCTACACCGCAGTGTATGACGAACCGGCACTGATGAGCCAAGCTTGTTGGGATTTCATTGAGAAGAACCTCAGGTTCTGTATTGAGGGACTGACAAATGAGGTTTGGCGTCAACACGCCGAGAACATCCTATGGAGCTTGCTTCAGAACATCGGTGAGGATGGTAGTCTGCTCAATGATTACGTCTGGAATGAGGGGTTGATCAACAAGTCACTCACGGAGGTTTATTCATGGGCAATGCATGTTGCCCAGGTTAGCTTCACGCCGTACGACTTGGTCATTCATCTGGCACCGACTTGGAAAAAGCACCTCAGGTGTTTCAAAAATGCCGACGGAGTCATTGAATGGACCGACAAGAGCGTCCGTCAGGCATTTGCCGAAAGTACAGTCGGTGAGCAGTACTTCAAGTTTGGAACTATCAGGTTGCTCAAAATCTTCGGCGTTTACGATCGGGTACTCATTGCGTATATCTTGCGAGATTTGCGCAGAATGCCTGGAAAATGACACTAGAAGTCTGAAAAAAGAAGGGTTGGTTTTATGCCAACTCTTTTTTTTGTGCGTTGTTAAGTGCGGATTTAAACTTGCGCAATAAAAATTATCGGTTATAAAGGTAAAAGGTTGATTGTGTGAACTAATGATTTGATAAAAATGAAAAAAAGTATCTTTTTTAGTTTTTTGATGATGTTTCTTTTGTGGGGCGCGAACGTTAGTGCAGAAATTACGCTGGCAATTGTCGCACCTAAAGCCGGTCCATACCTTAAAGCCGGTACCGAACTTACCAAAGGTGCACGGTTAGCCGCTGAAGAATTTAATAATAACGGCGGTCTTAACGGCGAAAAGATAGATTTTTTGACGGTGGATGACCGTTGTGATGACCAGTTAGCTGTGTCAACCGCAGAAATGCTTACCGTTCTTAAATCTAAAAAAATCGGGTTGGTTTTAGGACCATATTGCTCTAATCGTTTTGATGAGATTGCATCAATTTACGAACATGCCAGAATCTTCCAAATTGTGCCGACAACCGAGGCTTATGATGCCGGCGATATGCGGCAAAAAGGGCAAATTCTTCTTTTGGGCGCCAAAGCGCAAATGAGTGAGGATTTCTTTAATTTCTACAATAATAATTTTGCCGGATTAAAGGTCGGCTTTGTTTATGACGGACACCCCGAAAAAGGCTATACTGATGTGGCAAAAACTTTGTATGATGCTTTTCGTACGCACGGTAAATCTACCCTCTTGAGCTTTTATACCTTAAATATTGATGATGACGATATTCCGCAGTTGGCACGCCGTGTGGTTAAAGATGATGTTAATGTCGTTTTTGTTTTGGGTGACCAAGATGATATTGCCGATTTTATTGCCGCGGTTAAGAAAAAAAATGAAAATATGATTGTCTTTACCGGCAAAAAACTTATTTCCGAAGATGTCTTGAAAGATTTGGACGAGGCTGCCGAGGGGATGTATGTCTTAGATATGCGCGGTCTTAAAGACAGTCTGCTTTTTACCGAAAGTCTGGTTAATCTGCGCCTTTTGGGAATAGAGCCGGAAGGGCTTGAAGCTTATGGTTATGTCGCCGTTAAACTTTGGGGAGATTTGGCGCGCCAAGTCAATAGTTTTGACTACAATAAACTTATCAAAGCGGCTAATTCTGATGATATGAAAGATAAATGGGGCGAGTTTTTAATGCACAGCGGTAGCCGCAGTCAGGCAAAGTATATTATTGAACAGTACAAATCATCCTCCTTCAAACAAGTTTATTAGAGGGGCGTGCTAAATCACGGTCAAATCGCCGTGAGGAAGCCACTCGTCGGCGCGTCACGTACGTTTAAAGTACGCTCGTGCGCCTTGGTGGGCTCACGACGGTAGCACCGCAATTTATCCCACCCATGGCTTGTTTGTTTTGTGGTGCCGGTAGCACCGCAATTTATCCCACCCATTGCTGTATGATTTTAAAGGGGAAAAGTTTGCCGATAAATCATAAAACACTTGTTTCATAAAAAAATGGCTTTATACTAGCGTAAGTTTAATTTTTTTAAGAAAGTAAAAAATATGGCAGGTAGCATAAATAAAGTTATTTTAGTCGGCAATTTGGGGCAAGATCCTCGTGTTGCCAGTACGCAGAGCGGCTCTAAAATCGTTTCTTTTTCTTTAGCCACATCAGATACTTGGCGTGACAAAGCCACCGGTGAACGTAAAGACCGTACGGAATGGCACAATGTGGTTATTTTTAATTCAGGTCTTGCCGACACCGCTGAAAAGTATTTGCATAAAGGCTCTAAGGTTTATTTGGAAGGTCAACTTCAAACCCGTTCTTGGGAAGATCAAGGCGGTCAAAAGCGTTATACAACCGAAGTTGTTTTGCAAAACTATAACAGCACTTTGGTTATGCTTGATGGTCGTGGTGACGGCGCTCCTGCCGGCGCCGGTGATATTTATGACCAATCAGCCGGAGCAGGATGGGATGCCAGTGCCGGAATGGGTGGGGATTCTTCCGCACAACCGGTTGATGACGATATACCATTTTAATTATTTTTACTGAAAAGTATGAAAAAAGCACCTTTTATGGTGCTTTTTTTATCTGCCTGTTTTATTTTCCATGCGCCGCGTGCGCATCAGCTTTATTTCTTTAGTGACAACATCATAGCGGTTATTCATGGCATAAGACACATATTTGGCAAATTTCGGTTCTTTTAAGATATGCGGAAGCTCGGTTAAGCTCTTTTGATTCTTTTTGGCGTTGTCAATAAGCCAATTTAAGGTATATCTGAACAGTTGGCTTAATTGGTCGCCGTCTTTTAAGCGGTCACAATCTTCCACATCGGAATATGGAGCAAAAGAGTGTTCTATGCCGTCAAGCTCGGGGGCTTTTTGGATTTCTAAATCATAAATATTGTTAACGGCAAAGACAGTTTCATTTGCACTCGGGCGAAAGAGAGATAACCCCATGGAAAACGGTTTGTTTTCTTTTCTGAACTCGGCATCCATCGGCTGTTTGTTACTGATACGCTCAATGAAGTTATTATGCTCTTTTTTGCGCTTGGTAAAATATTGTAATGCTTTATGATATACGGTGGTGGCGCGGTCATCAGCTAAGGACATAAATTTGTAAATTGTGCTTTTAGCAGCACCAAAGGGCGTAACCGGTGCGATATTTATGCCGTGGATTTGCTTAAACAGATAATCTTGCACTTTTTCGGAATAACCTAATTTTTTCATATCTTCGGCCATTAAATGTTCCATCTGCAACATAACGGTTGAGCCCATGCAATGATTGGTAAAAACAAGCATATTTAAGCGTTGTGCGGCTTTTTCTATGGAAACCTTATTACCCTGTTCATCACGCAAGCGCGGTGCCAACGTTTTTTGATATAATTCTCTGATAAATTGCGGAATATAGGTCTTATCTTCCTCTTTAACGCAACGAATAAACGGGAGCTCGGGGTTTTCCTGCCCATAGCGGGCTAAAACGGCTTCTCTGTCCACACGGAAATTTCTATCAGCCAAGTCATATTCAACTGAATAAACCGGAAACTTTTTATCTTTAAGGATTTCTCTTACCATCTTAGCAAAGCCGTTAGCTTTCTTAGAGTCTTTAGAGTCTGAGCCGGAAAGCGCAATGACACAGGCTTCATCCGGATTTATCATATCTGTTGCAAGCCAGCCGTATTTATTCTGCTTGCTTTTGGCAACTCTTTGTCCGAGTTTGATATGTGAATTATCCGGTTTCATTTTTTACTCCTTCTATCCGACCATTATACCCGATTTTTAGATATTGTGCAAGAGGAAGTTTTGTTGACAATGAGGTCTGTTTGGGGTATAATATCGGTATAGATGTTATAAATGCGGAGATGATGATGAGTAAAGAATTAGACGAGCAGGGTTGGAAAGATTTACTTTCAGCAGTCAGACATAATCGGGTTGATGAAGTGGCGGCAACAATTAAAGATATGGATGCCGAAACATTAAGCACGCATGAATGTACAAGAAGCGGTGCTACGCTTTTATACGAGGCGGCAAGACTGGGCAACGAGGATGTTTTAAATTTATTGTTAGATAAAGGTGTGGACCCGAATGTGGCAACCAAAAGAGGTGATAGACCTTTAGAGAGTATTTCTTTTGTGTATGCTCAAGGAAATACGGAGATAATTGCCAAATATAATCGTATGATTAAAAGATTGCTTCAAGCCGGTGCTAAAGATGAAAAAGGACAATACACCTCTAAGACGGATTTAATGTGTGCCATAGAAGAAAAAAATATTGATAAAGTTAAAGAGGCAATCGCTAAAGGGGATGATGTTAATGCCAAAGATAAATACGGCAATCCGGTATGGACTTATGCTATAAGAACTGAAAATAAAGAAATTATGCAGGCATTGATTGACGCTAAAGTTGATTTGGAAGCACAAAACAAAGACGGTAAAACAGCTTTAATGGCGGCGATTTTTAATTCCCATAATGATATGGCAAAATTTTTGATTGAAAAAGGGGCAGATGTTAATGCCCGCTCAACCCATAAAAGCACTAAAGATATGACACCGCTGTTTTTTGCTAAAGATAAGGAAATTGTGGAAGCTTTAATTAAAGCCGGTGCTGATGTGAACGCAAAAGATGCCGAGGGCGAAACAGCCGTTTGGGGAAAATCGGCAGACTGTTTGGAAATTATGCGGAAAGCCGGAGCGGATTTATTCGTTAAAAAAGATAACGGGATGACTTTAATAAGTGCGGCGGCCTTTAATAACGACATTGAACGGGTTAAATTTTTGCAGGCGCAGGGTTTGGATATCAATGCCAAAGACGATAGCGGCTGGACCCCGTTAATGTATGCGGCTATCGGTAAGCAACAGGCTTTTGGGGAGAAGGGAATTCTTAAAACCAGTGAAACATCTGCGGAATTTCTTGAGCAAATGCTGGCGCAGGGCGCAAAAGCTTCGATTACCGATGCGGAAGGGCGTACGGCGGTTGATTTGGCAGATGAAAGATGTCCGGAAGCCAAAAAAACACTTGAACGAGCGCTGGCAAAGGAAAAGAAAGCTCTGAAGAAAGATTTGGGGTTGCAGGCAACCGTTTCCAAATCTATTGAAGATAGAAAAGTTCAGGAAGCGCAAGATTATGAAATGCCGAAGCAAATGCCGGATAAAAGTAAACAAAATGGTAGCAAAGCCTTGCCGAGCAATGAGGGGCGCAGTTAAATTTGTTGTTATAAATTTCAGTCTTTTCTTGAAATGAGGTGAAATCAGCGTATGATAGCGCATTATACGTTAGGAAACGGTGCGTTGTTACCGTTTATTTTTTTAATTGAATAAATGAAGGACTGAAAATGATTGAAGATAGTAATATTAATAATAAAGAAGAAGATGGTGCAAATGAAGATAAAATTGTGTATGGTGAGGATAGCGGGTGCCCGAAAATAAATTGGGAACCGGTGGCTAAAGTTGAGGAAAGCAAAGGACTTGATCCTTATGAGGATGCACCTCAGTCAGTCAAAGATTTTCATGAAAATTATTGCAATATGTGGCTGCGTGATAAAAGAAGCAGATAGTTGACAAAAAATATTTTATTTATTTTTAAACCGTTAGATTATTTTTCTGGCGGTTTTTTATTTTTATGTACAAAAATGCTTGACATTTGTCTAAAACATGCTATTCTGACTCTCATTTAGAGATGAATGTCTCAGGTATTTGCAAATTGAAGAGCTTTTGCAAAGAGAACTTGAGAAACTCCTTTCAGAAAAGGAGGCTAACATGTCAAATTTTAATCCTGATAAATAAAGCACAGATTTGTGTCATGTAATTTATTTCAGCACCTAATTGCCAAAATAAATTCAATTACCTTCGTATGGCTTATTGGTCGTATTTGAAGAACGTTTTTATATCATAATTTAATGAATTCAGGAGAATTAAAATGTCAAAATTTGTTTATATTAACCCGGCAAAAGTTTTTAAAAACCCGAAAACAGGGGAAATTGAGGATATTCGCGCTAAAGAAATTGCGCATCTTAACACCTTAAAAGAACAGGGTTTTACGGTTATCGGTTTGGAAATGACAGAATCTGCATTAGCCGAACTGTGTGATAGAAATATTGATCCGCAACATACGGAAAAAAGAGGCGATCAATCCTGCGCTAAGGAAATTGCCGAAAATGCACCGGCACAACTCGGATGGTTTAAATCCAAAGATTTGGATAAAATCGTTTTTGTAACAAATCGTGTGGATGTTGACAGTGTGGCAGCATATGTCTTGACGGATAGATATTTGCAGGGCGAAAAAGTTGCTATGAATGAAAACATTGAGGCTATCAATACACATGATACAGCGGCAGGATTACCTTGGGTTGAGCCAAAGCCGATTGAAGAAGCTTTTGATCCTAACAGCAAAACCGGCGCATTGGCGGCCTCTATTCAGGTATTTAGAGTAACAGAAGAGAATATAGCAGATGTTAAAGGCTTTATTGATAACGGTGAGGTCAGAGATGCCGTGATGGATAGCTTTAGAAAATCACAACAGGCTATTATTGATAAAGTTAAATCCGGTGAAATCAAAACAGAAGTTGTCGGCGGTATTGCTTATGTTGAGAGCTCTGATCGGGCGGCAACAAATGTCGGTTATTCTTTGGCTCCGGTTGTGGTTGCCGAAAACCCCGTGATGAGAGCACCAGACGGTCATACATATCGTAAAATCAGTATTTGCCAGCATTTTGAAGGCGGGTATGTCAATTTGAAAGCTGTCGGTATGGCCTTGGCGACAAAAGAAGAAGGATGGG
>DEKL01000036.1:10739-11054 GCA_002353835.1 Alphaproteobacteria bacterium UBA2723
ATCCGACATTTATCGGTTCACCGCAAAACCAAGATTGTACAATTGATATGTCTGATATTAAGAAGTTGGTTTATGCAAACTTAACCCCGGCATATAAGGCAAAAGTTACTGCTTGTAACGGCAAGACCAACGGCGGTAAGGATATGGGTGAATAAAAAAGGACTTGATAAGGTGCTGATTTAGCATCGGCACCTTATATCATAAAAAGGAGAAAGAAAATGGGAAGATATGATGATGACGATTCCGAGTATGTTGTTTATGGTAATATGAGCAGTGCCGTAAATGGAAAAAGTGTATATGAAAAATTGAAAGAAT
>DEKL01000007.1:0-3470 GCA_002353835.1 Alphaproteobacteria bacterium UBA2723
AAAAACCGCATAACACGTCTTGCTCTTAAAGGTACTGCTTTTGAGGCTCTTGATGAGCTCTTCAAAGGTCCGGTTATCATGGCTTATTCGTCTGACCCGATTTCTGCATGCAAATTGTGTGTTGAATACGCTAACNNTGACATTCATTTGTCATTCTGAACGGAGCGAAGCGGAGTGAAGAATCTAAAATGTAAAGACAATGAAAAGTTTTTGGTTGTCGGCGGTGCGCTGACTTCCGGTGTTCTTTCTCAGGCTGAAATTGAACGCTTGGCTACTATCCCGTCTATGGACGAACTCAGAGCCAAGATTATCGGTCTGTTGCAGGCCCCGGGTGCCGCTCTTGCTCGCGTTACCAAAGCTTACAGCGAAAAAGAAGCTGCTTAAGCCTTTTATTGAGCTTGACAATGTTTGTTTTTTTGCTAAAGGTTTTGCCTTTTAAATTGAAACAAACGCTTAATGAACAATTTTAATTAATAAGTTTAATTTTTTATTGGAGAAAAATAATGGCCGATTTAGCCAAGTTAGTTGAAGAATTATCTGCTTTGACAGTTATGGAAGCAGCTGATTTATCTAAAATGTTAGAAGAAAAATGGGGCGTTTCTGCAGCTGCTGCTGTTGCTGCTCCTGCTGCCGGTGGCGCTGCTGCAGCCGGTGAAGAAAAGACCGAATTTGACGTAGTTCTCGTTGAAGCCGGTGCAAACAAGATCAATGTTATTAAGGAAATCCGTACCATCACTTCTTTAGGTTTGAAGGAAGCTAAAGACCTCGTTGACGGTGCTCCGAAGACTGTTAAGGAAGGCGCTCCGAAGGCAGAAGCCGAAGAGATTAAGGCTAAACTTGAAGCTGCAGGCGCTAAAGTCGAATTAAAGTAAAAACGCGAAATTGTTGTGATTGAGCTCTGAAATGGAAGCCTCACATCACTCGGGTCACGTACTTCTATGTACGCTCCCCTCGCTTGGAGGACATTTCAGGCTCACTCGCAAAATTTCATCGTTTTTTTGGGGGATTGTACCCATTGCAAAAGCCGCTCTCAAAAAGGACGGCTTTTAGTTTTTTGGGGACTTAAAAAGTTATCCATAAGTGGCGCGCGCCTTTACCACGCTTGCGACATCTTGTGGGTAACTTTTTTCATAAAAAAACCGCTCCTTTCGGGGCGGTTTAACGTAAGGGGAGATACATGTCATATTCAGCTCTTGATTTGCTGAACGGCTCGCCGTTTAATGTGGATTTAATTTCCACATAATAGGTGCCGACATATTCTCCAATCGTTTCGTAAAGAAGTTTTACATCATTGAATTTGGCCTGCTTCTCAATGCCGTTGGCGGTGATTTCGGTTTTGATAGAATTTTCAAAGATGATGACTTTGCCGGTTTTTTCGTCGGTAAATATCACATCTGTTTCTATCGTTCGCATCACGCACCTCGGGATATCAACGCTACCGGCTTTGGTTAATAATGTACCGCGATAACGATTGATAACGGTTCTTGAAACGGTCGTCCATGCTTCATTGATGTGTTCGGCTTCTTCTGTCTGCCCATCTGAGGTGGCAATGCGCTTAAAATTTTTAATGCCAACTACCGGTACCAGCATATCTATGCCTTCTATTCTTCCGGTGTAGGCGATAACGTGCGTTGTTTGCCACTCTCTGCCATCCGAGCGCTTAACGATATAGGTATTATACTGATAGCCGTCTTTTTTCTGGCATTTTATTTCAGTTTCATAACCATATACGGTTTTGTCGGTGCGGCGGCAACTTGTTAAGGCAAGGAGCATAATAAGGCTTAAGCTTGCCAGTCTTAAAAATTTTCCCATACATGATTATTTTTTTAGGGATTAAACTTAAATTTTGTGCCTAAAGCCTTGTTTTATGTAATTAACATAACAGGATAGAACGGACACAATAGGAAGTTTCTGATAGTAAAAATAGCACATTTTCGGGTGGTTGTCAATTTTTCTTTGAGCTCTAAAAAAAATTTTTTTTCCGGTTGCAAGTTTTTATTTATGGTGTTAGCCTTTTCTTATCTACCTAAGTTTAGGTTTATTAGTCTTTTTATTTTTTTACTTTTTAATTTACAAAAATTATGGAACAGGACATGTTTCTTCAAGCTGTGGCTGAAGCTTGCGGTATCAGCTATGTGGACGAACTTTACGGACGTTCGCAGCGTAACATTGTTCGGTGCTATCTGTTGGATCAACTTGTCAGACAAGCGTTTGACCGTGAATCCAAAGTGCTTAGCGCTAAGTTTATGAACTTTATGGCAGAGTATGGTCAGTACTGTGTTCAGCAAGACAAAAAGAGCGGTGAGCTCTTGATGGAAATTGCGCTTCAACGTATCACGCAGGGGGGAATAGCCCATGCCGATTATGATTGTTTGCTTGCCCTTGATGAACGTTATTGGGATTATTCTGCGGCCGGTGATGATGAGAAACCTTTAGATGTTGCCTGTGTCGGTTTTTTGGTGAATAACCTCAAGTTTTGTTTGGATAATCTTTCAAACGAGACCTGGCACCATCACGCCGAGCTCAACAAAGAGGGGATTATCATCCGAGTCAGCGGCGGTAAACATCTCTGTCGCGGGGCGTATAGAATGTTGCCGGAAGTTGTTAAAACTTTGCTCTAAAAAAATCTCTTTTAAGTATTATGCGTTACAAAAAAAACAAGCCGTCCTCTTTAAGAGGGCGGCTTTAATTTTTACCGTTCTTCCGTCAGCGGAAAATTTTCCTGAAGTATCGGGAAAATTTCCATGGCTGTCATCTTTAATTCCAACTCGGAATATTCGGTTTGCAATGCTTCAAGGCAATCTTTAAGCTTTTCTTCTTCCTTTCTTAAGGCATCTAACTCTTTGATATCATTCGGATCATCTTCAAGGTAGGCGTGAATAAAACCTTGAGTTAAAGCCAGTTTCAGGGTACGGCGCTGTGTCTTCCGCTTGTTTTTCGTCAGCTGAAACCTAAGCAAAGATCTTTGCTTATCTGCTTCTGCTTGAGACATAACATCCGTGCAAGGGAAAGCATTGCTGAAGATACGCTTTAAGAGGTAAAGCTTGGCATTGGTCATCTTTAAGCCACACTTGTGCCAAAGAAAAATCTCTTGCATAACTTCATTCGGAGCAGCTTCTTCAAAGAAAGCCTCACAGCCGTTTGCGTTTTTGGTAACATCTTTCTGCATTTTTAACAGCGCATAGATGGTGCAGGCAAAGCGGCGGTTCAGCGCCAATGCGGTTTCTTCGGCATTGCTGATGAAACAAAGTTCAACGAGTTTCTTGCGGGCAGCAAACGGAATTTCCGTAAAGTTGTTGACCGACCAGTTAATTTCGGAATAAGTTTCATGAGAGCCTTCGGAATGGGTCATCTCCAGGGGGTGATAGAGCAAGTCCAGCACGGTTTGCGGCATGAATACGCCGTGAGCAAGACCATACTCAATCAGCTTAACGTCTAAATTTTTCATAAGCTTTTGGGAATTTAAAAAG
>DEKL01000007.1:3519-4196 GCA_002353835.1 Alphaproteobacteria bacterium UBA2723
AATAATTTCCATACTAAGATTTTGCGTTATGGAAAATATATCGTCTTTTATGCTTTGTCAAGCTTTGTTTATGATAAAAAAAGCACCTCTTAAAAAGAGGTGCCCGGTCATGATTTGGTCTGATTAAAAGTTGCGGGTGGCGGGGTTTCAATCGTAAAATCTGCCGTAAAAAATGCCGGTATCTCGCAGGCGGCAAGTTTAATCTCAATTAAGGTACTTTCATCAAGCAGGGTGTCTAAATCACTCATCATGTTGCCTTGCGCTGTTCGGAGTTGCTGTAATTGCGGATATTTATCGGCAGCTTTCAAAACGGCAATTCTGTCATTGATATCAACGTAATTCTTGACTAAGAACTTATTGATGAGATTTTCCAATTGCGTAATCTCGTTCATGGCAGATTTGATTTTTTTCCGGTTGGTTTTAAGAGTTTGGCGAAATTTGGCTTTTTCTGCAACAATCCAGCTTTTCTGTTTTTCCGGCTCTTTAGGGCCGTCTTCTTGTCTAAGCAGATTTTCCCAGATGTTTTTTAAGGCGTTCAATTTCGCGTTACTCATTTCTAACCCCCATTTGTGCCAAAGAAAAATTTCTTTAACGGCATCAAGCGGCGAGCCGTAATCAAACCGTGCTTTGTAATTTGGCGAATGCGGTTCGTTGACCATGTCTAAATCTTGAATATG
>DEKL01000007.1:4250-6526 GCA_002353835.1 Alphaproteobacteria bacterium UBA2723
AAGCATGGTATAAAGGATGCAAGCCACACGCCGGTTTAAAATCAGAGTTGTTTCTTCTTTGTCATATTGCAAGGATAAGCGTACCAGACGCTCTCTGACGGATTGCGGTATTTCCGTAAAACCGTTAATAAGCCAAGTACCGGTCGGGCAGACTTCAAATTCGTAAATCAGCGGCAGATAAAGTAAATCCAGCACCGTTTGCGAGATGAAAATCTGCTTTTTAAGACCGAATTCAATCAGACTGACATCTAATTTCTGTTTCATAAGCTTTGGGAATTTAAAATGTGATATACTAAAGTGAAATATTTTTCTTTTAATTGCCGAAAGCTTACGCTTTGGCTAATAATTTCCATACTAAGATTTTACGCTTTGCAAGATATATCGTTGCCATACTTTTGTCAAGCACTGTTTAAAAACAAAAACCGCCCTTGTTACAGGGCGGGGTTAAAAGTTAAACAGCATGATTTACCGGTTCGCATTGAGAAGTTTGTTTTCCAAAGTCGGAAAGTTTCCATAAAGAATATTATAAGATGTGCTCAGAGCATTTTCTCTACATAACACAATGCATCGGCTTCCGATCTTAAGATATTTTTTAATCGCTGCTTTCTCACGCTTTTTGTAGGAGATAACCCTTTCGTCATCTTCCTTGACATCTCGGAGAGCTACGCTTTCCGCGTACAAATCAGCCAATTTCTTTGAGAAATATTTGGCTTTTTTTAATAATGTAGCGCTTCCGGCATAGATTTCTTTCATTTTTTCTCTATAAATGCGTGCGGTAGCTTTCTCCGTGCGAGGTCTGGCATTTAAGAACTTCTTTAAGCACTGCTTAAGCAGACGTTTTTCCTTAAGAGAAACGGGGAGACCACAGTTGTGCCAAATAAGAAATTCTTTCACCTTATCCTGTATGGGGGTGGTCAGTTCGTTTACGGATTTGGTAATATACTGCACATCATAGAGTGTATCTGCAAAACATTGATTGTCATCCAGCAATTGGTTCAATGTAACGTAAATACGGTTGTAGAACTCATCACGAAGCGAGCTGTCATTCTCATCAAACATTGTATCCGTTTTGATGAGTTGAGATGTGATTTCGCGGCGCAGAAAAGACGATACATTGTCAAAGGGCTGAGCTTTCCAGTTGTACGTACAACGGGTGCGACCTTTCACTTTCTCTTCTTTTTTCTTCAGCGGGCCGTAGATGGCAACCCAGACATTTTTTAAGTAAGAAACTTTCTGAGCTTCATTGATGGCTTTAAGCTCATCAGGAATTTCTTGCTGTTCTTGTTTTTTCATAAGCTAAAATTTTTATTTGTTAAACATGTAGTTGATATTTTGATTCAATATTACCGACTAACTGATTCTTTTTTCATAAAAATCTCAGCTTGTTTCATCATAATAAAACATAAATGTACGGTAATGGGTTTACCGTACATTTGTTCTGTCAATTTGTCAATGAGATATTTTTAAGCGTTGTCGCTCGGGGTATCTTCGCCTTCTTTACTGTCTTTTTCGGCTTTTTCTTTGGCAACCTCGGCGCGGGTTTTCATCTCACCGCATACCCTCTTGGCGGAAGAAAAGGCACTTTTTCCGATTTTGATTAACTCATCGGCATTTTTTTCCACGGCTTCGGCATAATCTGCTTCTTTTTCATCTAAGTTTTTGGTTACTTTGTTCATAAAAGATGCTAATTTTTTGGCATTTTCATTTTGGTTTTCTTCAGCCGATTTGTTGGCATAATCTTCTAATTTTTTTGCACCGGTATTGGCTAGCTTTATCATCTTTAAGGCTAAACCGCCGATTTTTTTGCTAACTTTATTTTCTTCGCTCATTGTAATCTCCTTTACTCTCATTTCATCCACATTTTAGGATTTATTTCTAAATAAAACTTTAATTTTCTTTTTTTCGCGATAAGATTTTTTAAAACTATTTTAATAATACCGCGTTATACTAAATAAAGTCTGAAACTTTGAGGTTTTATGGTGAACTTGATGTACTGTAAAAGATTTTTCTTAGCGATTTTGCTGGCTTTGTCTTGCGTTTTCTATGCTGTCAACAGCTTTGCCGTTAATCGGGTGAGCGATATTCGTACCGGTCATCAGTCTGACGGTATCAGAATCGTGTTTGACGGCACCGAGAAATTCCAGTATGACGCGTTTTTGCTCGGTAATCCGGAGCGCTTGGTGATTGATCTTAAAAATGCAACGTTTGCCTCAACCCCAAAAGTCAGAGCTAATGCGCTGATTAAAAGTTTCCGCATGGGTGATATCGGCGGGGGG
>DEKL01000007.1:6552-7449 GCA_002353835.1 Alphaproteobacteria bacterium UBA2723
AGGGGGGAAGGGTAAACGGCTCGTCTTTGAGCTTAACAATAATGCCAATATCAAGCGGAAATTTGCCTTAGAGCCGACCGGCGCACAGCGTAATTGGCGGTTGGTGATTGATTTAAGCACACAGGGCATTTCTTCTAATCCGAAACCTGCCGCCAATGCTGCTACCTATAAACCTAATCCGCATCGTAAAAAAATCGTTGTGCTTGACCCCGGTCACGGCGGTAAAGACCCCGGTGCTATCGGGCGTTCGTATAAAACTTATGAGAAAAATGTTACCCTCTCTATGGGCAAAGAACTGCGTAAACAGTTGGAGGCTAAGGGCTTTAAGGTTTATATGACACGCTCTACCGATATCTTTATTCCGTTGCGTCAACGCGTGGCAATTGCCCGCAGTTACCATGCGGATTTGTTCATCAGTCTGCATGCCGACTCAACTTATAACCGCAAAGCGCAAGGACTTTCCATTTATACGCTCTCCGAAACCGCATCCGATAAAGAGGCGGCCGCTCTTGCCGAACGTGAAAATAAAGCCGATATTATTGATGGGATGGACTTTTCCGATAACTCGCCGGAAATTAACGACGTGCTGATTTCTTTATCGCAAAATGACAGCCGGAATAAATCTTCCAAGTTTGCCGCTTATGTCGTTAGTGAAATGCGCCGTATCGTGAAACTCGTTACCAATACCCATAAATTCGCCGGTTTTGCCGTCTTAAAAGCACCGGATATTCCGTCTGTTTTGGTTGAACTCGGCTATCTCTCTAACCATAATGAAGAAAAGGCCTTGCGTGACCCTTCTTACCGCAAGAAGCTGGCTGTTGCCATCGCCAAGGCAGTGGAGGCGTATTTTAAGGACCCCGAAATCTCTTCCTCCATTTAGGGGGCTTGCTAAATTAC
>DEKL01000118.1 GCA_002353835.1 Alphaproteobacteria bacterium UBA2723
TAAAAATTATAATAATAAAAGTTTACCAGCCAATATAGCGAAAAAAATATTTTTGTCAACATCTATTTAGTCACAAAAAAAGGAGCCCCAAAGAGCTCCTATACTTAAGAAAAAAGATATTATTATTTAAGGTTAGCCAAATCTGCGGCAATTTGTGCCGAAAGAGCACCGAGCAAACGGCTTTGTGCCGGAATATAATCTTCATATCCGCCGTTAATGGCCACACTTTCATTTAAGCTACCGGATTTAACAAGACGTCCGTTTTGATTTTTAATAAAGTAAGAGGCATCAAGAAAGGCATTTTCTTCCAATCTTCCGCCGATATTTTTGATTTCAATCGCCACGGCATATTGACAGTTCTTTTTTATCTGCGAGCGGTTCTCAATAGTGGCATTAGGGAGATAAGTGCTCAAATTTTTATTGATAACACGTTGAAACAGCTTATCCGGCGCCGAAGCCCAACGATTAAATTCATCAATTTTAACTTCAAAGTTTTCATCACCCAAAGTAACAATTTGCGGCTTAGAAACTTCCGCCGGCAGTAAGACCGGTTGTAAAAGAACGCTTTGCTTAAATTTAGGGTAGGTTATTTCATTAGTCTGTACCGGCACCGGTTGATAAAAATTAGGCTTGGAGCTGGTGCATCCGGTTACCATAAAGATAAACAATATTAAGATGAGTTTTTTCATATTAGTAATCCTTTCCTGTAACAATAGCACTGGGGTTCATTTGTAAATAATCTGTGAGATTTTTCATAGAGGTCGCCGCCGCTGACATACTGTCCAGCATACGCGTGATATTATCGGCATTTTCGCCGACAAGATTGTTAAACGACTTTGCCGCTCCGCTGATATTACCTGCCGCAGCACTGAATTGGTTGATAAGCGGTGAGGTATCACCTTTATTTTCGTTTATGACACTATTAAGGCTGGACATTATACCATGAAGATCTTCCAAAATAGGTGGTAAATCTTTTTCCAAAGCTTCCGTAATGCTGTGTATTTCCTGAGCAATTTGTGTGATAGGGATAACCTGCAAACTCTTGGAAAACTCTGCAAATGGAGAAACTATCGTCGGAACTTCAAATTTTTTGCGTGCGTGTTCATGCAAAACCACTTTTGTATTGGGAAAAAAGTCAAGTTCAATAAGAAGTTGTCCTGTAATCATAGAGTTGACGGCAAGTCTTGCACGCAAACCGTCTTTAATAAGAATATCAAGATTTCTATGCTCAACTTTGGAGCCTTCGCTCAATGATTCATTATTATAAATCTTAGCATACACCGGTATCATAAATTTCATTGTATCATAATTAGCTTTTATTTTTACGGATGTCACTTCACCCACTTTTACACCTTTAAATAAAACCGGCGCACCGACATCTAAGCCTTTAACCGACTCATCAAAATACATCACTATGGGTATGTCATAGTTTGTAAAAATAGATTTGAGTAAATATCCCAAAAGCATGAGTAAAATCAGGCAACTGGCCGTAACAAAAGCGCCGATAAGTTTCATATTAGGTTGTTTAATCATTTTTCAATTCCTCTGGTTAAAAATTCTCTTATTTGTGCATTAGGCGGATTTTTCAAAAGTTCATTCGGGTTGCCGCGTGCCATAATATTACGTACGCTGTTATCCAAATAGATAGAATTAGTGCCGATACCGAAAATAGACTGTAATTCGTGTGTGACGATGACAAAGGTTGTTCCGAGTGATTGGTTTAATTCTTTGATTAAATCATCAAGTCTTTTAGAGCTGATAGGGTCCAAACCGGCAGAAGGTTCATCACAATAAAGAATCTTCGGGTCTAAAGCCAATGCACGCGAGAGGGCGGCACGTTTTTTCATACCGCCGGATATTTCGGACGGATAAAAGTCATCAAAACCGCCCAAGCCTGTCAAAGCCAGTTTATAAGAAGCAAGCTCATCAATTTCCTTTTTGCTGTAATTGCTATACAGTTCCAAAGGCATGGCAACATTTTCTTTTAAGGTCATGGAAGAAAACAACGCGCCGCTTTGGTACATCACACCGCATTCCTTCATAATCTCCGTTTTTTCCAATGCATCAGCCTTAGAAAAATCTTTGCCGTCAATTAAAACCTCTCCCTTAACCGGTGTGACCAAACCCGTTAACACGCGTAACATACTGCTCTTGCCGCAACCGCTGGCTCCCATGATGATAAAAACATCTTTTTCGTTAACGGAAAAGTTGATATCATCAAAAAGCACATAATCTCCGTAAGCCACTCTGAGGTTTTTAACACTGATAATCTCTTTTGTCATCGTTTAAAAGCCTCCAATAAAACAGTTAAGATACCGGTTGCCACAATCATCCAAACCAACGCAGTAACCACGGCCTTTGTTGTTGCTTTACCGACAGCATCGGCATCTCGTCCGGCGGTTAAGCCCTCATAACAACCGGCAATCGCAATAATAATGCCGTAAACAATGCTGTGTAATAAACCGATAAGAACGTTCTTAAGCGTCAAAGCCTTAAGCGAATATTCAAAATAAGAAGTCGGAGAAATACCCAAAAAACAAACCCCGACAACTGCACCGCCCATAATGCCCAAGAAATCAGCAAGTAAAGTTAAGAACGGAATAGTCAGCACTAAGGAGATAAGCCTCGGTGCAATAAGATAATCGGAAATTTTTATGCCGAGTGTCTTTAAGGCATCAATTTCCTCATTAACTTGCATGGTACCGAGTGTTGCCGCATATGAAGAACCGGTACGACCGGCCATGATGATACCGACCATAATTGCTGCCATAATTCGTGTCATACCGAGAGCCACCATACTGGCGACATAAATGGAAGCACCAAACATTTTAAGCTGTAAAGCACCGACAAAAGCCAGAATCAAACCGACCAAAAAACTGACCAATGCGGTAATACCGACGGCCTGATAACTGCAATCTTCAAAAATGAACCAATAATCTTTTTTACGATAAAAAGCATTTCCGCAAATAAAACGACCGCATGCCGCAAATGTTTCTTTAATAAAAGCTAATACACCGCCGACACATTGATACATACCGTAAAATTTTCGTCCGGTGCGCTCTAAAAAGGGAATAACCTTAACTTCTTGTGATGGCGGAATATTTGCCGGCTTAAGTGAAAGCGATAACAAATCGCACAAATTTTTCGGCAAGCGGCTGGTATCAAATTCTATTTTCTCTTGGGAAAGTTTTTTCTGCCAAGAATATAATTCGGCGGTTAAAAGTGAAGAAAAACTTTTTTCTTCCGTTTCCGCATAAACCTTTTTAACTTTGTGTTGAAGTAACGTCGCTAAAACATTATCTTCTTCGTTATCACCCGTAAGATTATTAAAGTTAAGAACGGTTGAATTTTTAGTTATGTTAAGTTTTATAGCCATTGCATTAACCCGAGTGTTTAAGATTTTTGATTAAGTTTACAAACGCTGACAGCAGCTTCATTTGCTTTTTCATGTGCTTCCTTTTGGGTAAAACCTTTTAAGATAGAAGCCATAAATGCTCCCGCAAAAGCATTGCCGGCCCCGAAAGCAAACGTTTGGTGCAAAGGCTCGTTTTGAACCGTCGTTAAATCATCATCACCGAAAACAATGTTCTCTTTTGTCATATTGGTTAAGATAACATATTTAAGCTGATATTCTTCTTTTAGCTTAAGACAAACATTTTCCGATGTTCCCGTCAGTTTAAACATTTCCTTTAATGTTTTCACTTCCTCAATGTTAAGCTTTAAGATATTAGCTTTTCCGAGCAACTTTTTAATTATTTGATGTGAATAATAGTTTTGGCGCAAATTAACATCAAAAAACTTATAAGCACTTTCCGGTGCTTCATCTATCAAATCTAAAATGGTATTTTGGGAATACGGGTTTCTTAAAGCCAACGTATCAAAATAAATTGCATCAGCTTTTTGGATACAAGCTTCTGCCGCCGTTGTATAAGGAATATAATCCCATGCGGTATTCTCTAAGATATGTGCGGTAAAACCGTTTGTCGGGTTGCTGAAGATAAGCACACGTCCGGTCGGGTAGGGGGTAATTGAAAGCACGGGGTTAATTTCGCGTTTATTTAATTCCGCAATCAACTCTCTTCCCAAATCATCAGCACCGATAGCACTAACCAAATAGCCGGCAGCACCATACTTAATTGCAAAGCTCAAAAAATCTGCCGGTGCACCACCCAGTTTACGGCTGTCCGGTAAAATATCGGAGACAATCTCTCCAATGCCGACAATTTGAGGTATTTTAACTTTACCGCCCATAGCACTCCGACTAAGAGAAATTACATTAAGAAACACTAGCTATAACTATATGTTCTTTTTTTTAAGAGTCAATATCTTTTCAACCTTTTAAGAAGGTTAGAAAGTGCACCGGAAAGCATAATTTTACTTTCTTCGGCGTTATAATGACAAAGGTTCATATTTTGCCCGTAGCGATAATTAGAATGGTAAGTCATGCATTTATCATTATCCCTGTAGGTATAAAGAGAAAGTGCTAACATCGGCTGTTCTGCCGAATTTTTATAAAGGTCAATATTTTTCCCCATTTGCGGTAAACGAAAATACTCGCCTGTTTCTCCGAGATTTAACAAACAATGATACTCTGGCAAATAATATTCGCAGAATAAATTACTGTTATCAAACGCAATCAGCGGTTGTTCTTTCGGTACAAAACGGCGAATATCGTGCACCAAATTTTGGTATCCGTTATCAAAAGAAATCGCATGAATATCGGCATAAGTGAAAATAAATCCGAGCGCGGAAACCAACGCAAACGCTTTTTTTAGAATTTTATATTGTGCCAATGTATAAGCACCTGCAAGGTAAAGCACCGGCGCAAATATTTTAAGATATCTGGCAGTAACCATCGGTCTGAAAGTATAAGAAAAAATAATGAGCAAGGCATAAACGGCAATAACAGCACCAAAGCAAAGCACAAATGCCCGATATACCTTCTTCGTCATAGGATTAAATAAACCGATAAGCAAAATGAAGCTGAACACGGAAGCACTCAAAGTGGTTGCGATAAAAAAGCTGGATTGATAAATTTCCGGTTGTAACGGGTTGGTCCAAAACTGCCAGCTTAACTTAACGAAATCAGAATTGACATACCAATCCCTGCTTATATTTTCCCCGCTGTTAAACGGAACCCAAAGCCACGGCGCAAATAACATGGCAACGCCTAAAGCGGTTAAAAGAAAAGCCGGACCGTTTGCCTTAAACTTTTTGTCCCTAATCATAAAAAATAAAATTCCTGCATAAAAGAACATCAGCCATAAAGCGCAATAATAATGCGAATATAAAGCCAAAAGCGAAACAATGCCGAATAAAACAAAATCCTTAGTCTTAGGTTTTTCCAACAACCGTAAGCCATAAACAGATGCCATCATTAAAAGTAATCCGGAAAGCATATAGGTACGAACCTCAAAGGCCAACCATAAGGAAGCCGGCATCACCATCAGTAACCATATCAACCACAAAGCGGTTTTATCGCCATAATCTTTTTTAACGGCAGTAGCGGCAAAAAGCTGTGCGATAATCAGCAACAAAACTGAAGCAAAGTGTGCCGCCCAAATTTCATATTGTTCAGGAAATAAAGCCAAAATCCCTTTAAGATAGAGGTAATAAAGCGGCGGTTTTGAATCTTCATTGATAAGCAAAGTCCACATATCGTTAAGGCTGTCTTTTGCCATCAAGACCGAATAGATTTCATCACTCCACAAATTGAGATTGTTAATCAAAAATCCGTAAAGAACAACCGTTACAGCAATCAACAAGCCGGCTTTTATCTTAAATTCCGAAAACAAAAATTTAGCGAAGTTCTGCATTTTTTGCTGCCTCCGAAATAAGTTTTGCCGCCGCGGTATTGGTAAAATATCTTAAAGTAATCTGTCGAGCCTGTTCGGCTTTTTGCTGCCGTTCTTTTTCATGCGAGAGAAAATAGGCGAGTTTTTCCGCCAATTCCTCTTTAGTTTTATACATCGGAATACTGTCTCCGTAAATAAGCTCAATTTCCGGCATATAGTCAGATATGACCAATGCGCCCGCCGCCGTTGCATCATAAATCCGATTATTGACAAACCCGAACGCCTTCATATCCGGTCTGTGGTCGTTTAACACAATTTTAGCCGAACTGTAATAACGATTTAAATCTTTGTTGGCAATATACGGAGCTTTGTACATCTTATCCGGTACAATTCCCTCCCATCTGTATCCGTAAACATCAACCTCAAAGCCGCTTTCAAGTGCATATCTTAAGCTTGTTCTGTCATGCCAGTTGGAACCGACAAATAAAATATCTGTTTTCAAATTTTCATCAGGCGCCGGATAAAATTTTTCCGGATTGGTAAATTGCGGCACATA
>DEKL01000092.1:0-1164 GCA_002353835.1 Alphaproteobacteria bacterium UBA2723
TGACGGCTGTCGCCTGCACGGCGCGGTGCGAGACGCACATCCAATACGAAAAACGTCTGCACGCAACGCATAAAAAAAGGATGCGGGGAGCATCCTTTTTTTTCTTACAAAGTTTTTTTTAATTGCGGTTATCTTGGTATTTGCAATGTTTCTTAATAATCGCTCTAATCTCGGCCGCATCTTCCGGACGCATGGCATACATCGGGATGGAAAACGGGGTAAAGACATTGTTCTTGCATAATCTCTGCATAAATGTCAGCCGATAGTTTTTAATGGCACCGTCTTTTAAATGAAGCGCTATCAGCGGACGGCGGGTAATAAACGAAGTGTATTTTTCTTCCGCAACATCCACATCTTGCCAACGTAACATCTCGTTGTGGTCAATTTTAATGCCGTCTTTGTTGATNNGTTGATGAAAGCCAGTTTTTGCGGGAATATCAACACAAAAACAACCGCCACCAACGCTAAAACGGTAATGGTAATTGTACCGGTGCTTAAAACGCATAATAACGGGTTGTTATACATGCCGACAGTCATCAAACAATGCCATACCAACATGAAAAAGGCGGCAATTAAAAAGTAAAGCGCAGTTAATACAACAAGCTGACGATAGTCATAATAAAAACTGATTTCTTTTTGCGGGGTGATAATGTCTTTGATTTTTTCGGTAATAACCCCTTTTAATTTGGCACCGGGAACACGAATACTTTTTTCGGAATCGCTTTCCTTATCCAATGAGCCGGACATCTTACTGGCGCGTTTGGCCTCAGTCTCTGCCGCCTTGGCAATTTTTTGCACTTTTTCCAATTTCTTGGCTGTCTTTTCAGCACGCTTGGCGGTGCGCTTAACGTCAGTTTCAACGGCTTTTTCTACCGTATCTATGGCGGTGTTTAAGGCGTGTTCAACAATTTTCTGCGGTGCCCCTTTAACACTGTCAACCGCGCGTTTGGCAACAGATGAGGTTTGCGCCGGAGCCGTTTTTTTTGCATCAGACATTTGTATTCTCCCTATGGTAAAATTTACCCATTATTTTAAGGCGGAAAACCTTAATTTTCAATTAAGAAAAATTTTGTCTAAAAAGTTGTTGACGAGGGGGCGAAAATGTGGTACTATCCTTTTATCAAAATATAATTATGCCTATACATCTGTGATAGGCTTAGCGTG
>DEKL01000092.1:1195-7154 GCA_002353835.1 Alphaproteobacteria bacterium UBA2723
AGAATTCACAAAAAGTTTAACAATAAAATTTAAAGAAAATGAAAGCTAAAAAGTTTTTTGCTGCTGTTGGCGTATGTGCGCTGATATCAGTTATTTTGGTTTCAGCCATCTATGGGGTAACCCGTCTGATGGCAAGTGATGAACCCAAAGGTCCAGAGTATTCTCCTGAGCGATATGCTTGCATCATGGAGGAAATCGTTGATGAAAATGGTTTCCCAGACAGCGGACGGACATTCCTCTATGATGTTGAGGAAAGGAAGGTCATTGACGGAGAGTTTCCATGTGACACTGAGGAACAGCTTTTCGGCTACGTCGTTAATACCGCGGATTATGAGCGTCTCCATGCCGGAGGCTTCTCGGAAGAAGAATTGGAAAAGATGAAAGGCTGGATGGCTTTTTCTTTGGACCCGGCTCCGGAAGTCTGCGAAATTTTCTACAACAATGACGGCAAGGTAATCGGGCATCACCACACCGTTGATGGAAAAATCGTGGAGCCTACTAAAGATTGCGGTGTGAAGATTGAGGCTGAGGGGCAGTCCTTAGAGGGTGCTTACCACATTCTCAATTTCATGCTGGCAGAAAAAAAACAGTCGGAATAATCCGACTGCTTTTTTTTGCTTAATAAGCGTGCTTGGTGTAGTAGTCTGCCAATGTTTCTGGGCTCTTCTTTTTTAAAAGAGCCAGTGCCTCGCTGCACATGGAGTGGAACGACGTGTATTTCATAATCGTTTCCTTTGAGCCTATTTCCACCAATTTTACTTCTGCCTGCCAACACATTCCGTGTTCCGGGGTGTAACGTGAAATCAGCTTTTCTATAAGCTCGGCGTTACCGCGGGCAACCAAGGCGACTTGGGCATCATCTGAGAGCCAATAGTCTTTAATGTACTTGGTTACAGCACCGACGGAAGCCATCTGCACGAAGCTGACATCATCTCGCTGACGAAACTTGGTCAGACAATCATCCAAATCCTTGTTGGCTAAAAGCTTGAACATCTTTTTCTCATACTCCGGTGCAAAGCGATAGCCGCCGACACCGTACAGATGTTCCGCGTGGTTCTTAAACCAACCGGGACCATAATTGCGCTCAAACATCAACTTCTGCACCGAAACCGCAAGCGGGGTGGTCAAAATCATCTGCTCTATCAAGCGCTTGTCTTCCGAATCCATCACTTTGAGCTGAATGTTCTCGGATAAGAAGACACCGGTCACTCCCTTTTTTAACATATCATCATAGCTTTGATGACCGTTACGGCATTTTTTTAAGTACTGCCCGTAGTAGTAATTTGTTAGTGCCCTGAATGCTTCGTGATGGTGTTCCTCTACCACAACCGTCTGTACCACATCGCTGATGAAACGACCGTGTCTGATGTAGGCAGGAAACAGGCTTTTGTTTTCATGATAGAGTAGGGTGACCAACTGAGAGTCACTTGCTAACTTGTTTTCACGCAGATGACCGCGGATAATCGTTGCGCTGCCATACTTCAAGAGATAATTGACATCTTCAAAACCGCGGGTCTCAGTATAGTCCATGGCGGCTTCTGTTAAGTTTTTGTCAATTATAAAACGTTCCGTACCCTTCTGTAACCCGTAGTAATGAATATACTGACGACGCAGTTCGGAAGGGGCTTTCTCAATGAACATCTTTTCCGCTTTTTCGGAAAAACGAAAGCGGTTGATGTAGCTCTTCACCGCTAACGGTGAAAAATACTCCAGCAACACTTGCTCCTCGTGGATGTCTAACGGTTTTCCTTCAGGCATATCCGCAAAATAAGCCTGCAACTCGCTAACGCTATCGCGCTCAACAAGTTCAATAAATTTTTTTTCCATATTTTATAATTATTTAGAGAATTTTAACATATCCATATTATTCTACAGTCAAATATAGACATTTTTTTACGTTAGTCAACAAAAAATGTTGACTTTTGTCAAAATGGGTATATGTTTGTGGCAGAGAGATGAATTTGTTAAGGAGCATAAATATGCTGAAGAAAACTAGCTTTATCCTGATGTTGGCTTTGTTGGCTACAGGTTGTACCCGCGAGGTTTATTTGCAACCGGTACCTTGTGATGATTGCCAACCTTGTGATGATTGTAAAGAGCCGGAAGTTGTTAAAGAGGTTTATGAAGTTGTTAAACCGGCACCGGTTTGCCCGTGTTATACTTGCACAGTTCCGACTTGCGTAACTTGCACATATACATATACGTATGTACCGGCTTGCCCGACTTGTTATACAACACCGACTTATACCTATACGCCTAAAGTACAGGTTGTGGAAACACCTGCACCTGCACCGGCACCGGTTGTAGAAGTATATAAGCCAAGACCGGTTACCGAGCAGATTATGCAGGAGACGAGAGCTCCGGAAGCTGTGCCGGTTATTAAACGTAAATAAAAGCGTTCGTCAAGGCTGTTATAAAAGCGTTTCAATTTAGAAACGCTTTTTCTTTTTGGGGGCTTATTAAAGCACTGTCATGATTGTGAAATGGCTCCTTTATGTACCGTTGGTGTACACCGCAGTCGCCATTTCACTTCCAGCACAGCACTTTAATAAGCCCATTGCTGATTTGTTTATAGGTGCTTTGGTGCAATAACTAAAAATTTGTTTATAATCTTTCTTTTTTAATGCATTTTACTTATAACCCCTGTATCTTGTCCTTAAAGTGTAATATTTAGCAGGTTCATCTCTATGAGGAATTATATCGCATTATTTATTCTTTTTGCTTTCGGAGCATTCCTTTCTGCTTGTTCATTGGAGACAAATGAAGATGTTGGTGATGGGAATGCCCAAATTGAGAATGTCTACGGCGAGGATATTGTTACGCAGGACCTTTCTGATTGCGATACGCTTCCTCATGATGCTAATGTTCCTTGTCGCCAAAAAGACGGTGCCGTCTGCTTGCCTCGCTCGCAAAAACTTGTTGCGGTTAACGGTGTTCCTTACTGCCCGCCGCATGAACGTTGCGGTGATACGCGTTTGCCTCCGCAACCTTGCGCTCAGCCCATGCCGGAATATTACGGTAATGTGTCAGAGGCAGCTATTGAAGACGGTGTCGTTCTTATTCACCCCTATACGCGTACAAAAATTATCTGTTTTGACAGACCAAGCCAATCCGCGCAGGACTGCGCTTTGGATTTTCAAGCCGCCGGTTATGTCTTGATTACTGATTTGCCGCAACTTCCGGCTCGCTACGATTTCTTGCGTGACGGCACATATCCCACGAGGCGCTGGCGTGGGGGAGGCGAAGTCGTTCCTCGCTGGTAATACTAGAAAATTTTGTGAACTAATTCGCGGGAGGAAGCCTCTCATCGGCGCGTCACGTACCTCTATGTACGCTCGTGCGCCTCGGAGGGCTCCTGCGTTTATTTCGCAAAAAAATCTCTGTTAATAAAATTTTGGTTTCCCTCAAGCCCATCTCTATCCACTCAAAATTTTCCGCCTTTAATGGCGGAGGGCTTCCGTGTTTATTTCGCAAAAGTGCGCGGCGCACCTCCAACACGAAAAACGTCATTGCGAGGAGCGTAAGCGACGTGGCAATCCCCTTGTGCGATGAGATTGCTTCAGTACTGCCCGTACGGGGGTACTACCCGTACGGGGATAATCGTTCGCAATGACGGTTAAGAGAGGGATGCTGAAACAAGTTCAGCATGACGGTAATAGGGGGATTGCTTCAGTACTGCCCGTACGGGGGTACTACCCGTACGGGGATAATCGTTCCGATGACGGGAATAGGGATTGCTATGTGGTTTGCGCTCGGAGGGGGAACAACAAAAAAAGTAATTCTGACACTAAAAAAGCTCCCGTTTAGGGGAGCCTTTTTCTACTCGCTGTTTTCCAAGATATTTTCAACAAGTTCTTTGCCGGATTTCGGAAAACCGCTGAATACCGCTGACAGCGAAGATGATAGCTTGATATTCTCAACGTCCTTCTCTTTTTTGAGCATGACCTTTTTACCACCGGGATAGACGAAATATTCATTGCCTTTTTTTACCAGCACCGCCGGTGTAATGTTGGAATACTTCTTTAGCCCCATATAGTCAAAACGGCCAAACCCGAGCTCGGTTAAAATTTCCCCTTCCTCGTATTGCACATCATCATTGATGTCAAACATATACTCGGGGGTGTCCATACTTTCCGGCGTAAAGCAATATACCTTATTGCCTTTAATACCGAAAATGGTCATCATGCCAAACGAACAGACGTCCATCTTGAGCTCAAAACTTGAACCGTTGCTTAAGACCGCATAGTAATCACCGTCTTTCTTGAAAATAGCATAAGCATAGGGCGTATGTTCGCTATTTTTAAAGGGATTGACGATAACTTCTATCAGCTGCCCGCTGGTTTCCGGTATCAACACATTGCCTTTTTGCGTATAGACTGCGGATTTACCTTCTTTTTCAGATAAAATTCCGTACATCGCACCGCAACCGCTGATGTCAATAAATTCAAGCTTTTCCGCTTCTTTAATGAGCCAATTGTTGCTTAGCCACGGGTTTATGCAAATATAACGCTTGTTTTGTTTTAAGATGTAAGCGCCTTCCTCGTCTTTATCAACGAATTGGTAGCCTTGCTTGATATATTTGCTAATTCTGGTCAGCTCGTTTGCGGTCAGCTCTTCGGATTTTTTGCTATCGGTTGAGAGGGTATCATCACCATCTTCGGTGATAAGCGTATCTACTTCAACGAAATCATCCTCTTCAAGAGAATCAATTTCAAAGAAGTCATCATTTTCGGTAACCTGTGCGGTAACCGAAAGCGGTGTGAAATACATCACACAAGCTGCAACGCATGCAGCCAAAACGATTTTTTTCATAAGCTTTTGGGTTTTGTTAATAATTTACAGAGATTTATTTGGATGAGGATAGGATATTTTATTTTGTCTAAACTGTCAAGCCGGAATATTATTTTTTTGAGGATGATAATCGTTCGCAATGACGGTTTAGAGAGGGGGAAAAGTAAAAGGGCGCCTTGTAATCATTTTTGCTTGGCAAAAATGATTTTTAACTTATGCAAGGCGCCCCTAACAGCCTGACGGCTGTCGCCTGCACGGCGGGTGCCGCTCAGCGCGGGGCGGTGCGTGGCGCACATCCTTTTAAAAGATAGGGGATAAGTGAAGAAATTATGTTAATTTGCTTGAAAAATCAGAAAAAAAGAGGCACATATAAAACAGTTACAGATAACATCAGGTGTTGATTGTTGAAAGGAATACTTATGGTCAAAATTGCAGTTGCCGGTGTCAAAGAAAGCGCAGGCAGAGAATTCTTAAATCTTTTGGCGGAAAATAATGTGCCGCTGTCTTCCGTGTTTGCATTAGAACCGAAATCTCCGCTCGGAACACAGGTCTCTTACGGCGAAGATGATGAAATTGACGTCTATTCTTTAGACGAATTTGATTTTTCTAAAGTTGATGTGGCGCTTTTTGCAACGACCAAAGAAGTTTCTAAACGCTTTATTAAAAGAGCCGCTACCGCCGGGGCTAAGGTTATTGACCTTTCCGGTGCGACTTTTACCGATAGCGAGGTGCCGCTTGTCATTAACGAAATTAACGGCGATTTGTTAAAAGCTGACCATAAGGTTTTCGGTGTGCCGTCTTCTATTGTTTATCAAACCTTATTACCGCTTTCCCATGTTATTAAACACCATGAGCTTAAACGCTTGGTTATCAATGTTTTCTGCTCCACATCCTATTACGGTCATCCGGCGATGGATGAACTCTTTACCCAGTCTCGCAAAATCTTCTTAAACGAGCCGTTGGTGGATCATGAGGAAATCTTTAAAAAGCAAATTGCATTTAATGTTTTGCCACAGGTGGGCGAGTTTATCGGTGATGAAACGGCGATGGAATGGTCCATCAATGCGGAAATTAAAAAGGTGTTGCAATCAGATATTAAAGTGCATGCTAACTCAGCCTTTGTGCCGACATTTATCGGTGATGCCGCATTTGTTAATGCCGAATTTAA
>DEKL01000092.1:7179-9907 GCA_002353835.1 Alphaproteobacteria bacterium UBA2723
GACGAAGTTGATGCTGATGAAATAAGAAAAATGATGCAGAGTGTCCCTAACGTGGTCGTTTTTGATAAGACGGTTGACGGCGGTTATGTCAGCGTTGATGATGTGCAGGGCGAAGATAGTGTTTATATCTCACGCGTCAGACAAGATGTTTCGGTGGATAACGGTATCAGTTTTTGGACGGTTGCCGATAATCTCCGTGCCGGTGCGGCAAAAACCGCTTATGCCGTTTTTCAGGCTCTAACTAAAAAATAAAAGATTATGATTTGCGCTAACGTACTTTCTTAAGGTGTTCATATGAAAAGAATTTTTACGATTTGTTTGTTGAGCTTGTTCCTCCTTTCCGGAGCTTCTCTTAACGCTTTTTCGGCTGATGCTGCGGCACCGGAAACACAGGTTAAAAATGTTGCCGGTGACGGGAAGGTTGATGATAGTGATAATTTTGATTTTAAACAAGTCGCTATGCTGTTTACGGAAATTGAGGAAAATCTTAAAACCGATAATTTTACCAGACAGAGCTTGGAAGATGCTGCCGCTTTCTTAAACGAAACAGATTTGGCTCTGGAAAGCAGTGTTCGTAAATTGGAAAAAGACTTAAATTATGCGCAAGATGCTTTGGCCGCGTTTGGGGAAGAAACCGCCGGCGGCGAAAATGATGCGGCTATTGCCGAGATGAAGGAAAAATATGCCGCTAATGTGACTAATTTTAAGAATAAGTTGATTGAGGCTAACCTTTTAAGAGCAGAGGCAACAAGATTGGCAGCGGCTATCGGTGATGCTCGTGGCCGTATCCTTATCGGTAATTTGGTGGCGGAGAAAAATGCACTTATCGTTCCGAAAACTTTTTGGAACGCTATCAGCGATTTCTTGGTCTTTTTCTGGACAATGACGGCTTCACCGGTTGAGTGGTATCATGGACTTGATGAGGAAGGACGAAAAGAACTTTCTCACCGCGGGTGGTATGTACTGCTGATTTTGGCTGTGGCGATTTCTTTGGGTTTGGTGGTCAGAAACTATATCATTCGGCATTGGGGTTATCGTCGTACCGAGGAAACTCCGGGATATGGGCAGAAAGTTGTGGTGTCTATCATGACGGCTTTGGCATACGGTGTTATTCCGTCGCTGTTTTTAGGCGGTTGCTTGCTGTGGTGTGTGACAAATCAGGAATTGATGGCGACAAAATTCGGTATGTCTGTTGCCAGTGCGCTCTATTTTGCACTTTTTATCATCTTGTCCAGAGCCGTGGCTCGGGTTATTTTGGCTCCGGGGAACGGACGTTGGCGGTTGTTTAATATTTCAGATACACGTGCCGAAAGAGTGTTTTCCTCAATCGCACTTTCTATCTTTCTCTATGGTGTCGGGGCGTATTTTTACCACCTCTGCGTCAGCTTTGAGGGAACGGTTGAATTAAAACTTTTGCTTGATGTCGTCATGGACTTTATTAAAGCTTTTGCTATCGTCATTATTACCGTTGCCGTCTTTGGCGATATTAAAACAAAAGCTCAGGATAAGGCCGATGAAAGGGCCGATGCTCTGGGTATGGACGATGAAACGGAAGATAGCGAGGGAATGAGCACCGGAGTTAAGGTTATTCTCTTTGCTACCCTGTTTTCTATGGCAACTTTCTCGGTTTCGCTGTTCGGTTATCCGGATTTGGCAAGCTTTATCTTTAACAGATTTTTTGCCTCAATCATCTTTTGCGGAATGTTTGTGGTTATCCGCACGATGATTTTTGATATCTTAAAGCGTAGTATCATCTTTTGGATACGCACCTACAAAATGCGTAAAAGATTGCTCTCAAAAGTTGATTTCTTAATGTCTCTTTTGATTACGCCGACGTTGTTGGTGGTACTCATTTACTTCTTGCTCCGCTTGTGGGGAATGCCGGGGAGCTTGCTCTTATACGGTGTTAAAAAACTGGTGTTCGGCTTTAAGGTGGGCGGTATTCATATTTCCCTGTTAGCCATCTTGACCGGTGTGTTGGTGTTTATTGTGGCGCTGACCGTGGTTAGAATGTTCAGACGGAAACTCTCTCACAGCCTTTTAAGCCATATCAATATGGACGAGGGCATCAAACACACGTTGCTTTCGGTGGTTTCCTTTATCGGCTTTTTGATTGCGGTGATTTTGGCGATGATTGCCATGGGAATTGACCTTTCTAACTTAGCGGTTATCGCCGGTGCTCTTTCCGTTGGTATCGGTTTCGGTTTACAAGATGTGATTAAGAACTTCGTTTCCGGTATTATCCTGCTTTTTGAAAGACCGTTTAAGGTCGGTGACTGGGTTATCTTAGGGGGCGAAGAGGGAAAAATTAAGCAAATCAATATTCGTTCAACCGAGCTTGAAACATGGACCAAGCGCAGTGTTATTATTCCGAACGCAACGTTGCTTTCTTCTTCGCTTGTGAACTTAACGCATGGCGATAACTGGCAACGGCAGAGTGTGGTGGTCGGTGTGTCTTATGACTCTGATGTGGATAAGGTTACAGCTCTCTTGTTGGAATGTGCTCGGGCGCATAAACGGGTGGCAAAAGTGCCGGCGCCGGTGGTTATCTTTAAGGAGTTTGGCGCTTCTTCTCTTGATTTTGAGTTGAGATTCCATGTTTCCAATGTGCAGACCGATTGGGGGGTTAACAGCGATTTGCGCTATGCAATTCTCAAAAGATTCCGCGAAGAGGGGATAGAGATTGCGTATCCGCAGTTAGACATCCATCAAAGGTAGGGGGCTCGTC
>DEKL01000104.1:0-437 GCA_002353835.1 Alphaproteobacteria bacterium UBA2723
CTCGGTAACGGCGGTTTAGGTCGTTTGGCGGCCTGTTATTTGGACTCCATGGCTTCTTTGGGTATTCCGGGATTTGGCTATGGCATTAACTACCAATTCGGCTTATTTAAGCAAAAATTTGAGAACGGTTGGCAGGTTGAACAGGCTGATAACTGGTATTCAGACTATTCTCCGTGGGAGTTGGTTCGCTTAGATAGACAAGTTAATATCCCTATCATGGGACATGTTGAAACTTTTAAGGACGTTAATAACAAAGATACTTATGTTTGGACAGGAACACATATTTTATATGGTATTCCTTATGATTTCCCGATTGTCGGCTATGACGGAAAGGCCGTTAATTATCTGCGCTTATTCTCGGCTAAGAGTGATGATGAATTTGATATTGATATCTTTAATAACGGCGGGTATATTGAAGCGGTTGAAGATAAAATTAA
>DEKL01000104.1:483-5251 GCA_002353835.1 Alphaproteobacteria bacterium UBA2723
TATCCTTCTGATGCCATAGAATCCGGTAAAGCTTTAAGACTTATACAACAATATTTCTTTGTTTCCTGCGCTATTCAAGATATTTTCAGAAGATTTTTGGAGCGGAACAATGATTTTGCTAATTTGCCGAAAGAAGTTTGTATTCAATTAAATGATACACACCCGGCTTTGGCCATTGTTGAGATGATGCGCTTGCTTCTTGATGTTTACGGACAGGAGTGGGAGGATTCATGGAACATTGTGACCAAAGTTTTTGCCTATACAAACCACACTCTGTTACCTGAAGCGTTAGAAACATGGTCGGCCAAATATTTCCACAAATTCTTACCGAGACATTTACAGATTATCTACGAAATCAACCGTCGCTTTATGATATTTGCCCGAGAGAAATTCGGCAACAATGAAGAAAAGCTTTCAAAGGTTTCCATTGTTTCCGGTATTGATGACAATCAAATTATCCGCATGGCAAACTTGTCCATTGTCGGTTCTTTCTCCGTGAACGGTGTTGCACAGATTCACTCAGAGTTGATTAAAACTTCGCTTGTTCCGGAATTTTATGAGTTGTGGCCGGAGAAATTTACCAACGTTACAAACGGTATTACGCCGAGAAGATGGTTATTGCACGCTAATACTTACTTAGCTTCTTTAATCTCAGATAAAATCGGTAAGGACTGGATAACACATTTATCCATGTTAGAAAAGCTTACGGATTATGCCGAAGATGCCGATTTTGTACATAAATTCTGTAAGATTAAGAAAATCAATAAAGAGATTTTAAGACAGCATGTTCTTGAGCGTTGTAATGTTGCTATTTCAACAAAGAGTATGTTTGTGGTACAGGCTAAACGAATTCACGAATATAAACGGCAGTTGATGGCTATTTTACAGGTCATCGGTGATTATTTGGCGATTGTCAGAGACCATGCCAGACCGATTTGCCCGAAGACATATATTTTTGCCGGTAAAGCTGCGCCGTCTTATACCTTTGCAAAGTTGATTATTAAACTCATCAATAACGTTGCTAAGGTGGTAAACAATGATCCGAAAGTCGGAGATGCCTTAAAGGTTGTCTTTGTTCCGGATTACAAGGTTTCCGTTGCCGAGCGCATTATTCCGGCGGCAGATGTCAGCTTACAAATATCCACCGCGGGTTTTGAGGCTTCCGGTACAGGCAATATGAAGTTTGCTCTAAACGGCGCTTTAACCGTTGGTACGTATGATGGTGCCAATATTGAAATCAGAGAGAATGTCGGCGAAGACAATTTCTTCCTGTTCGGATTAAGAGAGGAGGAAATTCAGAAAATGCGCCCGTTCTACAGCCCGCGCAAGATTTATGAAGAATCGGAATATGTTAAACGCATTTTGAATGCAGTTAATTCAAATATGTTTTGTGAAAAAGATATTCCGACTTTGTTTAAGCCCATTTTTGATGAACTGCTTAATCGTGACTATTTCTTTGTCTTGGCAGATTTGGAAGCCTTTGATAAAGCAATGAAGAATGCAGAAAGAGCTTATTTGAAACAAAATGAATGGGCAAAGAAGGCTATTTATAACGTGGCAAAGATTGGCTACTTCTCAAGTGACAGAGCGGTTATAGAATATGCCAAAAAGATATGGCATGTTGATGTGCCAAGCGATTCTTTGTCTTTGACTGAGGTTGAAGAAGAGGTACGCTCCGCTTAAATTATTAAATCCGCTGATTAGAGATAATCAGCGGATTTTTTATTACAAAAAAGCCGGCATTAAATTGCCGGCTTTTATAGTATCATTTTTATTTATTTTCTGTTTCTAAAATAATTTCTCCGGTTTTTTGAAGAACAATCTTATCCAAAACCCACTTATTGATTTGTTTTAATTTTTCACTATCAACATTAACCTTCTCGGCAACATCAATAATGAAATCAATTTCTCTATCATCCAAACCGGTATCAGAATTGGCCAAATAGCAAAGTTCTTTTACCAAATGCAAGGCTTTGGTGCGCTCTGTGATGGTAGCAACTCTTTCCATAACGGCTTCTTTTTTCATATTTTTCAAGATAGAAACAATTTCTTGCTCTTGAATACCATAGAGTTTACCAATACCTTTTAAGAACTCTATTTCCTCTTTAGCCACATTGCCGTCTGCATAAACCATGCAACAAAAGCTTTCTACGAAAATTCTTTTTTCATCAGCGCTCAGATTGGCAATATAATCGTATTCATGATCCATATTTTTTCTCCAAATAAAATTCTTTGTATGCAATATATTATAATTTGTTTAAAATGTGGTAAACAAAAAAGCAAGCAATAAACAACAATTTTAAGAAAATTATAAAAAAAATATTGACGATAGCAAAAAGTTACTATAAAAAGCTTTCAGTTACGGAGTGTTGGCAGAGCGGTAATGCAGCGGATTGCTAATCCGTCATCCTGAATAGGGATGCACAGGTTCGAGTCCTGTACACTCCGCCACTAAAAAGAACTGCAAATGCGGTTCTTTTTTTATATCCCCCCTTTGGACAAAATTTCAAATCTTCTTTACTTTTATTTAATTTTTAGCTGTTATATATACGAAATGAAAATATTTTCAGGGAAACTCCAAAATAATTATTGACAAAAATGAAAATACCTGTCATTTATTATGTCAATAATAAGAAAGGAATAAAGTATGATTAAGGCAACAATTAGTGATAAAACAAAAAGAACAGCGTTTGCAAAGGCTAATGCTAAGCGTGTTGTTCGTGGCAATTGTGAGCTCAAGCCGACTATCCGTGGGGGATTGGTGCTTGACAGATATAAGCTTATTGCCAGCGGAAGATGTACTCTTCAAAAGACAAATTCGCTTGATAATGTTATCGTTTTTGCAAAGCAAGAAGAAAAAGTTGCTTAAAGCATAAAGATTGTATTTTATAAGACTCGCCTTTTGGCGAGTTTTTTTGTTTTAAACGCACAAAACTACCCCTATCTTAGAAAAATTGCTTGCAAATCTCCGCTAAATTTATATATTTGCTATGAGATTTATAATAAAATATACAAGGAGAATAAAATGCCTTTAGTTTCTATGCGTCAAATTTTAGACCATGCTGCTGAGAACAATTATGGTGTTCCGGCTTTTAACGTTAATGATATGGAGCAAGTTATTGCTGTTTGTGAAGCAGCTAGAGAAGTTAACGCTCCGGTTATTATCCAAACATCTACCGGCGCTCGTAAATTTGCCGGTGACCCGATGATTCGTCACATGATTGCCGCTGCGATAGAGATGTATCCGGAATTACCGATTTGTTTACACCAAGACCACGGTGCAACCGTTGATATTTGCCAATCTGCACTCGTTAACGGCTATTCTTCAGTTATGATGGATGGCTCTTTGGAAGCTGATGGCAAAACTCCTTCATCTTTTGAATATAACGTCAGAGTTACCAAAGAAGTTGTTGCCCGCGCACATGCTGTCGGTGCTTCCGTTGAGGCTGAACTCGGTGTTATCGGTTCTTTGGAAACAGGTAAAGGTGATAAGGAAGATGGTCACGGCGCAGAAGGTGTTATTGATAGAAAGCGCTTGGTAACAGACCCTGATGAAGCAGCAAAATTCGTAGCAGAAACAAATATTGATGCTTTAGCTGTTGCTGTTGGTACATCTCATGGTGCTTATAAATTTACCCGCAAGCCGACTGGCGATATTTTAGCGATTGATGTTATTGAAAAAATCCATGCGAAATTGCCGAACACACACATGGTTATGCACGGTTCTTCCTCTGTTCCGCAAGAATTACAAGACTTAATCAATGCTTATGGCGGTGCTATTCCGCAAACATTCGGTGTACCGGTAGAAGATATTGTTCGCGGTATTAAAGCAGGTGTTCGCAAAGTTAATGTTGATACAGACTGCCGTATGGCCATTACTGGTGCTATCCGCAGATTATTTGCTGAGAATCCGAAAGAATTTGACCCTCGTAAATATTTGAAACCGGCAATTGAAGAAATGAAGAAAGTTTGCATTGCACGTTATACAGCCTTTGGTGCTGCCGGCAATGCCGATAAGATTAAGCCGATACCGCTTTCTGTTATGGCAAAGAGGTATGCGGCTTAATCTTGCTGTTTCTAAATAAACAAAAAAGGCATTCATAATGAATGCCTTTTTTGTTTATTAGTAATTTAAGACTCTTTGCAAAAGCTTGTCTGCTTTCTTTGTCGCAAATGATAGAAGTTTTAAAAAAAAGAGAGGCTTAAACCTCTCTTTTTTATTTCCTTTTTAACAAAACTATGCCGGAGAAACCATCATAGACATTTGTTTGCCTTCAAGTTTCGGCTCAGAATCTACTTTGCAAATCCCCTCCAAATCTTCCAGCAATTTGTTTAAAACCTCTTTACCCATATCATTAGCACTTAATTCACGCCCTTTATAGCGCATGGTAAATTTAACTTTATCGCCTTGGCTTAAAAACTTTTTGGCTTGTTTTAACTTTACCTCATAATCGTGTGTATCTATCATCGGGCGAAGTTTAAGCTCTTTTATATTGACAACCTTTTGGTTCTTCTTGGCTTCGTTTTTCTTCTTCTGTAATTCGTATTTGTACTTACCATAGTCTAATACTTTGCAAACCGGAGGATTAACCTGTGGGGAGATTTCTATTAAGTCTAAACCGACATCTTCTGCAATATGCAAGGCCTCTTTTAGCGGGACAATGCCTAAATTTTCCCCATTATAATTGATTAAACGAACTTCTTTGGCTTTTATATCTTGGTTTATGCGTGGTCCGTCTGCTTCGCGTACTGGCGCATTCGTATTTTC
>DEKL01000042.1:0-4632 GCA_002353835.1 Alphaproteobacteria bacterium UBA2723
CTCAAAAGCCGGGGTTTTGCTGTTGTTATACAGAGGAGGACTTTATTGATGAAGATTTTTGAACTTGACTTTTGGAAAATTTTGTCTAATATGCCTTTCAGATTTAAAATTATAATGTATTTATTAAGATATACCATCGGGAGAGGCTTATCTTTAACAATTTAAGAAAGCTTGCAGCGGTAAAAGCCCGTGCTTGTTGTGTATGGAATTGATTACAAAACTAGAAGAGACCATTGGTCCCGTGGGAATTATTTTTGTTGTCTTTCTTGTAAGCATCTTAATAACGGCGATTGTCGTAGCCGCTCTTTTGGTAGGGCTTGAACTTAAGCACCGCTTAGAGTATAAGAAGTATGAAAGAGAAAGAAGATACTACGGTGATGACAGTGATGAAGGTCACGGTGCCCACTTTTGGTAATCTTCTATTTTAGCAAATGATTTAAAATCCGCTTCAGGCTAACAACCTCAAGCGGATTTTTTATTGCTTTATCAAAACAGATTCGCAGATGTTACAATACAAAATATATCCAAAAGTATATAACGCGGTATATACTTTAACAGTTTTGCTAGTCTTCCTGGAAAAAAAGCATATTAAACAAGTAGTCTTGAAGAAAGGCTGTTTAATAATAATTTTTAAAGGAAGAAAAAATGAAAAACGATAATTTAAATTTAATCAAACAAATAGAACTTATCAACGAACATATTTTTGATGAATGTCAGGAATATCTTTATTATACACCGAGAGGAAACAGTAATATTTTTGAAAAAATAACAAATGCATCAAATACTCTGGTTAACAACGCTATGAGGTTATTACGCAATCAAAAACCATTACTTTATGATGAAAACTCTACACCGCTGACGATTGAACAAACAAAAAATATGATGTTTAAGATGTATCAAATTATGATCACATCAGAAATTCCGATTAAAAAAGAAACAATGTTAAGAAAAATGATTAGAGAAGATTTTTCATTTAACCCGGAAAAATTATTGCAAACAAAACCCTCTATTGAAAGGGAGGAATATAAAATAGCCATGTTGCTTAACAATAGTTTCTGATTATTTTCCCTGTTGCAAATTCCATAATTTTGCAAATTTACCATGTTCATCCAGTAAAGATTGTGGGGTTCCTTCTTCAATAATACGCCCATGATCCAGAACAATAATCTTATCCATATTTTTTAGAGTGGAAAGACGATGAGCAACCGCAATGACTGTTTTATCTTTTATCAGCCTCGTGATTGCTCTTTGAATATAAGCTTCGGATTGGCTATCAAGAGCGGAAGTTGCCTCATCTAAGAGCAAAATCGGTGCATTTTTCAATAAAGTTCGTGCAATACCAATACGCTGACGCTCTCCTCCGGAAAGTTTTACCCCTTTATCACCGACTAAAGTATCATATTTTTTGGGGAAATATTTAATAAATACATCAGCGAAGGCATTTTTAGCTGCTGTAAGAATATCTTTTTTTGATGCCGTAAAACACCCGTATTTTAAGTTTTCCATAACTGTACGATGAAAAAGCGAGGTATCCTGCGGGATAAAACCAATGGCTTGATGTAAGCTTTTTTGCGTGACGGAAGTAATATCCTGCCCGTCAATAAAAATAGTGTTTTTCGGTGTATTAATTAAGCGTTGCAAAAGGTGTAACAGCGTTGTTTTGCCTCCCCCCGAAATACCGACAATACCGATTTTTTCTTTTGGTTTTATGGAAAGATTGATATTTTTTAACACAGGCTCGCTTTGGTAAGAAAAATTCAGATTTTTTATTTCAATCAAGCCGTCTTTAACTTTTAATTGCTTAGCTTTCGCATCATCCTCAAATTCATTGGTTGTAGTAAATGTCTGCAAATTCTTATCTAAAATTGCATTACGAGACTTTAACAATGTAATTGCCCATCCAAAGCTTTGAAGGTAGTTGGAAAATTGTGTGGCGATAGTGATAACAAAAATCACATCACCGACTTCAATAAGCTTATGACACCAAAGATAAACGGCATAAATTAACACAATACACTCAAAAGAAAAAGTAAGAAATTGCAGGGAAAATGTGTTAATCTTATCTATCCAAGCATTTTTTTGCATAGCTTTTGCTAATTTACGCGTATGGTGTGCAAGCCTTGTTTGCTCTTGTTTTTCCGTTCCGAAAGTTTTCAACAAAAAGAAATTAGCAATCAGATTAACAATTTTACCTTTAGTAAGCGTTTGAAATTTAGCCAGCTGTGCGGAAGTTTTTTTAACGTTATTGGAAAGATAATTAAAAATAAAAAAGATAACCCCGCCCACGCCTATAAAAATAAACATTAATGAAGGGTGTATCTGATAAACAAAATAGCACATAATTACAAAAGCAAAAATGCTACCGTAGCAACAAGAAATAATATTTCCTAAAGAAGATGAGGCAGCGGTTGTTCGTCGTGTTAAATCAATTTTTTCCCAAACATCACCGGCTGTATTTTTATGCCAAAAGGAAAGATTTTTACTAAGCATAAGATTAAACAACTCATGACGGATAGAGTTGCTGACCGAGTAAATGCAACGATTATGTAGCATGAGCCAATAGCCCAGTCCTAAACCGCGTGCCAAAATTGTTAAAACAAAAAGCTTTACAAATAAGTCTAAAAATGTACCGTAAACCTGTACCTTATCAGAAGAGGAATTGATAAGATTGATAATTTGCGAAATATACCACGGGATGAGTGTATCGCACAAAATTGAAAAGATATAAAGAACAGTAACAGCAAAAAGCAAACCGTAATAAGGTTTTAAGAAATATTGCGAAAAGCTTTTAGCGGAAGATAAGGCTTGTTTATTCATGCTTGTTCTCCTCTAATTGCTGTAATTTCCAGAATTTAGTAAAAGCTCCGTTTTTCTTTAATAATTCCCTTGGTGTGCCGTCCTCAATAATTTTGCCATGTTCTAAAACAATAATTCTATCCATGTTTTTTAAGGTAGAAAGGCGATGTGCAACAGCAATCACGGTTTTATTTTTAATCATCTTTTCAATAGCTTGTTGAATATATGCCTCCGATTCACTATCAAGGGCAGAAGTTGCCTCATCTAAAATAAGGATTGGCGCATCTTTTAGTAATGCTCGTGCAATGGAAAGACGTTGTTTTTGCCCGCCGGAAAGTTGATTTCCGCCACTAAGCAGGGTGTTATATTTATTTGGCATACCCAAAATAAACTCGTGCGCATAAGCTTTCTTTGCAGCATCAATAATTTGCTTCTGTGTTGCATTAGGTTTGCCATAAGCAATATTTTCGGCAATGCTACGCTCAAATAATGTTGTTGTTTGTGCGATATAACTGATATTTTCGTGCAAACTTTGTTGCGTAATGGTGCTGATATTCTGCCCGTCAATGGTAATTTTGCCTTTTTGAATATCATAAAACCGCTGGATAAGGTTAATCAGAGAGCTTTTTCCGCTACCTAACATTCCAACAATACCGATTTTTTGCTTAGGCTCTATGGTAAGCGAAAAATCCTTAAAAATTGGATGATTTTCCTCATATCCGAAAGTGATATGTTTGAAATCTATCTGTCCGTTTTTGATTTTTAAGACTTTAGCATTTTCAATATCTTCCACATCATGCGGTGTTGCAAATACGAGAAGATTCGTTCGGATTTCCTGGACAACACCGCTAAATGTAACAGCACGCTGTATAACAATAAAAATATACATAATGACATCTTTTAGCAACAAAAAGACCAAAACCAATTGTGCATTATCAATTTGATTTGTTTTCCAAAGTTGAAAACCATAGAGAAGCATAAGTATGTAAAAAATACCGAAATAAAGCCGCTGTCCATCTCCTAAACAAGATTCTATGGTAACAGATTTTTGTGAAACATTAGTTTCTTCCCGAATAAGTTTAAGCGCCCGGTTACTTTCATGAGAAAAACCATTAAAAATTCGTACAAAAAAGTTATTTTGCAAAGCATCAATCATATTGCCGGCAAGTTTATTGCGTGTTTCTGCCATTTGTGCTCTAAGGTTGATAGATTTTCTTCCGATATGAATAAACACAGCCAAAGAAATAGCAAGCGCAAGAAGAAACGCGAAAGCAAAACGAACATCAACAAATAAAAACATAAAAAATGTAAACACCAGTTGCAGAACCGAAAATATATAATACAAAGAAGCACCATAAAAATCAGCAGTTGTGCCGGCCAGAGCATAACTTTTATTGGCAAGTGCCCCGGCCATATTATTAGCAAAAAAATTAACCGAATGTTTGCTTAAATACAAAAATAAGTCTGCATTGAGTTGTTGAAAAACAAGAGGTTCAAATTTGACCTTTGTAAAATAGTCTTTCAGAAAACCAAATACCTCTGCCAATATTTTACATAAAATCATCAAAATAAAGCAGAGAATAAAAGATGTTTTGATATCTGCAAAAGAAACATCTGTACCAAATAGTCCGACTAATTTTGAGAAAGCATAAGGAACAAGTTTATCCGCCAAAATGCCGGCTAACAGAAAAAACACAATCAGCGCAAATAATCCCTTATTACGCCAAGCATAGAGCAACATAAACAGATACGGACTTTTCGGAAACGGTTTCATCTTATACCCATAGTTTAAAATCACTTAAAGCGTAACCGAAATTCGTTATTTTTTATTTAATA
>DEKL01000042.1:4711-5722 GCA_002353835.1 Alphaproteobacteria bacterium UBA2723
ATTATTGTATAACCCTTTAAATTTTTAAGTTATGGAAAAAAAGATTCTTCTTTTTAATTATTTTGTGAAGAAGGTCATGGAAAAAGAGAAAGAACTCTTAGACCTTCAAGATGATGCACCAGCCCTGATGGCTGTAATATTCTCTAAGTACGGTGTCCAGCATCGCTTCGCCAGCGGTTATAGTTCAGAAACAGCTTACGTGGTTAACCCCAAGTTCGCTCAGGAATTGTTTATCCTTCTCTGTGCCAATGCCGAGAGCCATGGTGACCATCTCAAGCAGGCTTTCAACTTTAGCGGAATCAAGCGCTACGAGTGGGGTGATGAGCTGGCCGACGTTCAGGATAAGGACATTACTTATCACCTGAACAACAATCTTTACCCTTACACCGGCAAAGAGATTAATCGCGAACTCTATGCCAAGCTGCTACCGCAGATGAGTGAGGATGAGTTGAACAACACTCTCTCAAGGATTGCACCGGTGTTCGGTCGTAAACCGTGGCTTCCCGCATTACAACAGCCGGAGCCTTGCGCAGAAACGGAGATGATTGACCGCGCATGGAACAGAATGCTAGAGCATGAGGGTTTCCTCTCTATGCTGAAGCCCAGCGGCAAGCAGAACTACCGTGGCCAGAGCGTACCCTATGCACGCTATTCCGAGCATCTCTACACCTTTCTTGGGCAAGAGTACTAAGTCTTAAGAACAGTATTTATCAAAAACCGCCGCATTCGCAGCGGTTTTTGATTTTTTAAAGAAACGAAATATTAAGTAAACCGAAATAGAATAATTAAGGAAGAGGAGTGCTTTGCATGAAAAAAATTTTAATTTTGCTTTTTTTATTCTTTGCGGTCGTTCCAGCAATGGCATCAGACAGCTATGTCGTTTTTAACGTTAAAACATTAGTATATCATAAACCGAGTTGCATGGCAGCCCGCCGTTGTACCAAGAGCTGTGTCAAAATGCCTAAAGCTAAAGCCATAGAACGCGGCAGACCATGTGAAATCTGCGGCGGG
>DEKL01000015.1 GCA_002353835.1 Alphaproteobacteria bacterium UBA2723
CCGAGAGCTATAGCAGTTGTTAGTTTGTAAAACAAACGTTACAACTGGCTTGTCCGAAGTGAAGTTAGCGCGCGCAATTAAGCGCACGCTTACGTAACAAGTGAGGGGTTAAAATGTATCCTTATAAACAATATTGAAAATGCCTGACCTCGCTCGTTGCACTCGCTCAGGACATGACGTTTAAATGGTTCGGAGGGGTGACGAAAAAAGTGTATGTTTGCGCCGTGCGTCACCCTGAACTTGTTTCAGGGTCTCATGAGATGCTGAATATGAAGAGAGATGCTGAATACGAAGTGCAGCGAAGCTCCAACGAGTTCAGCATGACGCTGTGGGGTGACAACGGCTCTTTTAAAGTCCATTTGTTTAAAAAAACGAGTCAAAAGCGCGTTATTTTGACAGAATCAACAAAAAAGTAGTTGAAAAATAAATTCAATAATGCTATATTAATGATGAAAAGTTATACATTTGTGCGTGAATTATCATGAATCGTTTAGTCCGAGTTTTTGGGCTTGCTACGTTCTGATACGTTCATAATCTTTGTATGATTTAGAGGATAATGGTAAATGTCTTTATGGCTAATACATTTCCTCGGCGCAGACAATCATGATTGCTTGCGCTTTTGACGAATTCACATGTCAAACTTTTAAAATACAAAAAAATGAACGCAAAAAAGATGATGATTGCTTGCGTAGCAATCTTCGCATTGAGCCTCAGTGCCAATGCACAGAATGAGAACAAGTCCGTAAAGAGTGTGGTAAAGGTGAACGACAGCACGTATGTGCGTGTCTATACCGACGGAACCAGCAAGACCTTTGTCAAGAAGCGCCTCTCCGAAGTCAGCTTTGACGACAAGAAGGCATTCCTCAAGGGGGAGAAAGAGATTGTGAGCTTGAGAGAAGAAGAGCTCAATGGCAAAAAAACAAGCCATATAAATTTCTTCCTCGGTGCAGAAGGCATGCTCTACAACAGCTCTATCGCTCCTATGTTCCGTCTCGGTGCCGAGTATGAAACACCTTGGTTCATCGTGTCTCCTCACTTCGCTGCTGGCACGGCGAAGTTGGCTGACAATGCAACAGTGGGCGCTGGTGACACCTATTGGCGGTTAGGTCTTGGTGGTTCGGCAACAGCCAAGCTGCTGTGCGACCGCAATCACGGCTCTTTCCTCGGTATCTACGGATTATTCGAGTACGTCTGGAACAAGACGGACTCGGAGAGCGCCGAGGACCACTCCTCAAACAGTGTGAGCAAATTTGCCTTCGGTATTGAGGGCAGATACATGTTCAACACCCACTGGGGGGTTGGTCTTAACATAGGAATGGGTAATGAGGGGTCGTTCGGTCATAACGACCATCGCACCAATACCCTTCACCCGGTATTCGGAGCCAAATTGGTGTACAACCTCTAGCGAGAGGACGGACTAAGCAAAAGACAGGTAGTTGGAGGGTTTCCTCCTCTACCTTTTTTTGTGCCTTTTTGCGACTCGGGGAATGACGGTCTAAAGGGAGTGTATTTTTCCTGTCATGCCTTTTTGCCGATAGGCAAAATCAGGGCATCTCCGTGACAATGATATGGCTTTATTATTTTCATGGAGACCCCTTGACCTTGCTACGCTCGGAGGGGTAACGAAAAAAGTGTATGTTTGCGCCGTGCGTCACCCTGAACTTGTTTCAGGGTCTCATGAGATGCTAAATATGAAGAGAGATGCTGAAACGAGTTCAGCATGACGCGGTGGGGGTTCAGTATGGCGAATAAAGAAAGGGATTGCCACGTCGCTTTGCTCCTCGCAATGACGAGTTTAAATGGCTGCACTCACTCAGGGCATGACGTTTAAATGATTCGGAGGGGTGACGAAGGCTCTTTAAAGTCCATTTGTTTAAAAAAGTGAGTCAAATCCTTGTTATTTTGACAGAATCAACAAAAAAGTAGTTGAAAAATAAATTCAATAATGGTATATTAATAATGACAAGTTATAGATATCTCTAAGAATTATGAAAGTTTAGTCCGTTTGTATGGGGTTCGGCTTTACATTCTGTGTGGAGATTCTTGTCATTGAGATGAATTAACATTTATATTAATCATTAAATAACAAGGATTATGTTTGCAAACATGAAAAAAATCCACGCCCTCGTGGCAGTGGTTGCATTTGGTGTCATGAATGCCAATGCACAGAATGAGATTGTGGTAAATTCAGAGGCAGATGCCATCAAGGCACTGCAAGCTGATACCACAAAGGCCGCCTTCTTGCCTACAAATGAGGTCACTATTTCAACAAGTGATGTTGTTGTTGGAAAAAAAGATGGAAAGGATGTAGTGGCTCATCCTGGAGACACAATCAAGTTTTTGGGATACAGCTACAGCTACCGTGGTGGGAATATCATCAAGAGTCCGCGCAAGAAGGTAGCTTACCAGACCATCACCCAGGTAGTTAAAGACGAGGCTCTGAAGGCCAAGTTGGACACTGTAGAGGTTAATACTCAGACAGCTGCTGCGTTGGTTAACGACCAGCAGGATCTCATTTGGTATGAGACCTCTTATGGTCATCGTATCCCTAGCTCGGCAGTGAAGGAGAATGGCTTGTACTTTAGCCTCGGTGGCAACTATCAGGCTTTGCAGGGCGCCAACGCGTTTGGTGCTCAACTGGGTGTCGGCTATCGCTTCGACTGTCCCCTCTGGGCCGAGGGTAGCTTTGGTTTTACTCGCAATGTCTTTTATAAGAATAGCGAGAGAGCCGGTGAGGATTATAATGCGTGGTATGCGCAACTCATCGGCGGAGCCAAATTCGACTTCGGCCGCAGAAGAAACTGGTCAGTCCTCGGTTACGGAGGCTGGAGATACACATGGCAGAGCACGCAGACACGTGAAATGGTTGACCAGTATGGCAACCGCACGTTTATGCAGAGTTCCGGTAAGGTGGGTGCTCCGGTATGGGGTCTTGGATTCAGCTACCGTATCTCGGACACAGGTCTGAGGTTCTACCTCGGCTACACTGGCTCTGTTAAGGAATCTGTGCAGCAAAATGAGGAGAACCTGAATAAGGTCGCCCACGGTGCAGAAGTCAAAGTGGAGGTACCACTGAACGTCTTCAAGAACATGAAGACGAAGTAGCACGAGGCGCGGCACGGACTAGGCAAAAAGACAGGTAGTAGGGATTCATATCCCCGCTACCTTTTTTTGTGCCTTTTTTATCCGTCATTGCGAGGAGCGTTAGTGACGTGGCAATCTCCTTACTGCATGAGATTGCTTCACTTCGTTCGCAATGACGTAAAATATGAGAGTGCTTTTTGCGACTCGGGGAATGACGGTCTAAAGGGAGTGTATTCTTCTTGTCATGCCTTTTTGCCGATAGGCAAAATCAAGGCATCTCCGTGACAATGATAGGGCTTTATTATTCTCATGGAGCCCCCTTGACCTCGCTATGCTCGGAGGGGTGACGGATAAAGGAATTGCCATAAGGCTTATGCTTTTCGCGATGACGGTTATATGGTTTCACTTCTTGAAATGATGGTTAAATGGTTTCGCTTACGCTTGAAGGGGGTTAGCCTTGCTCTTGAAAGTGCCTTAATCATAATTATATATCTCCTGTAATTTTAATAAGGAGGTAAAAATGAGTAGATTTCTTTTAGGTTGTTTGGCATTGGGCGCTTTGGCAATGATGATAGGACAGGCTGTCGCTGATGCAAATAATGCCGCTAATAATCCCGCTGATAATAACGGTGTCTTGATTATTGAAACATATACTGCATCTTCAACCACACCGGATAATATGCAACCGCTTCCGGGCGACCCCGGTGTTGAAGTTGCCCCAATCCCTAACGACTCCTCTATGGCTCAGCCGATAATGGTGGAAGAAGAGGGGAGTATGACGATTTCAAATGACTAGTATTTGTTACCGTCACCCCCGACATATAAACTTTTACAATAATACTATAAAAAACTCCCTGTACCGATTAGCACAGGGAGTTTTTAAGATGTTTTAGGAATAAAAATTATTCCTTGTTCTTCAAAGCTTCGCCTAAAGCTTCACCCAAAGAAGAACCACCAGATTGAGTATTAGAATATTCTTCTAATGCTTTCTTTTCTTCTTCGGCTTCAAAAGCTTTAACGGAAACACCGAGTTTGGTGTTCTTGCGATCAACAGACGTTAACTTGGCTTCTAAGATTTCGCCCTCGTTATAGCTTAACGGGTCACGTCTATCTTTAGAAAGTTCAGTTTTCTTAATGGTAGCGGCAATGCCTTGAACAGTTACCTGTACGCCTTTTTCATCAGCGCCGGTAACAACAGCTTTAACAATGTCACCTTTCTTCAAAGATTCTAATGTCATCGCAATGTTGTTTTCAGACATTTGCTTAATACCTAAGCTGATACGCTCTTTTTCAACATCCACGTCAATAATCTTGGCTTGGATGGTTTGACCCTTGGTGTAGTCTTTAACAGCTTCTTCACCAGGTTTTTCCCAAGAGATATCAGACAAGTGTATCATACCGTCAATTTCATCAGAAAGACCAATGAACAAACCGAATTCGGTGATGTTCTTAATCTTACCTTCAATGATGGAATCCATCGGATGTTCTTCAATGTATGCAGCCCACGGGTTCGGAGTGCATTGTTTGATACCTAAGCTGATACGACGCTTGTCTGCATCAACTTCCAAAACTTTAACATCAACTTCTTGTGATGTAGAAACAATCTTACCCGGATGAACGTTCTTTCTGGTCCAGCTCATTTCTGATACGTGAACTAAACCTTCAATACCGTCTTCTAATTCAATAAATGCACCGTAGTCAGTAATGTTGGTAACTTTACCTTTGTAAATTTCACCAACTTTGTACTTGTCGGCAACTGCTTGCCACGGGTCATTCTCTAATTGCTTCATGCCTAAGCTGATGCGCTGAGTATCTTCATTGAATTTGATAACTTGGACTTTAACCGTTTGACCTAAAGAAAGTACTTCTGCAGGGTGGTTAATTCTCTTCCAAGAAATATCTGTTACGTGTAATAAACCGTCAACACCACCTAAGTCAATGAACGCACCGTATTCAGTTAAGTTCTTAACGATACCTTCTAATACAGCACCTTCTTTGATGGTGTCTATCAATTCAGCACGAGCAGCAGAACGTGTTTCTTCTAATACAACACGACGAGAAACAACAATGTTACCACGAACTTTGTCCATCTTTAAGATTTGGAACGGTTGAGAAATACCCATTAAAGGAGAAATGTCTTTAATCGGGCGAATGTCAATTTGTGAACCAGGCAAGAAAGCGATAGCACCATTTAAATCAACAGTGAAGCCGCCTTTAACACGACCAAAGATAACACCGTTAACACGTTCGTTATTGTTCATCATCTTTTCAAGATCTTGCCATACTTCTTCACGACGAGCTTTTTCACGTGATAATACGATATTGCCGTCTTTATCTTCATATCTGTCAACTAAAACTTCTACAACGTCGCCAACCTTTAATTCGTCATTTCTACCGAATTCACGCAAAGGAATACGACCTTCGGATTTTAAACCAACATCAACAGTTGCGAAATCATCCGTTACACGAATAACAGTACCCTTCATGACTGTGCCGACAATACCTTTGTCACCGAATTGTTCTTTTAACAATTCTTCAAAGTTTTCGGTCATTTCAGGGATTTTAAATTCTGCAGTATTTGCCATTATTTTTATATTTTCAAAAAATGCCAGACCTCATTTTGAGCGGACTTGTGCGGGTTAATATGCCTTCTTTTGCCGCACCGCATAAAGAATTGTAGTTTTTTTAAGTGAAAATGTTTGAAGAGTCAAGAAAAAAGTTAGAAAAACAGCGGGTTTTCTAGACTTTGTGCGGCAAGCGTTTGTAGATGAAATCACTTATGCAATTCGGCAATATGCTGATAAACCAAGAAGCAAGACGCATGGGGAAAGGAAAAGCAATTAAGCCGACGTTTTTTTCAATGCGTTTGGCTATCAATTCAGCAGCGGGTTCTGCTTCCATAAAAAACGGCATGGGGCAGGTGTTTTTATCGGTAATTCTTGAGCGAACGAATCCGGGACAAATGGTGTTTACTTGGATGTTGTAGGGCAAAAGCTCTATTCTTAGAGCCTCACCATAAGCTTTAACGCATGCTTTTGTTGCACTGTACGAGGGGCAGGTCGGTAAACCGTGATAACCGGCAATGGATGATGTTATGGCAATAATCTTATCTTTGTCTTGGCGCTTTTTATAAATTTCAACGGCCGGCGTAACGGTGTTTAAAACCCCCATAACATTTATGTTAAATGTGTTGTAAATGTTATCCGGTGTTTCTTCTAAGGTGGCAACACCGGCATTGGCAAACACAAGGTTTAAATACGCTGTTTTTTCTGCTTCGTTTATCCAGTTTTTCATGGAATCTTTATTTGCTACATCAATGATTTTCGGATGAATATTTGCTGAGCCGACTTTTTTGCATTTGGCAACAACTTCGTTTAAGCGTTTTTCGTTTCTGCCACAGATAAACAGATTTTCTGTTTCTTTTTGCTTGGCGTAGTAAATTGCCAAAGCTTCGCCAATGCCCGAAGATGCGCCGGTTAGTAAAATATTTTTGATAATCATCCCAGAACCCCTAAAAAAAGCTTTATTTATGTGTTTTTTGTTATATATTAGGATAAAGTATTTGTAAAGCGCAAACATTTAAGGGGTTCATTATGGCTCAGAATTTGATAAAAAGAAACGGTACAATGTTTATTTTTTCAGCACCGTCAGGCGGTGGTAAAAGCTCTGTTATAAAAGGTGTGTTGAAAAAATTGGATGACGTGGAACTTTCTGTTTCCGTAACAACAAGAGCTATGCGTGAGGGTGAAGTTGAGGGTAAAGATTATTTCTTTATTACAGAAGATAAGTTTAGTGATCTTGTTAAAGATAATGCACTTTATGAATATGTTAATTCGGATTTCGGTCCGAAATACGGTACACCCAGAGAGCCGGTAGATAAACTTTTAGCACAGGGAAAAGATGTTTTTCTTGATTTGGATTATCCGGGGGTGCAACAGCTTAGAAAGCTTGCTAATAGTAAGATTAAAACGATTTTTTTAATGCCGCCTTCTTTGAAAATTCTAAGAGAGAGATTGGTTAATCGTGGCACAGATACCATGGAAATCATAGAAAAACGGATGAGTATGGCTGAAAAACGTGTCAACGAAAGCCGTTATTATGATTATATCGTCGTTAATGATGATTTGGATAGAGCAATTTCGGAAGTTTTGGCGATTATCTCTGCAACAAGATGCGAAAGTCTGAAAATTGCAAATCTGGAAAATTTGATAAAAGAAGTTACGGAAGATAAATAAGATGGTTAAAATTTATAATTCTCTTACGGAAATGGTTGGGCACACGCCATTACTAAGGCTCGGTAATTTAACAACGAAGTTAAGATTAAAAGCAGAAATAATTGCCAAATGCGAAATGTATAATCCTCTTTTTTCCGTAAAAGATAGAGTTGCCTTGGCAATGATTGAAGCACAAGAAAAGAAAGGAATCACAAAAGATACAGTTTTTGTGGAGGCAACATCCGGAAATACGNNGTATTGGTCTGGCGGGAATTTGCGCGGCGAGGGGTTATAAATTGATTATTGTTATGCCGGAAAATATGTCGCAAGAAAGAATAAAACTTATCAGACATTTCGGTGCAGAGGTTATTTTAACACCGGCAGAAGACGGCATGATGGGGGCTATTCATAAGGCAGAATTATTAAAGGCGCGTGATAAAAATGTTATTATTTTAAGCCAGTTTCAAAACGAGGCAAATCCCAATGCGCATAAAATGGGAACAGCAATGGAAATTTTGGAAGACACAGGCGGTGAATTTGATGTAATTGTTGCCGGTGTCGGTACTTCGGGAACAATTACCGGTGTGTCATCTGTTTTAAGAACATATAATCAAGACTTATTCGTAGCAGCGGTTGAGCCAAAAAGCAGTGCGGTTTTGAGCGGAGAAGATAAAGGTAAACACAAGATACAAGGTATCGGTGCCGGTTTTGTTCCTCCGTTTTTTGATAAAACTCTTGTTGACGAAATTATTAAAATAGAAGATGATGTCGCTATTGAAATGGCAAAACTGGTTGCTAAAACGGAGGGTTTGTCTATCGGTATTTCAGCAGGTGCGGCGGTTGCTGGCGCTGTTGATTTGGCAAAGAGGAAAGAATTTTTGAATAAAAGAATAGTTGTTATATTGCCGGATAGTGCAGAAAGATATTTATCAACCGGGAATTTTTAGGATTTAGTGAAATGATGAAACCGAATTCAATTTTAGGTTCTTATTTGTTTAAGCAGACGATATTAAATTTTTTCTATGTGCTGTTGATGATTTCTGCAGTTATTATGCTGTTTGATATGATAGAAATCTTGCGCCGTACTTCAGGAAGAGCAGAAGTTTCAGTAGGTTTTTTGGTGGAATATGTTATTGCCAAACTCCCGGAAACCGTTGATAAGGTTATACCTTTTGTGGTTATGGTTTCTTCAATGATAATGTTTTGGAAAATAAGCAAAACAAATGAGTTTGTTATAATTCGGGCTGCAGGTGTTTCTATTTGGGGTGTTTTGGTTCCGGTGTTGTTGGCTGTCTTTACCATTGGGGCATTTTGGGTAACAGTGATGAATCCTGTATCTGCGCGTTTATTTGAATTAAAAGAAACACTTGCGTACCGGCTATCTACCAATAATCCTAATGCTTTTTTGTTCTCAAATAAGGGATTGTGGATTCGTGAAAGTAAAGATGAAGGAACAATATCTATTATTAACGCCGGAGGGTTGAACCTAAAAGATAAAGTCTTATGGTTAAATGATATCAGCATTATAGAGGTTGATTCTCAAACACAGGTTAAACGGAGAATAGAAGCTTTTGTTGCAACTTTAGAGGACGGTAATCTTAATTTAAAAGATGTTCACATTTATAAGCCGGGGCAAAAGGCCGAGATACTTAACAGTTTCAGTTATCCGACAGAGATAAATGTTCAGCGCATAAAAGATAATTTTATTGATCCGGAAGCGATATCTTTTTGGAATTTGCCTAATACGATAGATTTTTATGAGTCTTCAGGTTTTTCGGTTGTGCGTTATAAAATGCGATATATGAGCTTAATTGTTTTACCGTTTTTGTTAATGGCGATGGTTTTGGTGGCAGGTCTGTTTTCACTTAAACCAAACCAACGGCAGGGCGGTGTATTGTGGATGATAATTTTTGGCATTGCGACCGGTTTTACGGTGTATTTTGCCTCTCAAGTTATATCTGCTTTCGGTATAAATTCATATATACCGGTTTGGTTTGCGGTATGGGCGCCGGCGATTGTGATTGCATCAATCAGTATATCGGTTTATCTCCACAAAGAAGAATAATTAAAGGGTCTTTTTTTGTAAACTAACTAGCAAATGGAGGCCTGTCCCTAAATGCTCATTTACTGCTCTGTAAACTGCGCTTTAGGGCAGGACATTTGCTGTTATTTTGCAAATTTTCCACCTTAAATATGGATAGTAGCCGTTGTTATTTTGTAAAATTTTTATCCGGTTTATCTCAATAAATCAGCTATTTCATCGGGTATCTTTGTCGGGCGCATGGTGGCAAGGCTCAAAAAGACGAGCGTGATTTCTATTTCCGCCAAAACCGTGTCACCACGATAAAGCTTTTGTTCCATCTTTAAGGATACGCTTTTAAGTTCCGTTGCTTTGCAGGTAATGTTTAAGGCATCATCAAGTTTTGCCGGAGATTTATAGCTAATATGGCATTCTCTGACTACAAAGCCGATACCTTTTTCTTTAAGCATGGAAATCTGGTCTAAACCGAAATGTCTCAAATATTCGGTACGAGCGCGTTCGGCAAATTTTAGGTAATTTGCGTAATAAACAATCCCGCCGGCGTCGGTGTCCTCGTAATAGACACGGATAGGGAAGGAAAAAGTTTTATCTTCAAATAATTGACCTTGAATTGTCGGTGTTTCGTATGCCATGCTTAAAATCCTAAATCATCCATAAAACTGAATTGTGAGTTATCGGTCTTAAATTTCTTAACGCCCAGATATTTGCACCCTTGTTCGGATAACATACGTCCGCGCGGGGTACGTTGTAAAAATCCGAGTTTTAACAAATACGGTTCTATAACCTCTTCAATGGTATCACGTTCTTCTGATAAAGCGGCCGCCAATGTATCCGCACCAACCGGACCGCCACCATAGTTCTTGGCAATACAATTAAGATAACGTCTGTCAAACTCATCTAAACCATATGAATCAACATCTAAAAGTCTTAATGCTTTATCGGCAATAGCTGAATCTATTTCTACATTACCGGCAACGGCACCAAAATCGCGTACACGTTTTAATAATCTGCCGGCAATACGCGGAGTGCCGCGGGATCGTTTGGCAATTTCCATGGCGCCGTCGTTTGAAATCGGCATATTTAAGAGTTTAGCACCGCGTAAAACAATTTTCTGTAAATCTTCGTGGTTATAAAAATCCATCCTGAGCGGTATGCCGAAGCGCTCTCTTAACGGAGTGGAAACCAAACCGGAACGCGTTGTTGCACCAACGAGAGTAAAAGGTTGTAAATCTATTTTAACGGAACGGGCGGAAGGCCCTTCGCCGATAATGATATCCAGTTGAAAGTCTTCCATAGCTGAATATAAAACTTCTTCAATTGCCGGATTTAGGCGATGGATTTCATCAATAAATAAAACATCACGCGCTTCCAGATTGGTCAATATTGCCGCTAAATCTCCGGAGCGTGTTATCATCGGGGCAGAAGTTGCTTTAAAACCGACACCTAATTCTTTTGAGATAATGTTTGATAAAGTAGTTTTACCAAGTCCGGGAGGACCATAAAGCAAAACGTGGTCTAAAACTTCTCCTCTGCTTTTTGCAGACTCTATGAATACTTTTAAGTTTTGGCAAACTTTATCCTGTCCGACAAATTCATCTAAGGTTGAAGGACGCAAATTTATGGCAACAGGAGAATTGACATCATCCGTTGAAAGTTTTTGTGCGCTCAATATTCTTTCATTGTTTTCGGACATTTATTTCTCCTATTGATTAAATTCTTTTAGAGCCAAGCGAATAAGTGTGCCTAAATCTGCCGTCGGATTTTTCAGGCAGACCTCGGAGGCAACTCTGTAAGCATCAATTTTTTGGTAACCGAGATTGGTTAAAGCTGATGTGACATCTTCCGTTTTGGTATAGGTGGCATCAGTTTCTTCTTCCGGTGCAACCGCTTGGGTTTTGGATTTTATTTTTGCAGAGGGAGCTTCATCAGAATCTACAACGTTGTTTAAATCTGCTCCGCTCATATATTCTACCGGTATGGTTACAATTTTATCCTTTAATTCCGTCACCAAACGAGCGGCCAATTTCGGACCGACACCGGCGGCGCGCAAGAAGGAACTTTTATCTTGGGCAGCAACAGCTTGGGATAATTGTGCCGGAGACAGAACGCTCAAAATGCTTAAGCAAACTTTTCCGCCAACACCTTGAATTTTGGTTAAGGTATTAAACCACTCTTTTTCCCATGGTGACTGAAACCCGAAAAGGGTAATGCTGTCTTCTTTGATAATTGTTTCAATTAACAAATTTGCGTATTCGCCTTGTTTTAGTTTGGATAATGAGCGTGAAGACATATTAACTAAATAGCCAACGCCGTTAACATCTATAATGCAACAGTCTTCGCCAATATTATCTATTATACCTTTTAATTTTGCTATCATCTTACCCTCTTTTTGGTTGATTTTAGATACAATCAATAATCTCTTCAAGAGTTTTTTTGTTAATACCCCTTTTTTTCATAGTCTTAATGGTTATATCTATATCGTTTTTAACATAACCAAAAGGGGGATAAATGAGTAATATCAGCAAGGCAATGTTAGTTTTAGGAGCTTTAATTACGTTTAATCAAGCACAAGCACAAGATTTAAATACAATGTATCAAGATTTTAAGAACGAACTAAATAAAAAATACGATTTTGATTACAGTATTGATGTTTCTCTTTTAGAGCAAAGAACAAGTCCAAGCGGTGAAAACAGTGCTGTTCAGGCATATATTTATCCTTCTTTTTCATGGACGACGTTTGATAATAAATATGGTACCGGTATATTAAATTTTGCTTATACGATTATTCGCTATGGTGGTCATAACGCATCTGATATCGGTGATAATTCCGGTATGGTTACGCCGATAAACGATTATCCTGATAAGCAAAATGAATTTAATGAGTTATATTTTACTTATCAGCCGAGTGGAAAGTGGAATTGGTTAACAATCGGCGCCGGACAATTTCCGATATATAATTTTGATGGCACGGAATATGATGCCAATCAGCAGGTTAATTTCTTAAATGATGCTTTGGCGCAAAATGCTTCAGCTTCTTATACGCAGGCCGGATTGGGGTTATATGCGCAAATCAGTCCAAATGAAAACTGGACAGTTGCCTTTGGCGGGCAAGATGGAACAAATGTTGAGGCAACCAGTGTTCGGTTTAATCATTTAGATGAAAACCACTATACAACGTTCGGTTATGTTGCTTATACACCGATGATAAAGGGTTTGGGAGAAGCGGATATTTCCGTTCTTGTTTATAATCAGCCGGCAGTGCATGAGCAACCGGAAACGACAAACGGGTGGTCGCTTAATTTGTCGCAAAATATCGGAGAGAAATGGGGTATTTTTGCACGTCTTAATGAAACAAGCGGAAGTGTGGAAGAAGTTCGTCAGTCGTGGGTGTTAGGTGGCGTTTATAATAACCCGCTTAATCGGAACAGTTTAGACCAAATCGGTTTGGCATATGCCTACAATAAGATAGATGAAGAAACCGTCGGCGAGAAACTTTCTCACAAAGCAGAGCAAATTATAGAGGCCTATTGGGCATGGGGTATCGGAAGTATGCTGACAATAACACCGGATATTCAAATGTATATTAACCCGGCGCTTAATCAAAAATCCGATTATGGCTTTGCCACAAGCTTGCGTGCAACGGTGATGTTCTAGTTTAAATACAGTGCATCTATCTTTAAATACGCTGTTTAAATACAGCGTTTAAATTCCTTACGTTTAAATACAGTGATTTTGGTTGTGCATTAGTTGTTTTTAATGCTGTTTCTTCTCTAAAAAATGTTGATAATCAATTAAATTTTAATTTAGGAAGGAATGCAAATAATGCGCAAATTGGTTTTATTGGTTATTTTGTTAATGGTTTCTGCTTGCCAGTCTAAGCAGGTTATTGTGCCGGCGGTGGTGCATAATACAACAACCGAACAAAAGGTTGTTGTTGAAAAGGCTCACTTGCCGATTATCGGTGAAGTGGAGCCGATTTATTTCTTACCGATGAAATCTCCGTTTTTTGCAAGAATAGACACCGGTGCAACAATTTCTTCTTTGGATTGTGATGATGTTGAGTTTTTTGAACGTGATGGTGAAAAATGGGTTGAATTTGAACTTAAAAATAGAAAAACCGGTGAAAAACACGTTTTTCAAAAGAAAATAGAAACTTCCTATAAGGTGCGTCGTATCGGCGAAGATGAGCATCGCAAATCCGTTAAAATGGATGTTAAAATGGGTGGGGAAACCTTTAAGGCTCTGTTTACAATAGCGGATCGCTCAAGTTTTGATTATCAGGGTTTAGTCGGTCGGAATATTTTGACCGGACGTTTTATTGTTGATACATCTACATCTTATACTTTGAACTAGTAAATTGTGAGGACTGTTATGAAATTAACGCGTTTGTTTTCGGTTAGAAAAGTTTTAAGTTATCTTTTGGTTTTGTCTGTTGTTTATGCAGCATACAGTATTTATTATAAGATTAAATATTGGGGGTTTTCTTTAACACCTAAAACTGTTACGGACGTGTGGCGGATTGACGCAAAAGTAACTTTTGAACCGACCAGTAAAAATATTCGTGTTGCATTAAGTGTTCCTGACGGTAATGAAAATTTTGACATACTTAGTGAAGATATTATTGCCAACGGGTATAATATTTCAAAAGATGAAAAAGATAACAGAGTTATTTTTGATGGTAAAAATAAGCATGGCAAGCAGAGTTTATATTATCGCTTGAATATTTATGAGGATGTTAAAAACACACAAATCAATTTGCAGAAACCGCAAAAAGTAGAGCGACCGATACTTTCTGAAGAAGAACAGCAACAAATGAAACAAATTTGGGAATTGGCTCGGGCGCAAGAAGAAGGCAACAAGGTTCAAAAGGTGATTAAAACAGTTAATCAGGAGATGACAAACCCATCTATGAGTTTGGTTCTTCCTTTGAAACATACCTCTAAGGCTTTTGCTGAAAAAATAATTCAGATTTTAGCTTATAAGCATATTCCGGCACGTATTGCTCGTGCGGTTAAACTTGAAGAAGGTAAAAAAACCGAAAGACCGGATATTATGCTTGAGGCATATTTGGATAATTCATGGAAGCTTTATGATTTGAATAACGGAAATATCGGGTTGCCGGATAAGTGGATTGTTTTCCAACGTGGCGGTATTTCTTTGCTTGATGTTCGGGGCGGTGAAGATTCCAAAGTTATGTTTTCGGTCTTAAAATCAGTAGCGACTCCGATGAAAATGGCAGAGCATAGGGCAAAAGCTAATGATAAATTTTCAGAATACGAATATTCCATTTATACATTGCCACTTTTGGAACAAAATACTTTGAAATGGTTGATGATTTTCCCGTTAGCTATTTTAGTTGTTGTTATTTTACGTAATGTTATCGGTGTTTCCACTATGGGTACGTTTACACCGATGTTGCTCGCAATGTCTCTGGTTAAGACCGGTTTTATTCCCGGGTTAATCTGTTTTTCTATTATGATTTTCTTAGGTCTGGTGATGCGTGCTGTGGTGGCTAAGCTCAATTTATTGCTGGTTCCGAGAATTTCTTTTGTGGTTATCTTTGTTATTTTGTTAATTCAATTGCTGACAATTATCGGGTATCGTATAGATTCCAGTCTTGTCAGCTCAGCAATTTTCTTCCCGATTATTATTACGGCATGGATTATTGAACGTGCATCTATCACTTGGGAAGAAGAAGGGGCAAGAAACACCTTAAAGGAAATATTTAACACATTGTTGACTGCGGTTGTTACCTACTTTGTTATCAATAACGAAACCGTTCGCCATGTAATGTTTGCCTTTAATGAGCTTAATATCGTAATTTTATTTATTGTTATGTTGCTTGGTACATATACCGGTTACAGATTAACGGAAATCACACGTTTTGCTTCGCTTGCAGCAAAGGATAAATAATATGTTTAAGTGGATAGAAACAGCTCGTAAATTAAGAGAGAACGGTGTATTGGGTATGAATGACCGTAATTATTCGGTTATTGCCAAATATAATGACCGCTCTCTTTATACGTTGGTTGATGATAAAGTTAAGACTAAGAAATTAGCTAATGATATCAATATCAGCACACCGAAGATGATAGGTATTATTGAACATCAATATGAAGTTAAAAATCTGGTTGATATTGTTAAAGGATATAAGACCTTTGTGATTAAACCGGCACACGGTAGCGGTGGTAAAGGTGTGCTTGTGATTAAAGATTTTGATGGCGAAAAGTTTTATAGTGCTTCCGGTGAGGTTTTAACATTTAAGGAAGTCTATCAGCACGTTTCCAACACGCTGAGCGGTTTGTTTTCTTTGGGTGGACGGTATGATGTTGCACTTATAGAGGAAACGGTTAATTTCAGTGATGTATTTAAGGATTTCAGCTATCATGGTATTCCTGATGTACGTGTAATTGTATATAAAGGTTTTCCGGCGATGGTGATGATGCGATTGGCAACAAAAGAATCTGATGGAAAAGCTAATTTACATCAAGGCGGTGTCGGTGTTGGTTTAGATGTCAAAACAGGTAAAACTTTGCGTGCGGTTTTGCATGATAAACCGGTGACTATTCATCCGGATACCGGCGCTAATTTGATGGATTTGAAGGTACCGTTCTGGCGTGAGCATTTGCTTATCGGTGCATTGGCATACGATATGACCGGACTTGGTTATTTGGGTGCGGATATTGTGTTAGATAAAAATCGCGGGCCGATGATGTTGGAAGTTAATGCTCGTCCGGGGCTTGCTATTCAAATTGCAAACGGTAAAGGGCTTAAAACCAGACTAAAAGAAATTGATGAAAAGTTTCCGACAGGGTTAACGGCTGAGGAACGCGTTGATTATGTCTTGAATAACTGAAAAATAATTCCTAAATAAATTTCAGATAGTTATTTTTGAGGAGTTTAATCATGTCAANNGTCAAAAGTATTGGGAAAAACCGAAACAAAGAGCTTAAATAAAAGTGAGACAAAGAATATTGCCGTTGAGGAAAAGAAAAAAATCGGCGTTAGCGAAACCAGAGGAAAAAAGATGAAACATTCATATAATGTTAAAGATGCGGAAAATGCGTTAGTGATGAAACTTAAAGACGGCGAAGTCGTTATAGAGATGTTTCCTAATGATGCGCCAAATCATGTGGCACGGATTAAAGAGCTTGTGCGTCAAGGGTTTTATAACGGGCTTAAATTTCATCGTGTAATAGAGGGTTTTATGGCACAGACCGGTTGTCCTTTAGGTAATGGTACCGGTGGTAGCGGTAAAAAACTTAAAGCTGAATTTAACAAAATTCCGCATAAACGCGGCATTGTTTCTATGGCGCGTGCGATGAATCCGGATTCTGCGGATAGTCAGTTTTTTATTTGCTATGCAGACTGTCCGCATTTAGATGGGCAATATACCGTTTGGGGACAGGTTGTTTCCGGTATGGAATTTGTTGACAATATCAAAAAAGGCGGTGGTTTTAACGGAATGGTTTATCAGCCGGATGAGATTATCAGCATTGATGTTATAGCCGATTTGTAATATTTGAACATTTTTAGAGTGGCGCCGAATCATAATAATTCGGTGCTATTTTTTTATATGAAACAACAGTTGACAAAAAGTTATTTTTTGTGTATAAAATTGTTGTGGGTGAGGCAAGCGCCCGGAATGTCCGCCAAAGTGTTCATTGTCGTTAAATGTTTTTTTACATAGATTTCTTTTAATAACTTATCAAGCTAATCGGGCAGGCGAACGGATAGGTTGTTAGAAAGGAATTTGTCATGCAAGAATATATTGAAGTCTTCCGCGTGGAAGCAAAATCTTTATTAAAAAATTTCCGTAATAATGATGAAAAAGCTGTTGCCAGATGTAGAGCCGTATTTGGCGATAAAAAAGATTTGTCTTTAATGAATATGCAGCATATTGTTGCCAAAGAATACGGTTTTAATGATTGGGATGAATTATCCAAGGCTCCGGATTGGCGATTAGCAGAAGCTTTGATTAAAGCAAAGAATCAAACATTTGTTTCACCGTTTAAATTATGGCATGGCGGCAAAATTGTTACCGGCTATGAAAAGGGCGAGTATAAATTACATAAACCGGAAGATTATCGGATTGATATGAGTACATTTACAAATGAACAAGGGTATAAAGAACTTACCTTTGAGCATGTAGATGTATCAGATTATGATTTATCTAAACTTGATATATTGAATGTACGGTATGGAGAAGATACCAAGTGGCCGGAAGATAGAGCTAGGCTACCAAAGGGGTTTGAGCCTAAGGAATTTTTGGAATACCGTAAAAATCCAGGGCTGGGTATTCGTCAATTACATAAACAAGGGATTGATGGCAAAGGTAGAAATGTTGCCGTTATTGATTCATTCAGATTGTTTGATCACTTAGAATATCACAACCAACTTAAAGGCTATGAGGAAATTCATATTGACCCTGAAAATTATGGTGGTGGCGCAGGGGCATCCCTGGTTTCTGCGCTTGTTGGTAGTACTTGCGGTGTGGCATCAAAGGCAAATTTATATTATTACGCGGTTGATAATACTAATCGGACACAGGTTTATTTTGCAGAAGCCATCAGAAAAGTTTGCGAACTACATAAGAAATTTATTGCTGAAGGTAAAAACGGAATTGATGCCATTTTGATTGTTAAAGGGCTTTCTTTTGAAGGTTTTAGTAATGAAGATGGCTATATAGATACTATTCAAGCGGCACAAGAAGCAACTAAACTTGGCATTTGGTGTCGGATTGGTCCTGCACAATTTAAAGAACATGGTATGTGGCGAGAAGAACGTATCTGTTGCAAATTTGGTGGTAATGTGGATAATCCTGATGACTACGTTCTTGATGAACAGTCCGTATTAAATAGAATTCCGCTTAAACAGGAAGAATTATTTAGAAATTCTCTTTGTTTTCCGGGAGGCGGTTGGACTTTGGCTTTAGCTGTTAAGATGAATGAATATGCATTTAATGCTAAGAATGGTCCGTTTTTTGCGGCGTATATGGTTGGGCTTTATCTGTTAGCTAAAAGTGTTAAACCGGATTTGACAGCGGAAGAATATTTTCGTTTGGGGATTGAAACCGGTGATTTTAAGAAAGGAATCGGCACAATCGTTAACCCTCAACGTTTAATTAACGAATTGAGGAAATAAACGTGGCAAAATTTAGGGGGAGAATTATTTTCTCCCTCTAAATTAAAAAATGACGATTTTTTGTATAGTCATTGACTTTTTAAATACAGTGCTTAAAATTTTTCGCAATGGAAGGTGAAGTATGGCAATAACTGTAAAAATAGATGAATTTGCGGAATTGATGGGGATTATTGCCTATTTGAGCGGTTATGTTTCTTATAAATGTGAATATAAAGAGTTTGCACTTTATAAAAAACATCCGGTAATTAAAGCTATAAAACGTCTTTATGGGGAAGATATAAATGCGCTGATTTCTTTTGGCGCAATGTTGGAATATAAGCGGGGCAAATTTACTATAAGAAAAGATGGTGCTTGCTTAAAAAAATCAGATGAAATTTTGGATTTGCTGGCAGATTTTTATAAGGTTTCATCTTTTCATAAATTTTTTAAGCAGATGTCCGGTTTTTATGATGAAGCAAAAGCGCAATGTGAAAATTTGCTTAATTCTTTTAATGAAGATTGGTTTAAGTTTTTTTTCGGAAATAGTGAGCAAGAGGATTTTTCGGTTATTGTATCACCTACCTTAAATCGGTTTATTGTATCTTCTAAAAAAGATGTTATTGTATCAGAATTTGTCGGCGATATAT
>DEKL01000039.1 GCA_002353835.1 Alphaproteobacteria bacterium UBA2723
GGATTTATGCAATGGGAAATATGTTTATGAAAAATATTATTCAAATATGACGGTAAAAGAATATCATAAAATGATTTCTATGTACTGCCAACAAATAAGGAGTGGAAAGTTTGAAGGACTATATAAAGATTAACCGTGCGATTGATGAACATGGCATAAAAAATGTAGAAAAAAATATTGCATTTTTAAAAGAAAACGGTTCTTACCCTAAAAAGTTTAATTATCCTATGACATTACAGTTTGAATTGACAGGAAAATGCAATCTCGCTTGCAAACACTGTTACAATCGTTCCGGCGATGCAGACAGAGAAACGCTAATGACACCCGAAAAATGGTGCGACCTTGCTCGTCAGATAGTTGATGACGGGGGAATATTTCAATGTATAATATCTGGAGGGGAACCGCTTTTACTTGGCGATAATTTATTCGATATAATGAATATTTTACACGATGATGGCACAAGCTTTATAGTTATTACCAATGGTTTACTACTAACCAAAGAAATAGCGCGAAAATTCAACAAATATCGTTATTATTGGTTTCAAATTTCCATTGACGGAGCAGACGCTAAGACTCACGATAATTTTCGAGGCGTAAAAGGAAGCTTTGACAAAGCGATTCATGGCGCGTTAGAAGTTAGTGATTTAGGGATTCCATTAGTGATCGCCCATACGGTAACACCAAATAACATAATGCGTATGGAAGAAATGGTATGTCTTGCGTATAATCTCGGCGCAAACAGCATAATTCTAGGTGATGTAATGCCTAGTGGTCGTGCAATAAGCAATAGTGATATTATGCTGAATAAAGAGCAAAAAAATTATCTTTACGAACAGATTAATATTCTGGGGAAAAAATATCGAGGAAAAATAACAATACAACGTTCGGCTGAACTTAAACATCAAATGAACCGCTATACCGTTGATGTAAATTCGGGAGGAATAATACGACCGGACGGCTCATTCCGTTTAGACTGTATGGCTCCGTTTGTTATAGGTAATGTTTTAGAATCTTCTATAAAAGAGCTGTGGTTGTCAAAGGGGATTGATGCGTGGCATTCCAAAGAAGTTATGGAGTACATAAATTCTATTGACGAGGAAAGCCAAGCTGGTAATATACAAAATCATGTAGAAGCAGATCATTTGATTTGATGGGAGGTGATTGTTAATGAAACGAAATTATTTAACTCCTGCTATTATTGGTGCTGAAGTAGTGGAAATGTCTTCTCTTGATTCAAAGAACGCTATTCCAGCAGCGATAGTAGGAGGTCTAGCAGCAGTGGCCGCAGCGGCTACCTCTGGATATATGGCGGGGAAACAATTAAAAAAAGTATTCGGCGTTATGGACTATTTTAAAATGAATGGATTAACTCCGCGAAAAATCGCAATCTCGTAATTCACATTAACATTAACATGGGTGTGTAAAATGGAGGTGGAAGTATGATATTTGCTTGGCTGAAAGACAAAGTTCCTCGCGTATCATATCTAAAGAAACGTATGAACGATGAAGTACTAATAATTTCCGCCAATAACCTCGCTATATATTATCTTAATCAAACCGCAGCTTTTTTTGTAAATTTAGCTGATGGTACTAACACAATCGATGATATAAAAAGAAAATTTCAAGAGGCATATGATGTATCAGAAGATGTATTGGAAAAAGATTTCATCGAGATGATACGTGACTTGCAATGGAAAAAAATATTGGTTTTGGAGGATAAATAATATGGGAAAATATATAAAACCGTCTATAACAAGCAAAATGGAAACGCAAGGCATAATTCCACTTGCTGCTGTGGCATCAGTAGAAGGCATAGCAGCTATAGCTGCATTAGCTGGAGCTGTAACAGGATTGACAAGTGATGATAAGTTTCATCCCGAACATATGCGCTCGTTGGTAAAACGCAAAGCATAAGACTAATGTCTTTAAACAATTTTATTGATAATAAAATTAGGAGGTCAGATTAAATGTTTTTATCAGGCTTAACCAAAGATAAACAAGAAGCGTTCTTAAATCTGGCGCATACGATGGTTTACGCGGACGGTCGTCTTGACGAAAATGAAAAGAAGATTTTTGACTCTTACAAAGCCGAATTGGTAGACATTGATTTTTCCAAGGCGCATGATGTTGATTTTGCCAAAGAATTGGCTGTATTTGACAATAGCCCTCAAAAAGAGAAGTTAGCCGTATTTTTCGAGCTTTACGCTATCGCGCTTATCGACGAATCTTTCCCCGAAGAGGAAAAGAAACTTGTGGATATTATGCAAAAACGCTTCAATGTCTCAGACGCCAAAATGCAGGAAATGAAAGACGGGTTAAAAGCTATAACTGTGGCGTACAATAATCTTACAAAGATTATTAAAGCGTGATTTAAAATTCAAATATAAAAACGTCGGCTTTTATTTAGTCGACGTTTATATATATTACTCCGGCAATTATAAATCCCCGTTTACCCTTCTAAATCCTTATCACCACTTGCTTTGATTTCTATGTATAGGGAATTTTATAAGCCGGAGTAA
>DEKL01000063.1:0-2449 GCA_002353835.1 Alphaproteobacteria bacterium UBA2723
TAAGTATTTGATTTTACAGAATATTTACGAAAATTTATCAAAATTTAGACGTCTTGCTAATTGCAGACGTCAATTTTTTTAACCTAAAGTTGCTAATGTTTAATGTCAAATTTTAGCCTATTTTACGAGGTGAATTTGATGCTTTTTAGACGTAACTCAATTTATTATGCCGTTATCAATATCCCTAAATTGCTGGTTCCTATCTACCACCGCAAGCAAATATGGCAATCATTACACACCAAAGACCGACGAATTGCCTCACTTCGGGTTGAACTTGAAACTATGGCGATACGACAACGAATATTAAATGACTTGGAAAACCTTAAACATATCCAAAAAACTACTACTCAAAAGACACCACCTAAACCTGAGCCACCTACTATTTGCCGAGAAGTTGAATATACCGAAGAAGAAGCCGAATTACACGCCTATGATTGGTTGATGCAAAAATCCCATACCGAAAGCCGAAGGTTATTAAATGGCGCAAATCGAATGGAAGAACGCAAATATTTTCAAAACCTCCTCTCCGCTTATGAATATAAATATCTCCAACGCAACTACCAAGATATATATGCAGAAACCAATAATTACTTCCAAGAAAAACAACTTGCGACACCTACCAAAACTTGCGCCGAGATGATATTTAATGCTTTTATGAGAGCAAAAATTCAGCTCTTACGTTATTTGATTGAATTTCTGAATGGTTATTGTGGTGAAATTGATGCCAGCCTTATTGACCGTATGTATTTTAAACAACTGGAAATATCAGCCGAACTCAAACAAAAGAAACAACACAAACCCGATATGTCTTTGATGCAAGTCGTTAAACATTATAATCAGACTGTATCACGCAACAAAACATCTGATGCAACTAAGGAACGTGTGGCATCTAAAATGGAGTTAATTGCTGAAATAATTGGGAAAAACAAACCAATACGACAAATTACCGCTGATGATTTAAACGATGTGATACAAAACATTCCATATATACCGAAACGTTTTGGTGAAGGTGTAACCAAAGGAAAAACCATTAACCAAGCAATCAATATGGCTAAACATAACAAAGCCCCAACTCTTTCTGAAAAAACGCAAACTGATTATATTCATACATTAAGCTCAATATTTAAATGGGCGACACAAAAGAAATTTATTGAAGAAAACCCAATGGAAGAAGTGGAAATCCCTTCAATCACCGTCAACAGAAACCAAGACAAATACCTACCGTTTTCAATTAACCAGCTCAATATTATATTTCACTCGACGGTCTACCGTGGATGTTTAAATAATCGTCTTGGTCGTTTTAAAGCTGGTGAAAAGATTTATCGTGATGGATTTTATTGGATTCCGTTGATTGCTTTGTTTTCGGGAATGCGCTTGAATGAAATTTGCCAACTCACCACCGCAGATATTATTACCAAAGATGAAGTTGTTTGTTTCAGTATTAACGATAAAAATGGAAAACGAGTAAAAACCGCCAATGCCATAAGAATCATACCGATACACCCAACGTTAATTAAATGTGGCTTTTTGCAATATGTAGAACAGCAGAAAAAAGACGTTTCCAACAAAACCCAGCGCATATTCCCCGAACTTGTACCGAATTGCCGTGGTGAATTATCAGCCAGCGTATCAAAGTTTTTTAATCGACTGCTGGATAAACTTAATGAAACGATTGATAATGATGACGATAAATTTTTACCTAAACACGTAGCGCACTCATTCAGACATACTTTTCGCAGTGAACTACGCAATCATCAAGTTCCGCAAGAAAGAGTTGTTATTTTGGGTGGTTGGGATCAAGGTTCAAGTTTGGCATCACATTATGGCAGTATATCCGCAAAAGAACTCTATAAAACCGTTTCCGAAAATTTAACCTTTGATGGTTTAAATTTAAGTCATCTTTATGTATGATGGAGCTATATAATATGCCGATAATAACCACACCTTATTTTAATAGTGAAATAACCAGAAATTCTATTATCACTGCCAAAGAAAACATTATTTATCATCTTCTCGCTTATATTGCTGCAAAAAATAAAGAAGAATTGGCACAATTTAAGGTCGCTGTGTCTTTTATGTTGATGGAAGATATTTTGCGTAACCGTATTAGAAAAGAAGATAAAACCCCAGCTCCATTAATGAGAAGAAGATTTAAAATATATGCCCTCAAGCATCAAAAGCTCTCAAATCATTTTTTTGACTTATATAATGCAGAATATCAATCCTATGAACAAAACGATGGAGATTATAACCTTGCGTATGGTATGAACTATAAAGACCTTGAAAATCACTTGCTTAACAATGCTTCTGCTATAATGACCGTTTATTTTTTAACATATAACTTATTACGTTTGGCAAAACGCCCCGAAGCTAAGCACGCTATGATGACTGCTCGAAAACTCACTAATCAGCTATATTTTGCCATAGAAAAAGATAATAATAATAAGAA
>DEKL01000063.1:2473-2808 GCA_002353835.1 Alphaproteobacteria bacterium UBA2723
ATATAAGTTTTGATAAAATAGAAAAAGCCCGCAAAGAATATATTGCTGTTGCTCCACTTATTTTTGGTTATGTTTACACATTAATTAAGCATCACTATATTCAAATTCGTAACTTGGAAGATAAAAAAGTTCTAAATCAAAGCAACTTTGAAAGTGCCATATCTAACTTAGATAATACTAAAATTTTCAAAAAATATCACGATATTATAGGCTACACTTTATATGCACAAAGAGTTTTGACTGACATCAATCGTAAATATGCCGATACAGAGACAGACTGGGCTATATTAGAGAAATCAGACCTTAAAACCTTTAATTTTAAGGAGTCTACCCCG
>DEKL01000073.1 GCA_002353835.1 Alphaproteobacteria bacterium UBA2723
TGAAATTAGCTCTTAAAGAAACACCACACAATATATATATAGCACAAAATGATATTACGACAGTTTTTGAAGAGGAAGAAGAAAGTGTGGATATCGCTCTTGAGCAAAATAAAATAGATACACTGTTTAATAATGTAAAAGAGAAAAGCAAACAATTAAATGCCGAGTTAAATGATACCTATGATGAGACATTAAGTATCATGAACCAGACGGCAGATATGAATCATAAGTCATTAGCCGCATTGGAAAAGTTTCTTAAATCAGCCAAAGAAGCCGATGCCGATAAATTAGCGGACTTAAGGGTTCGTGTAAATGATTTAATGCAAAGAGAACAGCTTTTATCAGATAAAAGTGTTCAGGCAGTAGAAAATAATAAAAATCAACACAATAAAGACTATCAGGAAAATATTGCAGACGGTATTAACAATTATCAAAAGATTGTTCAGGCATATATGAGTGGCGATATATCCAAAGAAGAAGTCTTAAACGCCGGTGCAAAATTAAAGCAGGCAGTAGCAAGCAGTAAAACTGCAACTACTGTTTCCGACAGCTATAAAAAGGATATTGCAGCAATACAAGAGGAAACTTTAGCTTTAGCCAAAGAAGTCAAAAGTCTTTACAATATAGAAGATTTAGATTCTTAATGATATGCTCAATATATTATGAGATTATTAGGGAGGTCTGAAATGAGATTAAAAAGAAAGTTTAGAAATATTATCGCTACTGTTGTTTTATGGGGCGGGGTGATGATAGCGCAACCGGCACACGCATTTGTTTGGCCGGTTATTGACTTTGGGCAGATCGTATCCTTTGTACATAGTTTAGCTAATGGTATGGAACAGCTATCAGCGGCTAATTCACAAATAAAAAATTATACGGCAACAATACATTCTATCGGAGACCAAATAAGTGCAGCTGCTAAATATGTAGCTGACATGCAAAGATCAATCGCAAAGATAGAGGCTAATATTCATAGAATAACAGTAAATATCAAACGTACTGATAAAAGTATGGGAGCGATTATGAACGAGGTACAAAGCAAAGTAAAGTCATCAGAAGACGAAAATACCAGTATAGCCGAAAGTACGGAAGAAAACATCAGTCAAACCATTAGTGGCGGTAGGGGAGGACATAATGAATAATATAAAGCAAAGCATAGCGTTTATTTGCTGTGTTTTATCACTATCCCTTATGCCGGAAATTTCTAAGGCAGGTCCCGTTACAGACTACAATGGGACAAGGGAAGATGTACAAGAGGTAATAGATGCCGGACGGGAAGAAACCCAAAATAATAATGCAGAAGTAAGGGAAACGCTTGATAAAGCAGAACAGACAATCAATGATTTAATGGATAATTCCGTAAAAATTGTAGATGTTCTTATTGATACGGTTACAGAAGGTGGCAATTTATCGGCTCAAGATAAAAAAGATTTAAGAGATCAAGCCAATGAATTAAAAAAGCAGATAATAAGTGTTCAAAGCAATGCTGAAACAACCATTAATCAAATACGCAAAGACTATAATGACAACAGCCAAAAAGTAGCAAATGCGTACACAATATATAATAAAGCCATAGATGACTACTATGACGGAAAAATTACCGAAAATGAATTAAATGCACAAGGTAAAATCTTTAGAAATACGGTGTCTGCCGCCAGAACAGACGATAATGCAGCCGCTGTGGACAGGCTCTTAAAAGAATCCCGGAAAATATCAGAAGCAGTAGATGTCTTGAAGGAAAACATAATTGAAAAATTAAAAGGAACCGGAGATTATGACGATTCCAATAATCAAGTCGGAGAAACACAAAAATATGCCTTTAATTTTCACAAAGAACATACAGGTTTATTCTTAAAGAGTTGTTATGCATCTAAAAACACAACAAAGAGCTGCGGATTATTTAAGTATAAAGGCGGTAAAAATAAATTTTTAATATCCAGAGAGCTGACAGCTAAAGGAACATCAACTGCAAAAGGCTCAGGGGATTGCTTAAACCTTAAAAACAGTATCAAGGAACTGGATAAAAATCCTTCTGCCTTTACCAACGATTTAAGAGAGTGCGTTGTTCGTGCTAAAACAGAGAAAATTTATTTCTGCCCTGATGCAAAGGATGAGGAAGAATTAGCGGAAAAATGTAATCCGTTTGACATGGAGGCCAATTTTAAGAAAAAATATAGAAACAATGGTATTTATATGCATATATGGCAAGATTACAGCATAGCTAATATCAGCAATGCTAACCAAATTAAACAATATGCAATGACATGGTTAGATGTTGAAAAAAAGAAAAAATCCACACTTTATAAATTAAATGAAGCCTTTAAAGATATGGGTGATACGCGTAACGGTTATAGTTTCTTGCAACAATTTGATATAGAAATGTTGCGGTTATGGAGTGAGTTACGCCGTGTTGATGCTGTTTATCGTGCCAAAGATGCCGTAGATTTTTATCGTCAACAAGCAACTTTAAGTGATGCGGTAACATCTGAATACCTTGGCAGAGAGAAATATAACGATTTTAATGATGCTGAGGATAAAAAGCCGGGATTGTTAGGCACCAAAGATCCGGATTGCGGTGGTGATGAGGATTGCAAAATAGAAGAAAAGAATATTATTTCAAATTTAGTATTAAATATTTGTAAACCGGGGTTAAAGGCAACAGATATCTCTATATATCATAGAAATAAGGGAGATAAAGGGAAAATAGAAGAAGCCGAAAAGAAAATCAAGGAGTGTTTCTATAAATATGCAGAAGGTGCCACCAAGGGAACCATAGATGGTAGTGATATGGCTGACGGTATGCATAATCCGGATGTTATAAAGAAGGAGTGGCGTCAAAAAGAGAATAAAGCTTTGTCAGACAGTTTGTTCCATACTTTGGCTTTATCAACCATGAATCTCTACAAATCGGCCAAAGATTATGCAAAGCTTGATGATGATGAAACAAATATTGCAAGTCTTGCTGAAGAAAAAGAAAGCAGTAGTGACAGCCGAGGCGATTACGGCGCCGGTGCAAAGATAAATTACTATGGCACAATGCAATTGTTGACAATTATTGATGCTGATGCACAGAGTTTACAAACTGAAATTATCAGAGATTTAAGTAAAATAAGCTATAATTTCTTTGAGAAAAAAGATGACGAGGGAGGAAACCAATGACTAAGAGAATTTTCATAGCATTATTTTTGTTGGTTTTTGCCTTTACTCGTCCGGCTCACGCTATATTTGATGTGCTGGCGATACTTGAATCCGGCTTGGAATATAAACAAGAATTTGAACATAGAGTAAAAGAAATCCAAAAGTTTAAGGATGATCAGCTGAAACGCTTAAAGCAAGGCTTTGAAATGGCAACAAGTTGTTTCAAACATCCGGATAAATGTGCATCAGGTGAAATGCTTAAATATTTTGACCCGCAAAAAAATAAAACAACCTACATCAAGAAAGTCAATCAAATATTCACCATGCCCGGAAGCAAAATGGCTGGCGGGGATATTGTGAAAACCTCGCAAGAGTCATTGGATACTGATGTAGAAAAAACATACATCTACAAGAGAGGTCGCGGGGATGACCTGGTAAAAACTAAGAAAAATCGTGACGACATCAATAAGGTTATTGCCAACGAGACGGCTCTAATGTTTGCTAAAGGCGCAACAACGAGACACAGTATTCAAGGAGAAGAAGATTCCACGCTATATCCGGATATTGGTGATAAGAATAATATGGATGAAATATTACAGGCCCAAGCCCGTGTAACAACGTTAACAAATAGTCGTGTGGCACGTATTGTTGAACTTAGAGCAAACATGATTAGCTCAGAATCAGCTTCAGAATTAACGCAACAAAGCATAGCCAATGAAGAAGACGAATGAGGGACCAGAGATGAAAAAAACATTAGTATCAGTCATTATAGCGTTTTTTATAGTATGCGGAGGTATTAAACCGGCCGAAGCTCTGATTATTGACCCTGGTCAAATTGCTGCCAAAATAAGTGATTTTGTGGAAAAAATAAGCGATAGTGTCAGCAAAATAACTCAGCAAATAAATCAAGTTAAAATGATGGCGACACAAGGTTATGACTTGAATGCTCTAAAAAGCATGGCAAAAAAATACTATAAGATAGATCAGAAATTTTTAACCAAAAGAATGCTTTTGTTAGTAAAAGGAACTAAGGCAAAACAGAAAGAAGTTTTGCAGAAAGATGTTGATTTATATAAAGAGGTAACTGTTGCTCAGGCAAGTGAAAAGCTTCAAGATGTGGAAGATGACATAAAATTCTTGGAGTTAGAAGAAACAGAAACTCAAGATGCACTCAGTCAAAAATCATCAGAATGTCCGCCGTTAAAATCGGAATATGAGGGTATGGAAGAAGGTTCCGCAAAGGAAAGAAAGTGGAATGAATATACCAAATGTGAAGCAGAAAAGCAGCTTTTGGAGAGTAATGTTAAAGAAATCAAAGCGGTAAAAGTAAAATTAGAAGAACAAAAGACCTTGCTTGAAGCAGAACTTAAAGAAAAAGAAAGCGGAGATGCTACATATCAAGATAAGAAGAAACGCGTTGAAGCACTTGAAGCACAAGCCGATAATGATGATGCAAAAGAGGTAATAACAGCCAGTGATAAAATCGGTGAACAAGATGAGTGGGATACGTTCGGCCCGGATCAAATTGCTGCTAAGTTTACACCTTCGGAAAAGGATTACGAAGAATTTATGAATCGTTATTTCTATGATCCGGATAATCTGACAAGTACGGATAAGCAATACGAATTCCAGAGCAATATGGATAGAATTTTGCGTGAAAGACGGTATTTATTCATCAATACTGCCGTACATTTAATGCAAGTTGCCACAACCGTACGTCGTGAAATACCGGTTCGTACCGTTACAATCAACAAAATGGCAAATGATACATCTACGGAGACAAATGAGATATCTGCAATGTCAGCTTATTCTGCCAGCAGAGTGGAAAATACAAAAGCATTACTTCTTTACGCTCAGTTATTGAGTGCGAAGTTGCAATATCTCGCGGCAAGAGATCTTTTACAATCTGATTTGAAGAAAGAATATGCCGATAGGGACAATTTTGATGAATTTGACCTGGGTCGCTACATATTAGATTCAGATTATTTACAAGAATTGCTTGAATCAGCAAACACAACTATAAACGACGAAGACGTTGAAAACTACAAATAGGGAGGGCATCATGAGTAAAGTATCAAAAACGTTAAAGGGCATAGTTCTAGGTGGACTTATATTTATAGCCGCACCTCAAAAAGCAGAAGCCTTTGGTTTCTTTCCACCTATGCCGTGGGATTTTGAAGTTGATATTCCCGGTGATGCCGGAAAGGTTGTTTCGTTGTTAAAATCAACCTATCGTAAGGTACAGATGATGCAATCGCAATTGAATACCATCAATTTGGATGCCATTAAGTCCGGAAAAGCCGCCTCCCTGTTTAAGGACATGAAAGGTAACTACAAAAAGTTTGCCAAAGGCCCGAAAGTTCCCGGTAAAGGAAAAATGAAAGGTGTTGCTGATTTAGGTCTTCAAGAAGGTGACTTAGACGAAGCTCACTACTATGATGCATTTACACAGCTCTTCTTATTATATCCTACCACAGAAAACCTCCCTCAGATTAATGGTAAGAAGCCGACCTACCAAGCTGTGCATACTGCATATAAGCATAAGAGTAACGAGTTTAAGCAAGATATGATTGTTGATACCTATTTAGCCGGACGTGTAACGGAAGACTATTTGGTATTGGTTGAGAGAACCTTAAAACGCTTAGACTTATGTCAGAAAAAGGCCGAAGGTTATGAGCCGGGTTCAAGTAAATGCGTATTCTTCGGCTTGCCGTTTGTAAAAGTTGAGGCAGAAGACACATCTAAAGCTCCGGATGAAAACAGTGACGGTAACGGTCAATTAGGCGAGGCAATGAACAACTATGTTGTAACCATTGTTTATGACAGATTGATGCGCATTGTAGAAGATTTAACGGCAACGGAAGCAATGTATCGCTCAGCCAAACAATTGGATATAATTACACCGTCAATGCCGCAAAGCAGTGCTGCTCAATATTTGCCGCAAAAGTATCATTTTGCCTATAACCAAGCACATGAAGCAGTATATGCAGATAAAATTATCAATAGTTTTAAGCCGTCATCTTGCTCAAAGAACGGTTCAGAGAACTGCCCGCCGGCAAATGATGATGTTGCTGAGTTAAAAAGCATAGAAGATACAGAGTTGTTAGGCAAATTACAGCCGATTGAGGATACCTTAAATAAGGCTGTTATATTGCATAACTTGAAAGTCCAATTACCGGAATATAAGGATCAATTCCGCAGATATCGTAAAGCGGAAGAAATCCATAAACGTGCTTTGGAAGCCTTAAAGGCCAGCGATAAGTGTGCTCAAGGTTTTATAAAGACTTATGGCGGTAATCCGTCAATTTGGGGCACAGGTGCGGCTGTAAATGATTATAAGGCACGTACGGGCGTATCCAGAGACTTAATCGTGAAATATGAGCAAGCGACGGACAAGACAATTATCGGTTCTAATAACAAATGTACCGGTTATTATGAAACATGTCCGGAAGGTTATACCTTAGATACGAAAAAACCTTGCGAAATTTTAGATGAAGAAGGCAATGTTGCAGAAACATTCCCGTTATATGCTTGTACTTTAGATATCGGTTCAGCCGATACCGGTGATAGTGCTAATTATGGAGCAGGTTCATTGGGAACTGTTGCAAAACCTGATGAAATGCCGACTGTTGATAATTCTACATATAATGATGCAGATTTGTTAGGAGACAGCTCTAAAGCCGATATTATTGATAATGATAATCGTATCAAAGCTGAGCATACATGGCAAATCGGTAAAGAGAAAATGTTAGAATTGACCGAAAACGGAACATTGAAATTCAATCCATGGAACGATCAGGTAGAATTGCAGAAAGAATATTTGCATCAAAAATATCGCAATATAGAACTTATCGTTAAAGCTATGGATCAAGGTATTGAATCCTTCAAAATTGCTTCTGCTGCAGTAGGCAACCAAGATGATAATAATACTGAAGCTGAAAAAATACAAAAGGCCTTAGATACAATTGCCGGATGTGTTTCTTTCTCAGACGCGAAAGAAAAAGTTGCCGAAGAATGTGCCGTAGAAATGGAGGCTGATGTTACGGCGGCTGATTGTACGGGAGATACAGAAACCGGTGAGATTGTTTGTACGAAGGAAATTGAAGTAACAACCACCGGAACTGTGGAAAAAGAGGTTCCGGTTATGAAAGAGGTTCCTGTTTTGGATGATGAGGGTAATCCGACTTATGATGAAAACGGTGACCAAATTTTTGAAGAGGTGGAAGATACTGAAGATATGCCTCTGTTAGATGATGATGGTGAGCCTGTTTTAGATGAAGATGGTAATCCGATGTATGTTGCGCTCTTAGATGACAAAGGTAAACCGATGTATGATGAAGACGGCGAGCCGATGTATGAACAGAGACCTAAGGTTGAAATAGAAACGGAAGAAGTTTCAACAACAACGACCGAAACCAAAGAATGTACAGCCAGAACACAAATTGTCGGTCAGTGCATATATACAACCGGTAACAAGGCTGTGCTTGAAAAAGGAACAACAACATGCGGTAACAAAGTTGCTTTAAATGTACCTGATTTAAGTAAGCACTTCTTCTCAGATATCTTAGGTAAGAGTGGTGCCAATAAATGTTCTAATAATATTAGTGTTCAAGCACAAAATATAAAAGAAAAAGCGGATGGGCGTCAAGTGGCACAAGATATATTGGAAGAGACAGTTCAAGTACGTGTTGACAAAGACAAAGAAATACAAGATTTTGTAAAAGCGTATGATAAAAAACATCAAGAAAAGAAAGAAAAACTTGCGAGTAAAAAGGCTTCTCTCGGAACTTATAACAAAGAAATAAATAAGAATACTGATATCAAGAACAGCGCACAGCAAGAGTGGAAAAATACGCTGGATCGTATTACGGAAATCGGTAAAGAAATTCAGCAGATAAATGACCGCAAACCGTATGCGACAATCAAAAAGCCGACTGAAGACAACAAAGTTATAGAAGAGCCGGACAAAAAAGCAATCTGCGCTATGGAAATCCAGAAATTGAAATTGGCATTTGAAAAAGAAGCTATCGGTGGCAAGTCACAAGCGGAAGCCGGTGCAAATTGGCAAATTCCTGCAGAATGTGACGAAGAAGTCCAGAAAGATTTAACGGATTCTTTAGGTGAAGATTTCTTCAAAACACCTCAATTAGCCGATTACGTTATTTCAATGAATCAGCGTCTGAAAGATAACAGTGTTGAGATGAAAGATTTAACAGATGAAGAAAAAGCTCTGATAAACGAAAGCAATAAGAAACACGTTGTGCCGGAAGATGCTCAAAAGACTATTGCTGAGGCAAAGGAAATAATTGAGGCAAATGCTGCCAAACGTGATGTTATTAACGTTGAAATCACCAATTTGATAAAAGAAATAGATGCTGATGCGGAAGAATTTGCTAAGAACTATTTAGAGAAAGCAAATGAAGCTCAAGCAGCAGTAGAGGCAGCAAACGAGGAATATGAAGCATTCTTAACAGAAGATGATGCAAATAATCCGCGTCGTATGATAAATAAAAATGCTGCTTGCATGCCTATGATGGGCGGTTTATGTAAAAATAATCATCCGGTATATCCGTCTGATAATTTGACAACAACCATGGTAAATTTCTTAGGTTATGACTCAACCCTTATGCCGACAATTAAAGCGAAGATGAAAGCTGAGTTTACCGGTTTCAATATTTCAGGTATAGACGGTGATCACATTATCGGGGAAGCCGTTGCCGGAGCCTTGGGTATCCCCTCAGGGTATTATGCAAGTGCGCAGGAAATTGTTGAGGCTGTCAAAGAGAAAATCATTGAAAAAGCTGCGCAAAATTCTGCTGATACCATAGGAAAATCAGATGAAGAGATCAATACAGCAATGAATAACGCTCTAGGTAGGATAAAGAAAGTTGAAATTGATTTATTTGGTGAAAATGATGAGGGTGAACCGAACTTTGAAAACCCGTCTGAAAATAAGCTTAAAGAAATATCTAAACATGAAAACTATGGCGCAGGTAAACCGATTACCCTGTTGCATAAAGGTTTGGTTGACTACCTCTCAAGCCTGCAAAAAGACTTAAAAGGAGATGGTGCAACAGATAATATTTTCGGTATTCCGGCTAATGTTAACTTAGCAGGGGATACAGAGTATTACGTTACATTGCCGGCACGTGGTAATAACTATTTGAATATGGTTACTTGTGTACGTGATGCAAATGGTAAAGCAGTACTGGGAACAGACTGCGGTGCCGGTCAGGATTATAATGCGCCGAAACGCCCGCTATTAAACTTGCCGCCGTTGCGTGAAGTGTTCTTCTATAGTCCTCTGGATTACAGAGATACACCGAAAGAAAACGGGGAAACGCCGGCAATTACCCATTTGTTGAATTTGAAATATCCTAAAGATGCACTCCATAAATGGGAATACTTACCGGAAACATGGCTCTATTTATTAGCACGTCCGAATTTGCGTGATGACGGCAAATATCAACAAACGTTTGTGGAACGTTCCTATGGAAGCGGTCATTTAAGAGAATTAATTAACAAAAATGACGCCAGCAATGAAGGGTTCCGCAGACTTATTGCTCGTGCCGGTGTATATCCGTGCAAATTAAAAGAGGGAGCCATTGTTGATATTGATAGTGATGACGGAGCAGGTATGCGCTTCTCATACAGACGCAGTGCTCCTGAAGGCCTAGAATTGCAAGAGTGTAAAGAAATTGCCTTAAATGGTGCAGCCGGAACATCTTGCTATACATACAACAAAGGAAAAGGTGGTATATGTCACTTGATGGCAGACCATGGTAAAGACGGTGTAGAAGATTCTCAAACACCGATAACGAGTGCCCTTAATAGTGATAGACCGTTGTACGAAAATTATAGCGAGTTGGGACAAATATTCGCAGCAGGTGGCGGAATAATTAGCGTATTTCCGCCTGTGATTGAACCAGATCGCTTGATTTATCGTCCGTTGCAAAGAAGTCTGCACGAATATTTGCTAAATCAAGAGGATGAAAGCAACCAAAAGAACAGTATGGAACGCCAGAATATTCAAGCGGCGACATTTACACGCAATATATTCAGTTCGTTCTTGGATGCTGTTAATGCGGAACATTCTGCAAAGAGAAGCTTAGACACAGCTAAAGAAAACATTAAAGATACTGTTAAGAGCCTTTGCACGCAGATTGAAAATGCTCGTCCGAAGACTGGCAGTGAAATCGCCGCATGCAATGCGCTTTGCGAAGGTAAAACCGGCGACGGCGCAATTGCGTGTAGAGAAAGTTGTCAGCAGGAAAAGGTTGATGACTGTATCAAAGGAATGCTGGAAGGTGACGGCTTGGCCAAGAGTGCTGAAGACACAAACTATGGTGTTAAAGGCGAATATGGCAAAGAGGAATATGAAGGCATAAATTGCGATAGTGCAAACAGTAATGACACTTACGCATCTTATTTCTGTCAGTTATCCGATTGGCAAGATGAGTTGATTGATAAAGCTGAAAATGGCTACACGGATGACTATGAGAAAGATGCCAAAGGTAATCCGCTTAAAGTTGCCGGATTTGGCGAAGTTGAATCCGATAAAGATGCCGATAAGGTTGAAGAACGTATAAAGAGCATTAAGAATACGTTTGAAGCCTTAGAAGCGGATAAACTGGGTGTTGTTACCATAATGCCGGGCATGAAAGTAGATGAAGAGTCAGTCAAAAACGCACAGGCGGATAGAATAGCAACCCGCGTTGCTGAGGATGAGGGACTTAAGTCTATGGACAACCAAACACAGATTGTTCCTTATTGCCCGATATACATAAACAAAAAAGTAGAGGCAGGAACACACTAAGACATGGTAAATCTTCCTAATCAAAAGGTTTTACGCATAGCAGATAAGACTGGCCGCGATAAAACGCCTGAATTTATTACCGAGGATGTAGTAGAAGTTCAGCGCGCGCGGCTGGTCTATTATAAATGGGTAAATCGTCTGATGATGTTACTGGCAACCATCTCGCTTGTATATGGAGTTTGCGCAACACTGGTCATCTTAAAGCTTGTTCCGCAAATTATGTACGATATTCAAATTTTTGTACAGTTTTCCGATTCGGAATCATTGGTAAAACGGGAATATATTGATCGTCGCATGGAATCTCGTGAAAAAATTATGATAAACTTTATGAAGCAATATGTGGAATTGCGAAATACATACGTGCGAGATGAGGCTGAAATGAAAAAACGCTGGATGTGGGGTGGTCTTGTATCGTACCTTTCCACATACGATATATATAAAAAGTTTGAAGAAGAATATCCGAAAGTTCAAAAAGATTTAGATCAGAGAATGGCAAGTCGCTCAGTAGAAATACTTTCGGTTGAGCGTTCCGGCGGTGAAAAAAGCCATATTTGGAAAGTTGAATTTAAAACTTATGACTTCACCTATGGGACAGATTTAGACTATAGATCAAATAAAGATGCCGGTCCTGAGATAATTGAAAGATATTGGACGGCAAATATCGGTAGCCGTGCAGATCCACGTCGCAGAACAGCATATAAAAGGCTGATAAATCCGTTGGGATTTTTTGTGTATAGCTACTTCCAAAGCGAGATAGAGAGCTGAAATCTTATTAAACAATTCAGTATCAAACCACGTCTGATATAATTTAGCCTGTTGATAAGTGCGCGCAATTTGTTTTCTGATTAGACTTTTAAAATTAAAAGTTTTAATTATAGAAAAGAGTTATCTTTAAAAAGAGGAAAAAATGTATAAGACTATAGCTTTGATATTTGGGATTCTTATTTTAGCAGCTTGTAATATTTTAGGCAGTTATTATGAACCGGAACCTGTCGGTATCGGTAAAGATATCTATGAATTGAAGTTATCTCCTTGCGCCTGTATAGAGGTTGAATTGCCTAAAACATTGCCGGACTGGTTTAAGGCTATGAGCTAATCTTAAAAAGGGATGAAAGTTAATGGCAGAGCAGATTGCATCATCAGATAACACGAAAAAGCTTCTTCTTGAGGGTGACGGTCCGAAGGAAAGCCCCAGAGCAAGACCGATTCCTCAGCAAAAAAGAGGACGGGCTGATGTTGTTGTGGAAAATGCTACGGAAAAGAGGTATTTGTGGACGGCGCGTGCTTTTGCCGTGATTTTTGCTGTAAGTCTATGTTGCAATCTGATATTAACCTATGTGATAATGACCACAATGCCGCTTTATCGGGTAGAGCCTTATCTTTTAAGTTTTGCGGATAAAGAAGAGCAGATTTATCATATTGAACAAGTCAGTAAGATTAACCAATACAAATATCTGACAGAGCTCTTTGTACGTGAATATGTCCTTCTGCGCAATACTTTTGTTAACGATATAGACGAAATGGAAAGACGTTGGGGTAAGGATAGTACAATTCGTGAAATGTCCAGCCCCGGTATATATAAAAAGTTTCGGACGGAATTTGCTGATAAAGCAATAGAGTTGATACGTCAGCAAAATGCTTCCAGAAGTGTTAAAATCGTTTCTGTGACCGAGGTAGCCGGCGGTAAACAAGGGCAGACTTGGTGGCAGGTAGAGTTTAGAACATCTGATATGGATCCGACAAAAGAGGCGCCAAAGATTAAAGTTTGGGTTGCGGCTGTCGGTATCAGATATATTGCAAAGCAAGTAAAATTTGGCGAACGCTTAAAAAATCCGCTTGGCTTTACGGTAACAGACTTCAAAGTTGTAGAGCGTAAATAGTTTAATGATTGAGGTATAAGAATGACTAAGGCTTTTAAAATATCAGTAATTGTTATATGTACAGTGATGATGTCTGTGATTGCTGAAGCACAAGTTACAAAAGATAATTTGGATCAAAATGCAGACCAAGCACAGGGAAATTACGCTGCAACAAACTTAAATTATTTAGGAAGCGGTTCGTTGGGTATGATGCAAAGCGCATGGAAAGACCCTTTGCAACACATGGGTGAAGGACAAACTCGTCCGGGATACAGTAAATATTACTGGACACCGGAATTGGTTCTCCCGGTTAGATTAAGAGAAGGTATGTACACCTTAATTAACTTCCCTAAATGGGAAATTATTGAAAATGTTTATTTAGGTGATGGTCAGTCTTTTAATGCAGAAATTCAAGGCCCGAGTAGTTTAATGGTTTATCCGGAAGCTTCACAGTTTGTCGGTGTTGATACGAATATGATTGTTTTTGGGCGTTCAGGCAATAAATATGTTTTCTATGTTCAAAGTGAAACCATTAATACGGACCGAATCACCAATGCAATTATAGATATAGAAGTTGTTAAGGGACGCAGTGCAAATAGCTCTGCTGTTATCGGGTCCGGCTTTGGTGGAGGTAATCATCTCAATGCCAACAGTTATTCGCAAGACGGAACAAGCACAGATGCTACTTTTACGCGGGATTTGCAAAAAGAGGACTGGATAGAAAAAATTCCGGTTGACCCGACTCAATTTCGTTTTGATATAGAAGTTTATGTTCCAAATCCGGATGATATTATAATTGCGCCGGAAAGAGTATGGCGTGATAATATATTTACCTATATTGATTTGGGCGAAAAAGCACTCACGGCCATACAGCGTCCGATAGTTACATTGATTGTTGAACGTTCGGAAACACCGGTCGGTTTCCGTGCAGCCGGACCAAATAATCGTTTGATTATCGTTGAAGGAATGGGGGATATGGTTCTGCGTAGCGGTAAAAGAATTGTTTGCTTAAAACTGCGCCGCGCCGATTCGGATGGTCTGGAAAATACAATCTATGCTAAGACAAACGAATGGGATTTACAAACCGCTTACGCCTCTCAGCCCCATGATACAAATTCAGAAATAGAGGATGTATTTAACCAAGCCGGTGTCGGTAACGGAAAATCTCAGAACGAAAATGATTTCTTTAATGCAAATACCTTTAGCAATAATGCAAAAAATAATGCACCGGCAGATAGCGGTATTTTATCTGATAGCAGAAGCATAGATGCTTTACCCAAGGTCTCACCGGTTATGGCTAAACCCAATGATAAATTAACCGGGCAGGTTGATATAAAAGACGGATCTTCGGAATTGATTACTCCGGAATATAACGATAAAAAAGCTAATGTCGAAATAATTTATAAAGGAGATGAAGATAAGCAATCGGCTAAAGCGGGTGATAATTCTGCGTTAAATTTAGGTAACTCCAAAAATAATTCCAGTCCGGTTTTGATAAGTCCGAAAGGAGAATTGTCAAAACAGAAGTCTCTGGTTTCTCCGGAAACGGAAGCTTTATTACAGGAATTTCGTAACGGAAATGCACTTAATAAAGAGGAAAAAACAAATATATCTATTGAGTTAGGAACGGATGAAAACGTAAATAATTTGGAAAAATTATGGAGCGACATTTCTAAGCGTTATTCGGCGGCTTTAAGCAAATATCAACCGTTTTACTCTGTTGATGCCCCGGCTGATGGCCAAGGAAAAGATTTATTCCATTTAAGAGTTGGTCCGGTTAAATCTTTGGAAGAAGGGGATAATATTTGTAGCCAACTTGGACGTAACGGAATTTTTTGTAGCGTGGTCAGAATACAATGAGCGAAATTACGCGTTTTGAAGAATATGAGAAAAAGACCGGCAGACTAATTTTAATTATTGCAATTATTTTTGGTCTGCTCTTCCTTTTTGGTCTGCTTCTGCTTTCCGGTGATGACGATAATTACAGTACAGATGAAACCAGACCGGATTTCGTTGAAGACCAAACGGAAAATATGATTCCGGACGCGGATAATGATGAAGATATAGAGATTCATACAGAGGGTGAAGGTTTCCTGGAAAAGAAAAAGCCGATAACCATCATTCCGGCGCAGATTAATATGAACGAGTTTATTTTGGGTGTGGATACTCAAAATCAGACTGTTTTAACAATCGGTACGGACGGTTCGGAAAGTATTCATATTGAACGCGTTGAATTGGTAGAAGAAACCGAAGACGGTTTTGAATTTCGCGATAAATGTCGCAATAGAGATTTAAGTGGTGATAACACCTGTAATGTTTTAATTTCTTGGGTTCCTCACTTACCGGGTGATGTCCAGAATAATTTCAAAATTATTTGGTACGAAACAAGACTGGGTGCTGCAAGTGCAAAGTCAGAAGCTGTAAGTATTCGCGGTAAGGCTGTTTATCCGGAAGATACAAATTTAAGTTGCCGCGGTGGAGAAAACTGTCCTGTCGGTAATCAAAAGGGGGCGCACCGTTTGGCAATTGGCCCGAATGGCGAAATTATCGGATATATTGATGAGGCCGGAAATGTTTATGATAACGATGGAAATATTATCGGTAAGGTTAATGAAGATGGCTTTGTTGTGGATAGTGACGGTAATATTATCGGTGTTGCCCAAAATATGCGTTTGGCTTATGATAAAGATGGTAATATTATGGGCTATGTTAAAACAGATGGTACAGTTGTTGATCTGCAAGGTAATGTTATAGGGAAAGCTTTGCCCGACGGAACAATCGTTGATGCAGAGGGAAATGTTATTGGTAAAGCCGTAGAAGCCGGTTTTGTTTATGATGAAAACGGAAAAATTATCGGTAAAGTTTTGCCGGATGGAACCGTTGTAGATATTAACGATCCGACAAAAATTATTGGGCGCTTAAATGAAAACGGTGAAGTGGTAGATGAAAATGGTAATATTATCGGCAAAGTAACGTCATCGGGCGATGTTGTCGTAGATGAAAACGGAAATATATTAGGCGTTGTGATGCCTGACAACAGTGTTGTTGATAAAGACGGTAAGGTTGTCGGTTATGTTGGGGAAGACGGCACAGTTTATAGTTTATCTGATGAAAAAATCGGTGCTAACGGTGAAAGTCGTAAGATTGTTTATGATGAAAACGGTAAAGCTATCGGTTATATAGATGAAAACGGCAATGTCGTAAAGTTTGCCAAAAAAGATGCAAACGGTAAAATTATCGGAAAAGTCGGTGCCAGCAGACGCTTAGCCTATGATAAAGATGGTAATGTTATCGGTTATGTAGATAAAGATGGTAATGTTTATGACTTTGACGGCAATTTAATCGGCAAGGTAGATAAAGACGGCAATATTGTTGATAAAGATGGTAATATTATCGGTAAAGCAGGCGCTTTTTCAAAATTAGCTTACGATAAAGACGGTAATGTTATTGGTTATGTGGATGAACAAGGACGAGTATTTGATAAAAACGGTAAGCTGATAGGTCACGTTGATGAAAACGGAAATATTATAGCCGCTGATGACAATGGCTCGGGGGCAGATAAAAAACGTTTAGCTCTTGATAAAGATGGTAATGTAATCGGGTACATTGATGATGACGGAAATGTTTATGATTTTGACGGAAACTTAATTGGTAAAGTTGATAAAGACGGGAATATTATTGATAAAGACGGTAATATTATCGGCAAAGCCGGAGACTATAAAACGCTCGCTTATGATGAAAACGGTAATGTTATCGGCTATGTGGATGATGAGGGGCGTGTATATGGCAAAGATGGTAAGTTAATGGGTTTTGTTGATAAGGATGGCAGAATAATCGGAACAACAGGTGAAATTATCGGAAAGGTCGGAGAAAGTCGTCCTCTAGCTTATGATAACGATGGCAAATTTATAGGTTATGTCGCTAAGGATAACAATGTAATAGCCTGTGGCGGTGCTATCATTGGTAAGGCAGATGCTAAAGGCGATATTTATGATAAGAAAAAGAATAAAATTGGTAAGGTCGGGGAAGTAAGGGAATTAGCTTTCGGTAAAAATAATACCTTTATCGGTTACATTGATGCTAAAAAACGTGTTATTGATTGTACTGGAAAAATCGTTGGTGTTGTTGATAAGAACGGTAATATTATAGCTTCCAGCGGTAAAGTTTTGGGAAAAGCCGGCAATTATCGCCGTTTGGCTTATGATAAAGATGGTAATGTTATCGGTTATGTGGATAAAGACGGTACAGTACGAGATTTCCATGGCAACTTAATTGGAAGAATGCTTCCGGATGGAACGATTGTTGATAAAAACGGAAATGTTATTGGTAAAGCCGGGGATTTCCGTCAAGTGGCTGTTGATAAAGACGGCAACATTATTGGCTATGTTGATGAAAAAGGCCGAGTTCTTGATGAAAAGGGGAATATTATCGGTTACACAGATAAAGATGGTAATGTCATTAAAGCCGGTGACAAAAAGATAGGAAGAACTTGCATTCAGAAAAGAATTGCAATGGATACCGATGGACAAATTATAGGCTATCTGGATAAAAATGATATAATCAAAAATTTCAGTAATAAGGTTATCGGCAAAAAAGTCGGTAATGATGTATTGGATACAAAAGATACCCTTATCGGTAAAATGGGAATACAACTTAATGTTGCTCAACAAGGTGAAACGATAATAGGCTATATTGATGAAAAGAACTATGTTCGCGGTAATGATAAAAAAATAGTCGGTTTAGTTGATATGAAGGGAAATGTTCTTGTTGTCAGAAATAATATAATCGGAAAAAAAGACAGCAGATCAACAAAACTTTATAATCGAGGTAAAGAAGTTATCGGATATGTGAAAGCAAATGATTTTGCCTATGATAAGAATAATAAAATCATCGGCTATGTTGATGAAAAAGGAGACGTTATTGCAACCGGTGAGATTATTTGTACGGCTTGTAAAAGTGTTAAGTTAGCCTATGATAAAAACGGTAACATAATCGGTTATGTTGATGAAAATGGTCATGTTATTGGTGCTGATGGAAAAATACTGGGATATGTAGATAAAAACGGCAACATAGTTGGCACAGACGGGAAAATTATAGGAAGAGTCGGTGACGGAAAAAGGCTGGCCTACGATAAAAACGGAAAAGTCATAGGTTATATTGATTCAGACGGAACTGTGAAAGATTTCAAAGGCAATGTTATCGGCCATTTAGATGAAAATGGTAATATAGTGGATAAAGATGGCAAGGTAATCGGGTATGCCGGTGAGGAACGAAAACTGGCTTATGATAAAGATGGTAATGTAATCGGCTGGGTTGATGAAAACGGTAATGTTATTGATGAAAACGGTAATGTTATAGGCGTCGTCGATGAAAATGGCAATATCATCGGTCTTAATGGCGAAATTATCGGTAAGGTCGGAGATGCTAAAAAACTTGTTTATGATGATGATGGTAATGTAATAGGTTGGGCTGATGAAAATGGTGTTGTAAGGGACTTTAACGGTAACGTCATTGGTGTTGTAGATGATGAGGGAAATGTTTTAAATACCACCGGAGAAAAAATAGGAACCGTTGGTAAAGTCGGACGGTTAGCTTATGACAAAGATGGCAATGCAATAGGCTATGTTGACAAAGATGGTAAGGTATATGATTTTGACGGTAATCTGATAGGTCACGTTGATGAAAATGGCAATATTATTGACGAGAACGGAAATATCATTGGTAAAGCCGGAGATGAGTTGGTCGGTTTGGCCGTAGATAAAGATGGTAAAGTTATCGGCTACGTTGATAAAGACGGTAAGGTATATGGAGCAAATGGAGAGTTAATTGGTTATATAGATGATGAAGGTAATGTCGTTGGTCTTAGCGGAGAAGTTTTAGGTAAAGCAACCACCAGTAAGCGTCTTGCTCTTGATAAAGATGGTAATGTTATCGGTTATATAGATGATGATGGCACCGTACGAGATTTTGAGGGCAATATTATCGGTTATTTAGGGGAAGATGGTACAATTCATGACGTAAACGGTAATATTATAGGTCGTGCCGGTGATTATGCTAAAGTTGTTTTGGATGAAAATGGTAATGTTATAGGTTATGTTGATGAAAAAGGTCGTGTTATCGGTAATAATGGCAAAGTCATAGGTGTTGTCGGTGAAGATGGTACGGTCTATGGTGTTAGCGGAGAGGTAATAGGTCGTATTGCTTCAAAAGGTAATTGTCCGGTTAAAGTCGTCAAAGGAAAATCAATATTGGATGATGGCGGAAAAATTATCGGATATATAGATGAAAATGGTGCGCCCCGAGATTTGAACGGTAATGTAATGGGAACATTACAGGAAGACGGAACAATTGTTGATGCAAACAGTAAAGTTATCGGACATGTTGGCGAAGAAATGGAATTTACCATAGATTGTAACGGTAAAGTAATCGGCCATGTCGGCAATTATTCTAATTTGGTTGTAGATGAAAACGGAAATGTTATCGGCTATGTCGGTGAAGATGGAAAAGTTTATGATGGCAACGGGGTTGTTATCGGCAGGCTTGATGAAAACGGAAATGTTTTAACTTCTCGCGGAATAAAAATCGGTGCGGTTATTAAAAAAGATATGATAGCAATTTCTCCGCATGGTTACAGCTTGGGAATAATTAATAGTCGTGGCGAAGTCGTCAACAGCAAAGAAGAAGTGATAGGAAAAGTCCTACCGAGTGAATTGATTAAAGCCGTTGAAAATGATGTTATTATCGGAAAAGCGGTTATTGGTGGAACCGCAATCGGTTGGGGCTGCGAACAACTCGGCTATGTTGATAAAGATGCTAAAGTCAAGAAAAACGGTGAAGACACAGGTTACAGAATGCTGTTTGATCGCAGTATTGTAAATAAAGATGGAAAATATGTCGGAGATGTCGTAAAAATCGGCTGGGCTTACGATAATAAGTGCAATTTAATCGGTAAAGTGGACTACAACGGGTACGTACGCAATGAAAAGGGCGAATATATTGGCTGCTCTAATCCGGATGGTGGAATATTAGATACAAACGGTAAGTTGATAGGGCGCGTATATGAACAAGGTTATGCGCTGTATTACAGTGGCGAATTTATGGGTGTTAAAAGTCCTGACGGAACCATAAAATCCGGAACATCAGTCGTCGGTTGCGCGAATTTAGACGGGGAGGTCTTAAACAGGGACGGATTTATTATCGGTCACGTTATAGATAAAACACAAGCTTATGACCTAAAGGGAAATTTTATTACAAATCTTTCACCGTTCGGTTACGACAGCACGGCAGTGATACCGAATACTAAGATACTGTTTAATAAATTTCTGGTAAACCCGAAGAAGGAAGTGCAAGGCATTATTTTACCGGAGAAAAATATTGTTGTCGGCTCTAACGGGCGGGTAATAGGACGTATGTTTGCCGATGGAAATGTTTATAATCAAAAGGGAATAATGGTAGATAAATTTGCCTCAGACGGCAGTTCATTCTATTCCGGAAAACCGGGGAGATTTTTAACAAGAGGAACTGTGGTTGATTTTTATGGAGATACCATAGGGTTTGTCAATGATAACGCAGATGTCATAGATTTAATCGGTAAAGTTTTAGGACATATTGATGCTAATGGTCGTATGTTTAATGATAAAGGAGAATATAAAGGCGGTGTTGTAAAAACAGGTGTCGGTATCGGTTACGACGGCTCATATTTAGGTTACGTCAGTAAGAGTGGTAAAGTAATAGATGCTGACGGTAATATAAGCGGGTTGGTCAGTTCGGACGGGCATGTTTTAGACATTAATAAACAGATTATCGGGGAAGTTGTAACGGAAGATTTAATTGTTGATGTCTTGGGTAATGTTCAAGGCTATCTGAATGCGTTGGGTGATATTATTGATGTTAACGATAATATTATAACGACGATATTACCGGGCGGAACATCTAATAAGAATTACAGTGTTCTTAAACGAGGCGTGGTCTTAAATTTCTCAGGTGAAATAATCGGGCAAGTTGCCGCAAACGGAACGATTATCTCTCCGGAAAATAAATACATAGGAAGAGTATTAGGTTCCGGTCAGGTAGTTGATGATAAAGGTCTTTTAATAGGTGAGGTTATAGACAGCGATATCGTTATTGATGAAAAAGACAGGGTTATCGGTTTTGTAAATTATGAAGGAAAAATACTAAATCAGGAATTATCACAAATCGGTAAAGTTATTTCGCCGAATTTAGTTGTAGATAACAATGGAAAAATTATGGGACATACATATAAAGTTGGTGCTAATATACTGGGTAATGATGGAAAGTTTTTTGGACGTCTGTCTTCAGATGGTAGTGTATTAAGTATCACAAATGGAAAGATAGGCTATCTAAAGAGCAATGGCTCATATGTTAATAACCGAAACAAAGTTTCAGGTTATGTTTTAGATGAAGTAGCCAATAACCGGAGGAACTGATTTGCGTATTAAAATATCAAATATAAGCCAAGTACTATTAGCTCTGGGTATTTTATTTAGCGTTAAAACAGCTGAAGCTGCTGATATCAGTGCTTTGGATTTTAACGGCGACCTGTTGGGAAAAGTTATTCCGGATGGTTCTGTTATCAATTTTGATAACGAGTTAATCGGTCACATTACGGCAGATGGTTTTGTCTTGAATGACGACAAAGACTTAATTGGCGGAGTTGTTCCGCAAGGTATTGCTATTTCCGTAGATAACAGTATTTTAGGCAAAATAAATAATGATGGTTCTGTTACTTCGGTAAATGATAGTTTAATGGGAAAGATTTTACCGAACGGGCTGGTTGTAAATAATAATTATGATGTTATTGGTGCCGCGGTTACGCCCGGTTTAGTCTATAATGATGAAGGGGCAATAGTCGGACGTGTTTCCGGTAACGGTAAATTTTACAACCTTGCCGGAGATAATAACGGTTATGTGACTGCTTCGGGGTATGTTTATGCTTCAGATATTGATAAAAAAACGGCTTTAATAGGTAAACTGATTTCTTCTAAAATGGTTATAACTTCAACCGGTAAGTTTTTGGGCAGTATTGCACCGGACGGAAAGGTAATAGACTTAAAGAAAAACACAATAGGAACCATACACGCCAATGGGTTTGCTTATAACGCTGATGGTGTGGCTATCGGCCACATAGTTGAGAACGGTTATGCCTTTAATTTAGACGGAAGCTATATGGGCGTTGTCAGCTATAACGGTGAAGTAATAAATAAGGGAAGCGTCGTTGCACAAACAACTTTTGATAACAGAGTTGTTAATCAGGATGGAGCAATTATCGGCTTTACGGTAAATATGGCGGCAACGGCTAATAAAGAAGATGGCAAATATTTGGGGCGGATTACTTCAAACGGTGCTGTTGTTAAAGGTCGTGAAGTTATAGGTAAAATAGGTGCCTCCGGAAATGTTATTGATAGCAAAGGACAAGTTATCGGTTTCATTAATCAGCCCGGTCCGGTCTTTGATTATTTAGGACAGCTAAAAGCTAATGCAGCCGTTAACGGCGCCGTTATCTCTTTTGAAGGGCTTGATTTAGGCTATATGCAAAAAATGAATGCCTTTGACCGCAAGGGAAAAGAAATCGGAAGATTGTTGGGAAATCGTTTAAATTTTGATAACAGCAATACTTTCGCGGGGATTAATGGCATAACAACTAAATTAGATTATAAAGGAAAGAACTACACCGCCTCACCTTATGGCTATGTATTTGATGAAAACGGTAATATTGGCGGTCAAAATTATAAATTTTCCAGTATATATTCTCCGGAAGGAAATATTCTGACGAATATTTCAAGTAACGGACGAACAGAAAATCTGACACTGAATGATAAAGGGCGGTTAACCGGTTCCGGTTTCTTCGTTGATAAAAATGATAAACTAATCGGAAAGATTATCAATGAAATTTATGCAACAGATTTTATGGGAAAAAGTATCGGTTACATAAATTCTACAAATATGGTAGCAGATAATCAGAATAACCTTTATGCCAAAGTTCTGCCGGATGGTAATGTTGTATCCCAGGCTGAAAATATGGTAAAGAACTATGGCCGTGCCGGAAAATCATCACTCAGTATCAGCATTAATGGTGATTATTTAGGTGTTAATTCGGAGGATGGGCGCATTAAAAATAATGGTGAAGTTATAGGACGAGTTACCTCCGGTCAATATGTTGTTGATAATATGGGGGCACTATTTGGTAAGGCTATGCCTCATGGGGTTGTTGTGGCGCCGGATTGTAAGTATTTGGGTGTTGTTGCAGAAACCGGTGATGCGAGAACTTCAAAAGGCGGTTATTTGGGGATGATTTTGGCAAATAATCAGGTTCTAAATGATGCCGAAGAAACAATTGGTTACATTATATCTCCGCAAGTCGTAAACGGGAAAAAAGGCGAAATAATCGGTATAGAAAGTCCGTTAGGTACGGTCTTAAATTATAAAAGCCAAAATCTGGGTTGCCAAGACATGCAAGGAAAAATAAGAAATTCGCAAAAAGAGATTATCGGTCAGGTTATTCCATACGTTTCGGCAATGGGGTTTGATAATAAAATCTTAGGCTACACGGATTTAAATGGAAAAATTATCAGCCAAACAGGGGATAATATTGGCTATGTGGATATTGATGGCGGAGTTCGTTCAACTGCAGATGAAGACAATGGTGTATTGTTTAAATATACGGTCGCATTTGATGAAAATAATGTTTATTTGGGCCGTGTCAATTTAGAAGGAAAAGTTATATCTGATGGCGGAGATGTTATCGGTAATGTAGATTACAACGGTGCCGTTAAAACAACAGAAGGTAAATCCGGCTATGCATTGTATGATTTGTATGTTTATGACAATTCCGGCAAAACGCTGGGTTATATTGCAAAAAATGGCAAAGTGTACAGCATTATGGGAGAAATGAAGGGAACAATTTATAATGGTTTTGTTTTAGATAAAAAACAAAATGTCATTGCTCGCGGCGCCAGAGATTATGACATTCGCGATAATAACAAAAAAATTATAGGATACCTTGGACTGGATGGAAATGTTGTAAATATTAAAAATATTGAAGTAGGTGCTTTAGATGAAGAAGGAAACGTTATAGATAATAATAAAAAAATTATAGCTAAAGCCCATCCGTTGCAATATTATAAAAAACCGATTGAAGTTAAAGAGGCTATTACTGAAGAACCTGCTAAAGATGAAGATGACTCAGTTTCTACAAAGGATGAGGAAAAAACAGGTGAAACTGTTGAAGATGATGAAGATGATGAAGGCGATAATGTTCTTGGTTTGGGAATTACGCCGGGAAAGAAATATATTGATGATGAATATGATGAAAATGCCGGTGACGATATAAATTCTGAAGATGAAATAGATGAAGCTATAGATTTTCAAGAGGGAAAAGCAGAAAAACCGAAGACAGTTAATAGTAAATGGTGGCAAAATGTTGTGCAAGGGGTTACGGTTTCTCCTTATGATAGCACCAACCAAGTATCAAATGTTGGTGTTGGCGGTGGCATAGGTCCCGGCGGAAGATATAATCCGCGCCGTGCAGAAATTTTAGGACAACTTTACAGTACACGTCGTCAATCTATGGCAGGTAAAGTTATATCAAATGAAGGTGATATAACCGCATATACCGGTTGGCAAGACAATTGGACCAGTTTGGGATTCGGGCGCTCAATATCATCTTTAAGGGTTGATATGAGCAACATGATAACCTTAGATAAGCCGATACCGGCGATTTTTGCACGTTCTGTCGTATCCATAGATGAAGACAATCGGGGAGTTCCGGTTACTGCAATTGTTGAACGCAATATCTATGGTGATACCGGTAGAAATGTTATTATTCCTGCAGGAAGCCGAGTTATCGGATTAATGGACGATGATAACTCTGCTCGTTTTGATAAGGGCAGCGGTGGTATCAAATTGAATTTTTCTTGGGATAGAATCATCCGGCCTGATGGTATAGTCTTTGATATAAGAGGGTCTAGAACGGGTGATGCCGAAGGCAGAGGCGGCGGTGTTGTTGGTTATGTTGATGAACAAATGATTAAAAAATACGGCGTACCGTTGGTTGGAACAGTTGCAACATCTGCTATTGCGTACATGATGGCTGCAAATGAGGATGAAGCAAAGAACAGTAATATTGAAACATCAAAACAACAAGCGGCTTCTGACTCACGCCAGAATTTCTTAGAAAAAATGAACGAAATATTGGATAAAATTATTGAAGAGAAAGAACAAATAAGAGCGGTAACGTATGTTCCGGCCGGTACCAGAGCAATTATTTATCCGATGAGAGATCTTTGGTTAAGAACAACAAAAGATGTTGAAAAACACAGTGTCAGTGATGGCATGGGCGGAAAATCTGAAAACAAATTTATCACCGAGCCTAGTGGTAACGTCCAAAATCCGGCAGTCCAAGGGAGAAGCAATCCTCAAGTTCAAAATAAGAATAATAACAATAATAATAACAACAATAATAATAACCAAAAATCATTGATTAGTGATAACTCGGGTAAAAGCAGTTCTAAAACAGATGCCAATAATAATCAGAAAAACTCAAGGACAGGAGCTCTACCGCCACCGGCTGCTGATGGAACAGGTATGAATTTAGCTGTTGATGATGAAGAAGATGATGATGAGGGAGAGATAGACTTAGACTTCTAGCAAATTTTATATGTTAAACGAATTTTAAAATAATTATAATAAAATGGAAGTAAGTTTTAAGTAAGGAGAAACGATGGGAAAGCTGGAAGATCAGGTATTATGCTCGGTTCTAAGACCACTTGCCTATTGGTATGAGCAAGAAAATATTGAAGAGGTGGCAATTAACCACCCTGGTGATATATGGTTGCGTTTGCGTGGTAAAAGGGCTTTCCCGTGGGTTAACTACAAAGATCCGAAGCTTTCCAGAGAATATTTAACAAATTTGCTTCACATTATCGCAAACTTAAATGACCAAGAGTTTGACCCGATAAACGGTTCGCCGGTTGTTTATGCCCGTATTCCGGGTGGACATCGTTTTACGGGGGTTGCCGGAAAAAATATTGAATATGATTTAGAGGATTCTGCATCCGGCGGCATAGCTATAACCATTCGTTTGCACACGGATGATGTTGCTTTCGGATTTAGTGATTACGGTTTGGAACAAGGTAAAGAATTAAAAGAGATTAACCCTTTGAAGAATATTAAAGACCCCGGAGATGCCTACGAAAGATTGCTACTGGCATTGCGTCGTGGAGACCACATACTTGTCAGCGGTGGTACCGGTACCGGTAAAACAACATTATTAAATAACCTGTTAAAGCTTTTGGATATTCATAAAAGAGTAATAACGGTGGAAGATACCAGAGAATTAAACGTGCCACAACCAAACCATGTTCACATTGTATTATCCCGTACTGAGCAGACAAACAGTATGGACTATTCAAAAGTGATTGACTTGATTGTGCGTTTTACTCCTGATGCCATTATCGGTGGTGAAATTTCAACCAGTAATGCTGCTGCCATTTGGGAGCTTATGGGTTCCGGTCACGATAACTGCTTGGCAACCATTCACGCCGAAAGTTCTATGGCGGCCTATGAAGCATTTGTAAAACGTATTATGCGTACGCAACCGCATATTGATGTGGAAAAAACCATCTCGGAGATGCGCCGCAAACTGCATGTTGTGCAAATTGTGCGTGACGGCAATATCCGTGGTATTACGGAGATTACTTAGGACAACAATTCGGCAACTTCAGCTTTTAAGTCATCAAGAAACAGATTCTTTTCAGAGCTTGTTTTAAGAACGAGCACATGCGCTGCTGTATGCTTTGCCACTTTTTCATTTGTAGCAAGAATAACCCGGTCAAGTTCCTTTGCGCTGATTTTATCAATTTTTGTTAAGACAATCTGGTAAGTAACAGCAGCTTTGTCCAACATATCCATAATTTCTTCATCAATTTTTTTAATGCCGTGACGGGAGTCGATTAAAAGAAAGACACGTCTTAAATTGGCACGACCAACCAAATAGGTATTGATAAGGTTCTGCCAATTTTTAACAATATCCTTCGGCGCTTTGGCAAAACCATATCCGGGTAAATCAACAAGGTACAACCTATCATCTAAGTTAAAATAATTAAGTTGTTGTGTCCGCCCCGGTGTAGAAGAAGTCTTGGCTAATTTTTTCTGCCCGAAAAGAGCATTGATAAGGCTTGATTTGCCGACATTTGAACGACCGGCAAAGGCAATTTCAACCCTGTCATCACCGGGAAGTTGTTTAAGATTAGCAACGCTTAAAACAAAATCGCAACGTTTGTTAAAAAAATCCTTGCCTTTTTTTAAGCGTAACGCTTGCTCTTCCTCACTCAATTCAGCCATTATTTCACCCCGTTTTTATACAAAATAGTCTTTTGTTGGATGATGGATAAAATATTGCTCAAAGTCCAGTAAATAACTAAACCGGAAGCAAAATGACCGAGCATAAAAGTAAAGAATACCGGCATTAAAGCAAACATTCTCGCTTGGTCTTTATTGACAGGTGTCGGATTAAGTTTTTGTTGCATCCACATTGTCATACCCATAAAGATAGGCCATAAACCGATATCAAGGAACCCCGGAACATAGATATGTAAAATCTGTGATAATGTCAGCGGGTCTGGTGCAGATAAGTCTTTAATCCAACCGATAAAAGGTGCGTGTCTGATTTCAATAGAAAAGTTCAATACTTTGTATAATGAGAAAAAGACCGGAATTTGTATAAACATCGGCAAACAACCTGAGGCCGGGTTAATTTTTTCTTTTTTATACAATTCCATCGTTGCTTGTTGAATAAGCATAGGATTATCACCATATTTTGTGCGAATATCGTTAATCTTCGGTTGTAATGCCTTCATTTTAGCCATGCTCGTAAAAGACTTATTGGCAATCGGGAACATACATAATCTCAATAATGCGGCAAAGAGCAAAATCGCCCATCCCATATTACCAAGGAACCCGTAGAGAAAATCCAAAATATAGAAAAACGGTTTAGTCAGGAAATAATACCATCCGAAATCAACCACCAAATCAAATTTTGAGATATGATTTTCTTTCTTATATTTATCAAGTAATTTGATTTCCTTTGCGCCGGCAAAAAAAGTATAGGTATAGGTTTTAGATTTATGCGGAGCAACGATTAACCTTGAGCCCAAATAATCAATTTGATAGTTGTCATTATCATTATTTTGGAACGTAATTTGCGCTTTATCATCATCAGCTAAAATCAAAGAAGTGAACCAATATCTGTCAGAAAAACCTATCCAACCTCCGGTTGTCTCTAACGTCTTAGGATTCCCTTTCTTTAATTGCGGGTATTTGACCTCTTTTAACGTACCGTCTATCACGCCGCTGATACCTTCATGCACAACGGATCTAGTGTTTTCTTTGCCGCTGATATTCTTATTGATAAGCGCATAAGGGAAAAGCTCCAATTCTTGGTTGGAGTTATTCTCAATAGTGTCATGAATGGTAAACATGTAGTTTTCATCTAAAGAAATTTTTCTGATAATTGTCAATCCGTTATGATTAGTCCAACTTAAAGTTACGGGATGAGCCGGTGTAAGCACATTATCACTCGTTTTCCAAACAGATGATGATGTCGGCAAAATAGTGTTTTTATCTAAAGAAAGCCACCCTAAGTCTGCAAAGTAATGATTTTTTGTTTTAGCAGGTTTTAACAGTTCAATTTTCGGTGAATTATCATCAAGAGTTTCTTTATATTTCATCAAGTTCAAATCATCAAAACGTGCGCCTTTTAAGCGAATACTGCCGTTAACGGAATTGTTTTCAAATTTTAATCTGCTATCTTGGGTAAGAACGGTTGTGACATCAGCCAATTCCTCTGTTTCTGCGCCACCCTCAAAAAGAGCATTTTCAACAGTGGCTTCAGCTTGGTGAGCCTCTTTGGCGACTTCTTCCATTTGTTGTTGGGCAACACTTTTGGGGGTAATTCCGAAAAAGTAATTAACCGAATATATGGCAATAAAGGAAAGCACAACAGCCAAACTCAGAGATCTAAATTCATCTTTCATTTCAAAAATAACTCCTAAAAAACAAATATGGTCTTTTGTAATATAAAAAAGCCGGGTTGTAAAGCGTTTATGACAGTTTAATCCGAGTCTTTACGAGAGGTTTTCGTAGGGACGGGGTCAAAGCCGGAATCGCCCCACGGATGGCATCTGAGTATCCGTTTAACTCCAAGATAAACACCATAAAAAATTCCGTGTATTTTTATAGCCTCCATCATATACTCGGAACAAGTCGGCTGAAAACGACACGCATGCGGCAACAAAGGCGATATTCCCCTTTTGTAAAATTTAAGGACATAGATAAAAAAAGTTTTTATGATTTCAGACATCTTCATTAACTAACAATCACAACCCAAGTCTGTGGTACTATCGGAAACTTCAACAAAATTTTTATGGATTTTTTTAAGAGCGTAGGCAGTGTCTTTTTTTAGCTCATCAAACGCACAATCAGCTGTGGAATTACGCGCAATAAAAACATAATCGGTATGCATAAGGGCATGCAGGGGCAATATTTCACGAACAACAGCACGCAAACGGCGCTTACTTCTGTTACGACAAACGGCATTACCAATCTTTTTTGTGGCCGTATAGCCAACCCAAATATCATCTGTTTCAGACAAACTACGAGTCGCCTGCAACACCATATTATGCGTAACAACATGATAGCCAGAGGCGACCCTTAGAAAATCTTTTCTTTTTTTAAAAGTAAAAATTTTAGCC
>DEKL01000072.1:0-7165 GCA_002353835.1 Alphaproteobacteria bacterium UBA2723
GTTTCTTAAAAAAAGGCGACAAAGTTGGCATTATTGCACCATCAGTCGGACTACAAAATAAGGACATAAATCCGACACTATTGTATTTTAAAAATATGGGTTTAATCCCTGTTTTGGCAGATAACCTGCAAAAAGAATACCGCTACATGGCCGGAACAGACGAAGAACGAGCTAAAGCAACCAACAACTTTTTTTCAGATAAATCCGTAAAAGCCTTAGTTTGTCTGCGTGGCGGGGCGGGTTCAACCAGAATGCTCCCGTATTTAAATTACAAACTCATAAAGCAAAACCCGAAGCCGGTAATCGGTTTAAGCGATTCTACCGCTTTGCAAAACGCCTTAATAAAAAAAGCAGACAACCCGTCTTTTACAGGATTTCTTCCTCTTTATGATTTGAATAACAAACATTTGACAGATGTAACAGATAAGGCACTCAAATCTGCTTTATTTTCCGATAAAAATGCCATAACTTCCGGAAAATGCCTGATAAAAGGCTCGGCTAAAGGTAAAATTATCGGCGGTTGCTTAAGTGTTTTGCTCTATTTATGCGGAACACCATATTTCCCTGATTTAAAAGATAAAATTCTTCTCATAGAAGATGATGACGAAAAGACCTATAAAACAGATTTAATGCTTAACCAACTAAAACAGCAGAAAAACTTTAACAAGCTTAAAGCCGTTATTTTCGGACATTTTACCGACAGCCATATTGTTGACCCTGAAGATGGTACGATAGAAGATTGTATCAGAGATTTCACCAAAGGTCTAAACATCCCCGTTGTTACAGATTTTGCTTACGGTCATATTAAAGAGAGATACCTCGTTCCGCTCGGCATAGAAGCAACATTATCCGTTACCCCTAAAAAATGCACACTTACTTGGTAAAATAATCCAAAAGCACAGCTAAATTATGCAAATTTAACTTATAAAGAATCTGCATATATTTCTCTATTCCAAGCCACCCGCCGTTATTAAAAGCTAAAACAGCAGAGCACATAAAAATATTTGCCCCCGGCAAAAACAGCCAACAAAACGGAAAACCGACTTCCTTAAAGTCCGGCTGTTCTCCATGTATCTGCACGGCAATACTTTCCACATGATAAGCAAAGAAATACCCCAAAATTCCATTTACCCAATACCCTTCCGGTATCTTATTAGAAAAAAATGTTATGCCTAACATCATAAAAAACAAAAACAGCGGGAAAAAATACGGTCCGATAACAATTAACCAATTGCCTTTTCCCTTAAATCCCATAGCGCCGCCGGATTCATCCATATTCAGATGAATATGTACCACCTTATGAAAGGTCAGCAATGCAAAAAAGATATGCGTAAATTCGTGTGCTAATATCTGCATGGAAACATTTGAACGTGCTCTGGCAACAATTTTAAGCGCCAAATAAATAAAAGCACCGGCTAAAAATGCAAAGAAACGCATATTAGCCAAATTAAAATAGTGCATTGCATCAAAGAGTGCTGGTAGCGCTATAACCGCCAAAAAAGCAACCGGCCACTTAAATAAACCTATTATAAAATCCAAAATACGAGCAATCATTATCCCTCTCTTATACAAAAGAGTTTAAGCTGATGATTTATTTTTTCAAATAAAATCTTCACCTACTGGAAAAAATTAAAAAAGCCATTATATACAAAAAACCCTTAAAAGGCACAGTTTTATAATTTGAAAGGAAAAGAGATGAAAGACACTAATTCAACAGAGGAAAACAAAGAACAGGAAAGCTGTTATTACTGCGAATGCTGTCATTGTAAAAAGATATTTATGATGCTTGTTTTATTGATTTTAGCCTTTATTGCCGGCATTATGGTCGGAAATTGCCGAGCAAATTACCCCTCCTATATGCATTATTACACCCCGCAAGTAATACCGGCACACGCCAAAGCAACAAAACTGCACCACAAGGAAAAATCAATGCAAAACACGGAACCGAACGCTCAACTCGGCGGATTTATTATTGAAGTTGATGATGATTAAAATTTAAGCCCTGTTAAACAGGGCTTTTTTCTTATGCGATAACCTCAATAAAATTCTTATATCGTTCGGCATATTGCCCTTCGTATTTGCCAGCAATTTCCATCAAAGATTTTTGCTCTCTGAAGTGCGCTAAAACGACCTCATCCGCCTTAACTGACAATATTTCTGATTTTTCATCATATTGCCAATCAAGATGAATTGTCTGCGCCTGCAAAGGAAATGCCTTAATTTCATCATGATAATTTTTTGCCAACTTAAATTTGACTTCTGTTGCGCCTTCCAAAAAACGATTAATCGTCACTTGGCGTATAAACTCCATAATTAAAATCGGTGAAAATGGCACATCTTGAGACATCATTTTTTCCTATTTTAATGTATTACCCTTAAAATAATTAATGCCCATGGCGGTTTTAACCTCATCAAGCGTTTGTGCCGCAACGGCTTCAGCTGTTTCACTGCCTTTTTTAAGCATATTAAACACCTCGCCCAAATCCTTGGCAAATTCTTCACGCTTTGTACGAATAGGCTCAAGTTCTTCTTGCAAAATTGCCGTCAAAAACTTCTTAACCGTACCGTCACCCAAACCACCACGGCGATAATGCGCTTTTAGTTCATCAAGATTAGCATAATCCGGCAAAAATTCTGCAAAATGTTCATCCTTACAAAAAGCATCCAAATAGGTAAATACGGCATTATTTTCTGTATGTCCGGGGTCTTCCACTCTTAAGTGTGTCGGGTCGGTAAACATACTCTGTACCTTTTTCTTAACCTCATTTGCCGTATCAGATAAATAAATACAATTTCCCAGAGATTTACTCATCTTTGCCGCCCCGTCTAATCCGGGAAGTCTTGAACAAAGGGCATTATCCGGCAATACGGCTTCCGGCTCAACCAAAACCGGTTTATAGGTTGTATTAAACGAGCGAACAATCTCTCTTGCCTGTTCAAGCATTGGCAATTGGTCTTCACCAACCGGAACTAAATTTGCCTTAAATGCGGTAATATCCGCCGCCTGGCTAATCGGATAGCAGAAAAAACCGGTCGGAATACTTTGCTTAAAACCGCGCATTTGAATTTCATTTTTAACTGTCGGATTACGTTGTAAACGCGAAACCGTCACCAAATTCATATAATAAAATGAAAGTTCACATAACTCCGGTATTTGCGATTGAATAAAGATTGTTGCTTTTTCCGGACTTAACCCGCACGAAAGATAATCTAAAGCCACATTAGATATATTATTCCTGACTTTATTGATATCATCAGCATTATCGGTTAGAGCCTGTGCATCAGCAATCATAATATAAATTTTATTATATTTACCGCTGTTTTGCATTTCTACGCGCCGCTTTAGCGAGCCGACATAATGCCCTAAATGAAGCTTTCCGGTCGGTCTGTCTCCGGTCAAAATAACATCTTGCATGATAAACCCCTCTAAATAAAATTTAGCAGAAGTTTATGTTAAAGATTTTTCCTTGTCAAGAAATCCCTATATTTACACCATTTTTAAAACAAAAAAGAAGAGGAATATCTTGCCACTTGTAGCAATAAACCCTCTTCTCTTTAATAACAGCGCGCTCAATCTAGTAATACTTCTGTGCTTTCGCTTATACCGATTTCGTAAATTAACTTTTTTAAGACAATATTCAGTCCGTTAAAATCGTAAACCTGACGTATCTCTATTATTGCTTTTCTTACCCTAAAAGCGCGCCCAATCTTTCAAAGATCGCTTTTATATGCATGCATACGTATATACTAATAATCAAAAAGTAGTGAAAGTATAACAGCCCTATAAATTTTGTAAAGTAAATTTTACGCCCACCCTTTTGCCGCTCTGTTAATGCAATCATCATATTTCAAGCGTGCCTTATCAGGCTTGGCAATAATCCCGCAAACGATATTCTGCCCCGCCTTAATAACTTCCGAGACTTCCCATGTTCTGCCTTCAAGCTTATATCGCGCTAAATCGGCAAATAAACGTGCTTCCATATATTCCCCGAAAGAAGAATAACGAACAACAGGCTTTTTCTTAAACCGTTTTTGCAACTTTGCAAAAGCTTCTTGATGTTCTGCTAATACAAAACTTTCACCTTTTAACAGATTTTCAAAACTTTCTCTGACAATCGGGTTCTTCCAGCCACCACCGAATAAAATCATCCGGTTTGGCATAACAATATTGTCTGGAACCAATGTTAAAGCCTGAACTGCAATATATGCCGCAAAATATTCAAATGTCCGCACTGCATCTTCAAAACAAATCTTATTATCCTTAACATAACCAAACACTTTGTCCTTATGATAATATGCCGGATCACCGGATTTCGGCAATGGCAACTCATAATATTTTCGCCCGTAATCAAATAAGACTTGCAGTAATTTTTCATCTAGTTGACCTTTTTTACCGAACATTCCGTCTTTATCAAACGCTTCTTTGGTGTTTTGGCGAATAAAATTATCCGTATATTCGTTAAACGGACCGGCATCAGCGCCGACTTGCGCCACACCATTAAACACTAAAGCAAAATTTGAGGTGTTACCGCCGTTATAATAACAACCGTCACCCTCTGTTAGCGAAATATGCGCATTGTGTGGTGGTATTAAAGGAGCCCCGTCAAATCCTGCCATAATAAAATCCGAACGAAAATCATAAACAACCGGAATTCCCGTCAAATCAGCCAACATTTGTCCGGAACCGATTTGTAATGTATAAGGTTTTGTTTTATCAATTTTTGCTTTAGACGGCGGATTATGGTCCAACGTTTTTCCGTGAAAACCGATGGCATTTATTGTCTTTTTATCAATCTGATATTTAGCGCACATTTCGTTAATACAATCTGCCACACCTTTGATATATTCATCATGAATACTTTGAAAATCCGGCAATTTTTCTATTTCTTGACGCTCCTTATTAAAAACTTCCGCACGGAGTCTTTCCATCTGCTCTTGTATTTTTCTATCATACGGCTTGGTATAAACGCAAATATCTGTCATTTTATCGCCATTAAACTCGGTTAAAACCAAATCTATGGCATCCATGGAATTGCCTGTCATATTGCCGATAATGCGATACATTTCTTCCCCTCAAACAAAGCTTTTCCTAATATTTATCATCAAAACATTTATTTTTTATTGATAAAACTTGTTTTTATATAAACAGCAGCTAAAATCATCTCATAAGGAGATAAAAATGGGAAAGATTGGCATAATCGGTATGGGAGCGTTCGGTACGGCATTGGCTCTAACCGCCACTCGTGCTGAAACAGATGTCTTATGCTGGGCAAGAGACAACAACATTATTGACGATATAAACAATAACCGCCTAAATCAAAAATATCTGCCAAACATAATTCTTCCCGCGAATGTTAAAGCAACTGAAAACATCTCCGAAATATTTGATTTCTCAAACATTATTCTTTTAACAACCACCGCTCAAGCCACGCGCGAAACCCTAAAAACTATAAAACCGTTCTTGAAAAAAGAAACAATTATTGTTTTTTGCGCTAAAGGTATAGAAGCCGCAAGCGGTAAACTATTGTCCGAAATCGCCGGAGAGGAAATTCCCGAAACAACCATTGCTGTTTTATCCGGTCCGGGATTTGCCGTTGATATTGCTGAAAAAAGATTCGTTTCCGTAACAATCGGCTGTAAAGAAAAAGAAATCGCAAAAAAATTAACACAATTACTGGGAACACCATATTTTCGCCCCTATATAACCACAGATATTATTGCACCGCAAATCGGTGGCAGTATCAAAAACGTTATAGCCATAGCTTCCGGTATTGTAGAAGGTGCTTCTTTCGGAGATGGCGCGCGCGCCGCTCTCATCACGCGCGGTTTATCTGAAATAGCCCGTCTGACAAAAGCTATAGGCGGAGACATTCCGACAATTATGGGAATGTGCGGTTTGGGCGACTTAGTAATGACCGCCAGTTGTTCTCAATCCAGAAACTTTAGCTTTGGCTACAAAATAGGTGCTTGCGGCTCTGCTGAAAAGCCCTTAAAAGAAAATACTTGCACGGTTGAAGGCATCTATACCGCACAAGCTGTCGTTAAACGCGCCAAAGAATTAAACATAGAAATGCCGATATGCGAAATGGTAAACCGTATTTTATTTACCGGCATATCCTTAAAAGATGCTATGGCAGAACTCCTTGCCCGTTCTTATAAAGAAGAAGGAATTTAATTTTTTCAACGCGTTAGAAAAATATGCCACAAATTTCTTGACAAATAATATCCGTAAATTATACTTAACCTCGCTTTTTGTACAATTTTATCAATTAAAAATTTCTTATTATGGAAAAAAAAGTTAAAGCAGTTGAGCAGATTCTAGGAATCATGCAAAACAACGAGAACATCACGATTGCTATCATCGCTCAGGCTCTGCGCGCCCAGTCACTACCGGAGGAAGTTCACCAGATTCTAGGAATCATGCAGGAGAACAAGATTTCCATTGAGGACATCGCACGTGCTTTGCGCCCAGCGGAGACATTTGACCTCGTGTGCCTGGTTGACGGCAAGCCCACTCGTGTACCTTTTGAGGAGGGCAAGGACAAGAACCCCATCGGTATCTGCCCCAAGAAGAAGCTGAAGAGCTATCTGTCCCTGGAAGAAACCGGCATGGTATCGTACCCGGACTTGAGCGAGAAGGACAAGTTGGCTGACGAGGACCTGTGTATCCTCTTCATGGAGATCCGCCCGGAGTTGAACGAGCGCCTACGCGAACTGGGCAAGCCCATCCTGAGCGGCGACTACTGGATCAACGGCCACGAGCTGTCCGGCATCGGTTACTGGATGGCACGTATCCGCGAGGACAAGCTGAAGGTGGACTACTACGACGCCCAGCACAAGGCCAAGGTGCGCAAGATTGGTCACCTCTAAACGCTTTCTCTCCCCCTTGATTGCTCTGCAATCTTGGGGGATTTTTTATCCGACAATTACAATTCTTCACGGATTTTCATTAAGATTTTTCCCATGCGATTAAAACCGCTTCCTTCACCAAACCCGCACTTATAACACACTTCACAAGATTTTATCAGAATAGCGTCACCGGTATCTTTCAACATTTTACAGGCTTCCGGATTTTGTGCAAATTTTGCCTTTAAGCCCTCTTCCATAATGGCGTATTTATTCTTTTCAAAATCATTTGATTCTAATTTAAAATTATTTAAATTAT
>DEKL01000072.1:7173-8011 GCA_002353835.1 Alphaproteobacteria bacterium UBA2723
CGATTAACCTTATATGCCGGATTTTTCGTCATAAGCCGTGCATCATCAGGATTTTTTAAATTCAAAATATCATGAAAACGCTTATCGGAAGCATAAAACTTCATCGCTTGATAATAGTGTTCAACTGTCGGAAACGTATAAAAACTTCCATCAACTTCCATTTTTATAGGAAATTCAGCATACGGGCTCAAAAACCACCATTTTCCGACCGGTGAACAAAATCTAATTTCAGCAACCATTTTATAACCCCTCATTCGTTGTTTACAGTTATAATAAACAAAGCCCCAAATGTCAACAACCGACATTTTCCGCCTGTCCCTCGCTTGTAGTCGAACTCTCTTTACAAGTTTGAATCTCATCTGAATATAGATACAAATAAACCCCCATCACAAGGATGGAGGTTTATTTGTATTGGTGAAGCGTTGTAACCAAGTTACAGCATAAAATATTATGATTATAATTCCATAGACGCTGATTTTGTCTTATTTACAACTTTTCTATTTTGTAAATATGGTCTAATCATNNTCTGCTCGTGCTGCTTCTTTTTCAAATTTTAAATATCCATCAACAGAAAATTGAACAATTTTTCCATTTTCATGTCTCAAAGGAACAGGATTGTTTAAGCTGCCATCTTCTTTTTTAGTAACCGACATCATATTAAAAGACGATAACTTTCCTTCTTTATCAAATACCGGCACCCCATAATAAGATACTTCTATACAACTTCCAAACCATTCCTTTCCCTCTTTTTGCACCGGAATTAAAAAATTTCCACTTTTTAATCCTTCTCTTATTCTAGATGCGGTTGTATCGGATAAACCCACAGAACCTTCGTATT
>DEKL01000121.1 GCA_002353835.1 Alphaproteobacteria bacterium UBA2723
AAGACTTGCCGCCAATTATTAAAAGAAGAAATTGCCGCCATGCCGCGCTTAAAAATTATTCTTTGTTTAGGTACGATTTCGCATAAAAATGTTTTACAGGCCTTGGGCTTAAAGCAATCCTTTGCCAAGTTTTGCCATGGTGCGGTTTATGAGCTTCCTAATTGCCATATCAAACTGATAGACAGCTACCACACCTCGCGCTACAATATTAACACCGGTGTTTTAAGTTATCAAATGTTTGATGATATTATCAAAAAAATCAAGGGGTTATTGTAAAGATGTTCAAACGAGCCTTAAATTTACTGATATTTATAATCTTTACATTCACCATGTTGGTATTCTCTGTTTTGCTCTATGTAAAATATCTATGGCCTGCTGCCGACTATGAGCAAATAATGGCAACCGTAAAAGATTTAACACCTGATGTGATAAAAACCAATATTTACCCTAAAGACATCTTCTTTGCGTTTCTCTTTTTCATTATTTTCTGGCCTATTTCAGGCTTAAAATTAAAAGCCAAGCATCAACTTTTTGCCACCCTTTTATTGGTATTGGGAACCTTATATTTTTCCGGCTTTTTAACTTATGCCTATTACAGCAGGAAAACTTCCACATTATACGAAGAAGAATACAAATCACCAGCCAATTCGGCAATAAAATTTCCCGAAAACAAACGCAATTTAATCGTCATTTATCTGGAAAGCTTTGAAAATAATTTCAAAGAAAAAAAGCACTATGAAGAAAATCTTATTAAAAACCTGTCATCACACCAAAAAGATGGAAATTATGCCGCAAATTATCACGCTCTTTTAGGCACAAACTACTCTATTGCCGCCCTCGTTGCAAGCCAATGCGCCATCCCCTTAAGATATGACAAAAACCGTGATATTTGGGCACTGCGCTATTTTATGCCCGGTGTCATTTGCTTTCCGGAAATATTAGCACAAAACGGCTACCAAACAGAAATCATTAAGGCTGCCGATATTCATTTTACCTCTGCAGATATATTTGCCAAATCACACGGTTACAAAAAAGCTCTGGGTGTTGATGAGCTTAAAAGCAAATACCCCGAATTAAATAATGAAAAATATGCCGGCTGCTTTGGCGGTTTATCTGACCGCACCCTTTTTGAATATGCCAAAAGAGAACTCAATGAATTTGACCCCGAACACCCGTTTTTATTAACTCTGTTTTCCTTAGATACCCATACCCCGAGCCACCATAAAGACCCGCAATGTGAAAAAAAGTTTAACGACCTTCGTGATGCTTACCTCTGTACCGATTCAATTGTTGAAGGCTTTTTAAGCTGGCTTGAAAAGTCTCCTTATTGGCAAAATACCACCGTTGTCATTTTAGGCGACCATTTACTGCCAACCCGAATTAAAACCGACGGTCACCCTCAACGCGGTATATTTAACCTGTTTCTAAACTTGCCCCAAGGCCTCAATATCGATTTAAACAAACATTTCTCAGCTCTGGATATCGCACCGAGTATCTTAGAAAGTATCGGCATAACACTCCCAGAACACGCTTTCGGCTTAGGGCGCTCGCTTTTTTCTGATACCCCGACATTATCCGAAAAAATGAACCGCAACATCAACATTAAACTAATGCAAAATTCTGAAATTTATAACCGTTTCCGCACCCCGGACGAAACACGCAAAGAAACATTTATGCCCTACATTTTAGGTCAAACCTTAACTAATGAAAATCTTATCGCCTACACGGATGCTTATGACAATATTTTAGGAACCTACTATCTTGACAGATTAAATTTATTACTTCCCGATTTGCCGACTGCGGATTTGAAAGTTTCCTTAAAATTTCAAGCCGTCACCGATAGCGGGCAATTTATCCTCTTCAGTGCCAACGGTAACGAGGTAGCACGCTATACCCCCAAACCCAACGAGCAAACACCCTACATCATAGAATTTACCATCAAAAAAGACTTAATAACCGATAATAAGTTGCAATTGAAATTCCGCAATAACAAGGGGGTAAGCTCGGCTGTGGAAATGGGTATAGCGCCGCTGTCACTGACTATTGACAAATAAAAAATTTTAACGATTATTTTAACCCGCTTTGTTATGATGAGAAAATGTAATAAAGGACAGCTGATGTTAAAAAAATTCTTGTTTGCGCTCATTTTATGTTTGGCATGGATATCTGATGCCGAAGCCTTGAATTTTACGAAAAAAACCGACCATGTCAGCTTAAACCTGACTCCGGAATATCAGACACTATCTCCTGATACCAAAACCCTAACCGTTATTGCCGAGATAAATATCGCCCCCAACTGGCATATTTATTGGGACAATCCCGGCGATACCGGTGATCCGACTACCCTGATTTTTTACGATTCTCCTTATTACACAAAAACCAAGGCCACACATACCGCGCCGAAAAAGTCTGTTTTTAATGAGCTTATTACCACCTACATTTATCGTCAAAAACTTTACCATAAAATCACCTTTGATTTGAATAATCTGAACCAAAAAAGCAACCTGTCTTTTACGGCCGTACTGACTTACACGGTTTGTCGTGAAGAGTGCCTGCCGGAAACCATAAAAATCAACATGAATTTGCCGGTTAAAGCCGAGATTGAAAAAAATCCGTCTTATTTAGATAAGCTTCTAAAAGCGGAAAGCACTTTCCCACTGCCGTTAGAACCCTCTTTTAAGTTAAAAAATGAAACATTGGTTTTAGACATTTCAGAAAGTATCATCAAAGCCTGCAAAGAGCCGGAATTTATCAGTATCTATCCCAAAAAGAGCATTCTCTCCGATTTACCGAAAACAAGCATCACCAAAAGCGGTAAATTAAAAGTAACCTTTGATGAAGGTGAAACCCCGAAAGATATCAGTGGTGTCTTGCTCTGCTCAAGACATTCTTACTATATCACCCCGAAACTATCAGCCAATGTACCGCCTGCCCCTGTTGCCCCGAAAGGATTTTTCTATTACATCTTAACCGCCTTTCTTGCCGGTTTAATCTTAAACTTAATGCCTTGTGTTTTGCCGATATTAAGCTTGAAAGCCTTATATCTTACCGCCCACAAAGAAAGAGCCTCCATTTTTTCTGCTCTTGTTTATTTAAGCGGGGTTTTGGCCTCATTTTTGGTTTTATCCGGCATATTATACGGTCTGCGTGGCTATGGTACCGAGCTCGGCTGGGGGTTTCAATTGCAGTCACCGGCATTTAACATCTTTTTGATGTTGCTCTTCTTTCTTATTTTCTTAAACCTGACAGACAAATTACAAATACCCGATAAATTTGCCGATAAATTAAGCAAACTTGCCGGCAACAAGAGCTTTTTAACCGGCTTTTTCGCCGTCATTATTGCCTGCCCCTGCACCGGTCCGTTTATGGGGGCCGCCTTAGGTTATGCTATGAACGAGCCGCCTCTGACCTATTTTGCCATCTTTTTAAGTTTAGGCTTCGGGTATGCTCTGCCTTACGTTTTAATTGAGGCTTTTCCCGCCTTTTTCTTAAAGTTTATCCCTAAACCCGGACATTGGATGATAACCTTAAAACATATTTTAGCCATCCCGATTGCGCTAACCTGTTTATGGCTGCTTTGGATAACCGCCCATCAACTGCGCC
>DEKL01000090.1 GCA_002353835.1 Alphaproteobacteria bacterium UBA2723
TTCCATTTGGCGCGGGCAAAGAGCATGGAAAATGTGGTTAAAGGTATCTTTTCGGGGACAATCTCGGCAACGGTTTTAACCGCTTGAGAATCGGTGATGACTAAAGCCGGCTGCTTCTTTAATGAAGATATGGCTTGGGCTAATTCTTCCGGCTTAACAATCAGCGGGATACAGTTTTTATCAAGCATTTCTTTTAAAACTTGAATTTGCGGCATAATCAGACGTCCTTTAGGGGCGGCATTATCTTGCGGCGATACCAATATCACGATATCTTTTTCATTAACCAAATCAGCGGCGATAACCGGTTCTTGATTTAAAGGTGCTATCAGCTCTGCCATTTTCTTTCTTAATTCTTCCACACCGGCGCCGGTTTTGGCCGAAACGCGCATACCGCCGTATAACTGGGTGACGGCACGGGTGTATTTATCCGGTTCATAGGTATCGGCAAAATTAAAGACCGGAATAAAGCAACGGTTCTCTAATTGCAATTTGCGGATTTCTTCTTCAACAATGCCGTCTAAACCGTCTTTACCGACAACATATAATATCAAATCGGCACGGTTAATGATTTTTTCAGCGGCTTTTATTCTTTTTTCTCCTAATTCACCCTCATCATCAAGACCGGCGGTATCATAGATTGTTACCGGTCCGGCCGGCAGTAATTCGTAGGCTTTGCCGACGGCATCCGTGGTGGTACCGGGGGTATCTGAAACAATAGAAACATCTTGCCCGATAATGCTGTTGACTAATGTGGATTTTCCGGCGTTGCGATGTCCGATAACGGCAATAACCGCGCGTTGTCCTGCATGTTTTGTTGTCGGTGCCATGTTTTTATTCCTTTCTTTTAATTGTGTGATTTGAAATCCGATAAGGCTTCTTTCCAATCTATATCGGTTAAATTTGATGGTAAGGCTAAGCCCTTTTTATGGCGCTTGGTATATAATAAATTGAGCGGAAGATTTCTTTTATTATGTGCTTTAAGCCAAAGGTGTGCGGTAGCGTTTAAGGCTGAGGTGTTGTAGGCCTTAACGATAACACCGGTTTGTTGCAAATATTCGGCTTCCGATTTGTTATATAAAGTCAGCGGTGCCCAGTTGGCATTTAAGATAAACAGCAGGGCATTACCTTTGTCTATTTCTTTTTGACTGAGTGCGTTTATTTCTTCTATGCTCGGTATTTCCTGACCGCGTACGACAAACAGACCGCCGCATATACCCGATAACAGCCAAATGCAGATAACGGCAACGGCGGCATGATTTTGAATACGATCAAAGACCGCTTCTTTATCTTTCATCCGGCGCTTATGTCCGGTGGCATAGTCTATGACCAGCGGATAGTTGTACCACAAGAATACAATTAAAGTACCGGCTATAAATGCCGTTATTAAGCCGCCTAAACCGCGGGAGCTGTATATCAGCCATAATACGGCGGCGATAAATAATAAATTATAGGCAAGGTTGATGTAGCGTAATTTGATAGGGATTTCCTGCAAATGTTTCCTAAAGATGAAACTTAGAACAGGCAAGGTCATTAACCCGAGCCAGATGGTAAACCATGTTATATAAGCTTCATGTTTCGGCAATGCGGTAACGGTATCAAACACATCAGATTTTAAGAATATTAACGGGGTGGCAACAACAAATAATACCGTAAATAACCCTAAGAACAGACCGCGGCGAACAATACCTTTTAAGGGACGGAATAAATCAAAATTCATATATCCGCCTAAGTTCATCTGATAAGATAAAGAAAGCAACAGGGCTGTCATTAAAAGCCAGATGTTTTCATAAAGCGCAAACCATGGTGTCGTTTTTATGGCAACGGCGCAGGCAACAAATCCCAGTGCCGAGCCTAAACCGAAGCGCACAAGTATCATCAAATTATGCTTCTTTTCCAAGAATAATTGCAGTAATCTTTGATAGAGATATAAAATTCCGGGCATAAAAATTAGCATTAAACCGAAGAAAAAGGCTTTGCCGTATTCGGCTTGCAGGGGAAGGGCTAAAGTATTTGTTTCATAGCTTATTTCGGGTGTTACAACCGTTCTTAATGATTCAAATTCGTCAAAGGCTGCCGTTATGGCAATTTCTCCGCCGTTGGCAACGTTTTTACCTTCACTCAATAAATTGATGTTATCCGTCAGTTTGGAATCATAAGTAACGGTAACTTCATCTTCATTGATGCTGTATTTGGGATTTAAGAAACTTGTTTCGGCGGCATCTTCGGCCATTACCGCAACATTGCTGAACGATTTATCGGTTTTAAATTTTACGGTCAACTGACCGGTTTCCGGATTATAATAAGCGGATTTTAATTCGGCGTGTTTTGCTTTTTCCGGCGGTAAATGACCAAAGGCCGTATCAACAAAATTTACGTGTAACGAAGGCTCTACATCCGTTGAGGGATTAACGCGCAGTTCGTTACTGCTGATAACCTGGTGACAAATATCTGTTTTGGCCTGACAAACCTCAAAGGCGAAATTTCCTTTGACCACAATACCTTTGTTGGTATCTCGTCTGGTAAATGTCATCGGGAATTTAACGCTGTTTATCAGGATGTGTCTGGTGCGTCCGTTATTGACAACGCCATAGGCTTCCGGATAAAACATTTCATATTCTTTGATGTTTAAATCCTCTTTATTATCCTCGCTTAAATAAAATTGCGGTTTGACATGCTCATTTAAGAAATCACCGTTAATGTACCAACCTTTCGGAACATAGACTTCCATAAGACCTTTGACTTTTTCCAAAGAGCCTAAACCGGAATTGGCTAAAATAATCCGTGATTTAACGCCGTCACCTAAATCAACCGCTTTTTCTCTGGTACCGTCATTTTGAGCCGGAAGCTTTTGCATGGCACGATAAAAACCGCCGATATCAAATTTTAATATTGCCAGTACAATTTCATCCAATATATCTTTATCAACCGGTTCGTAGTTCTTATCTCTTAAGCGTACGGGTTCGCCTAATTCGCCGTAGTCATAGCCGATATATTTATATGGGGTGTAGCTGACTTTATATTGGTCATTACCGGTGGTCTTGCGTTTGTCCGAATAAAAGGGGGCAAATTCACCGTCTTTGGCAATAACCGGCGCATCCTTCGGTAATATCTTGGAGGCTTTTATTTTTTTCTCCATCTTATCTACAACGTAAGCCCAGCGACGTTTCATCATCAGAAAGCCACGAATATAGCCGGATAAGGTCTTTATGGAATTGATATCCGCCTTAGGCCAGATACGGTGCAAAAAACCGCTGAAATCTTCGTTCAGCTTCCCTTCAGGATAAAATTTATCCACCAGATAAACCGCAATATAAAGTTTTAAGAAATCACTCTTAGCCTCTATCAACGGGCGGTCTTTATCTGCGGCGGCCATGCGTAATTCTTCGGTAAACGGCATCGGCATTTCCGTTGTTTGCGCTAAAGCAGGGTTGAAAATTTGACATGCCAACCCTATATAAACTATAAATCGGTAAATATACTTTTTCATGTGATTTTCTGTTGCTTTTTTTTAATATTGCTCTATTAGTATATAAAGTACATTGACCAAAAAGGCAACAGACTTTTTATTGAAAGACACAACTTAATGACAGATATTCCTTCTTTATCGCGAAATATTGCCAAACGGCGCCGTAAACCGCAAAAAGTAACAAAAGAATCTTTGGTCGGCAAATGTTTGGTGCATATCGGCGAAGCAAATAACGAACTGTATGATAAGGCGGTTATCTATATTACCGAGAGTACACCGGATATGGTGCGCGGAATTATGATTAACAAGCTTTTGTTCGGTACGGCAACGATTGAATGTCGCAGTAAAGAAAGTGATAGTATCGTGCGCAATGTCTATGAAGACCTCTATCAGGGCGGACCGGAAAATCCGGCACACGGTTATGTGTTGTTTCCCAAAGATGATACGACGGCTGATGATCCGTTTGCGGAAGTACAGGGGGATATTGCCGTTTCTACCTCTTTCGGAGTGTTGCAGGAAATCTTGGACGGTGTCGGGCCGGAGAAAAGAATTATCGCTATGGGGCATTGTTTGTGGCACCGTGGTGAATTGGAGTGGGAAATCTTTAATAACCAATGGCTTATCGTACCGGGAAATGTTGAGCTGATGTTTGATACCGAACTGGGTAAACGTTGGGAAAAGGCAATGCACGTCAGCGGGTATAATGAAGTTCTAGCTATTTCTCAAGTCGGTCTTGCTTAGGGGGAGGGCTTGTCTAAATTACGGTCAAATCGCCGTGAGGAAGCCAC
>DEKL01000046.1:0-415 GCA_002353835.1 Alphaproteobacteria bacterium UBA2723
AATCTATGATTAATGATATTGAAGAATGTGCAAGTGATTACAAGCAATTAATTCTCTCGGAAACAGAAAAGGTTTTAAATCAGTTGAAACCCTATCAGGATAAATACGAAAATTTATATCAATTAAAGACTGATGAAGAAGTGGTTAGAGAATATTCTATATCGGGGAAAACATTTAGAGATATCCCTAAAGTAATAGTAGAAAATTAAGACCGCATTATCGGTAGCTATATCTCGCAGATAAAACTACCGATAGTCTTGCATATTTTTACCAAGAAGTAATTGATTTAATTTTCTCTAATGTCCAGTCGTTTCGCTCTTTTTGAACATCTTTGCGATGAACATTATCAGCTATAAGAGCAATGTCAAGATTTTGGCGGAAAACGGAAAAAGTTAAAAATATGACAAAAAAATCT
>DEKL01000046.1:426-634 GCA_002353835.1 Alphaproteobacteria bacterium UBA2723
TTGCATCAGTTCAAAAAATGTGGTATGGTATCGGCAAAATTTAGTGTTAGGTCAACTTTATTATTAACATTTTAAAACAACAAAACTATGAACATTTTAAGAAAAATGAGTTATGCGGTGGATGATTTTCTCTGTCGTCATAACAACGGAATCATGAAGGGTTTTTGGTATGTTGCGGCTTTTGTTTGTGCCGCAGGTGTTATCTGCT
>DEKL01000046.1:662-812 GCA_002353835.1 Alphaproteobacteria bacterium UBA2723
AGTGTTATCTGCTGTGCAACTATGGCAATTCTTCTCGCCGGCAATATGCGAGAGCTTTTGGCCGGAGAGGAGGGCAACTGGTTTGCTTACGTCTTCTGCGGAGGATGGGTTATAGCAAGCGTTATTGCCACCGGTTTCACGCTGTATTGG
>DEKL01000046.1:828-4455 GCA_002353835.1 Alphaproteobacteria bacterium UBA2723
CTTGAGGGACAGAAAATACGCCATCTAACCCACTTGAAAGAAAATTCCTTGCCCCTGACCGCTTGTCGGTTCAGGGGATTTCTTTTTTTTGACAAAAAATACTTGAAAAGGCTTCAAAAACGTGGTATAGTGTTAGAAAATATAAGTATTAGGTTTTACAATTTTAAAAATTATTAATTATGAACAACATTTTTTCGAAAATGGGTTGGTCTCGGGAAGATTTACAGTACCGAATCAACAGAGTGTGGCACAATGTAAAATACAGCGCTCTTGCTGTTATTTGTGCAGTAATAGGAATTGCAATCTTGGGAGGTTTTGAGGCATTTAATAAAGTGTTTTCGGACCTTCTATTGGTAGCATGTGTATTGGGTTATGCTTATTCTATCATGATGATTAATCGTTATGAGGAGGATGAGTGGGAGTATGCATAACCTCTCTTAAAGAAAATTCTTTGCCCCTGACCGCTTGTCGGTTTAGGGGATTTCTTTTTTATTGACAAAAAAACTTAAAAGGCATATAAAGTCATTCAGAAAAATAACCCTATGTCTTACTATAATTATAAGCGCATATGAAAAAGATTTTTACTTACGAGAAAGGCTTTGTGGCCTTTTGTATTGTGGTGGCCGTGCTGTTTGCTTTGGCTGCGATTGCCATTTCCGGCGGAAGTTTTAGCGTCTTTAAGGCTTTTGGTGCGGTCTTCTTTGGTATCGGCTCACTTGCCTATCTGTTTTTGGCATTCATCTTTGCCAGACCGAAACCGCCCAGACTTGCCTGACGGTCGTATTTGGTACTAAAAAATCCCCTCGCGTGTGAAACGCTTAGGGGATTTTCTTTTATTCTGCCGCAAGATTCGTGCTTTTTTCAAAGTGCTTCTTTAAGCGAAGATAACGTCGGGTAATCTTTAAGGCATTTTCAAAATTGGTGGCAATGGCAATGTTATGCCAAGTCAGATTATTTTGCAGAAAGGCCTCGTGTAACATACGGCGCGGTTGCTTTTTGACGTTGGAAAGAATAATCTTGGCATCATTTTTTTTCTTTATTCTGGAAATGAAGCTGACTAAGGCATTAGCGCCACTGATATCTACCATCGGCACATATCCCATACGGATGATGATGATTTTCGGTTCGGATTTTATTCTTTGTAAGAAGTGGGTTACATCTAAGGCATCGCCGAAAAACAACGGACCGGAAAAACGGATGGAAATAACGCCTTGTTCATGTAAAACTTGTGATAAATCACGACCGCCGCCCTTATATTCCAAAGCTTTTTCATCTGTCTGCAATTCTATTTCTTTGCTCATGCGGTGCATAAATATAATGCTTGAGAGCATAAAGCCGACGGAAATTCCGGTGTTTAAATCTACAAACACGGTTAAAAACAAGGTGACTAACAAAGTCAGCGCGTCGCCACGAGCGCCTCTTAAAAGGTAATAAATCTTGGTTAGGTTAAGCATGTTCCAGCCGACCAAAATCAAAACCGCAGACAGACATGCCAACGGAATAAATTTGGCAACACCGGCCAATAATAACATAAATAACAACAAGATCACAGATTGCATAATGCCGGCCATCGGCGAATAGGCGTGTGATTTATAATTGGTGGCGGTGCGGGCAATGGCGCCGGTGGCAGGTACACCGGTAAAGACCATGCTCATCAAGTTGGCTACACCTTCGGCTATCAGTTCGGCATTGGAATTATGGTTGTCACCGCTCATACCATCTACAACGGTGGCACTTAACAGAGATTCCACACCGGCTAAAAAGGCAATTGTTAAACCGCTCGGTAAAACTTCCAAAAGCAGGCTGATATGTACTTCAGGTAATCGCGGTTTCGGTAAAAAGTGCGGAATAGAGCCGAATTGGGAGCCGATAGTATCCGGCGCCATGGAAAACATGGCAAAAACGGCAACCAATAAAGTTGCGCCGACGACGGCGACCAGATATGCCGGTAAATTTGGTTTCTTGCGGCGAATGTAAAATATTGATGCAAATGAAAAGATTGCAATAAATACTGAGGCAAAACTGAAATCTTTAAGGTGATGAATATAAGTTTGCCATTTGTGAAGGAAGTCAGCCGGAACGCTTTCAATTTCTAAGCCCAATAAGTCTTTTATTTGCGTTGATATCAGTAAAACACCGATACCGGCGGTAAAACCGGTGACAACCGGGTAGGGAATGTATTTGATATAAGTGCCTAATTTTAGTAATCCGGCGGCAATCAATATAACACCGGCAATCAGCATGGTCAACATTAAGCCTTCCGTACCGTAGTTCTTCATGACATTAAAAATAACGACCACGAATGCGCCTGTCGGACCGCCGATTTGGTATTTGGAGCCGCCTAATAAAGCAATAAAGAAACCGGCAACAATGGCGGTGTATAAACCTTGTGCAGGCGTAACACCGGAAGCTATCGCTAAAGCCATTGCTAACGGAATGGAAACAACCGCTACCGTCATACCGGCCAGGGTGTCACGCTTAAATTTGTTCATATCATAGCCACGGTGTAAAATTTCTATCAGTTTCGGGCAAAAGTTATTTAAGTATAATTTCAGTAATGCTTTTAATTGTTGTTTAACCGTAGCGAACATCTTAACCTCTTTCTTTATTCATACATACATACATTTTTACATAAACGGAGGCGGTTGTATATCAGCTAATAATAAAAATCAAGTTAAAAATTTTAAGATAAACAGCAGATTTTATCATAAAAAAATGCCGTTGTTCACGGCATTCTTAAAAAAAGGTGCAGGCTAAAACTATTTTTGACGCCAGCTTTTAACCCCCCAACCGGTTGTCGGTTTCTTTTGCTCGGTTGTTTCTTCTTTGGTGTTTGTTTCTTGCTTTTGTTTCCAATTCATAATCGGGGCATTTTCTTTTTGCTTTTTAGCTAATAACTCTTCTTCGCTTAAGGTGGCGGCTTTGCCGTTGGCAACCGTTTGTTTTAATAAGGTCGGGGAGTTAAAGGTTTCGTTTTTTGCTTCCAGTTGTTTGATGATTTCATCAATAACGCCTTGTTTGATGTTAAATGATTTGTATCTGCCGGCGTAGAAAATCGTAAATGACGGGCAGGGGGAAGAAAGTAAAACATCCGTATAATCCACACCGCGGGCAAAACGTAACATAACACGCGGTTCAATGCGACAATCTGCCACTTTGGTTAAAATGTTCGGGCTTTGAGTAAATAATGCTTCATAAGCGGTAGCAGCCGCGCCGGTATCCAGCTCACCGCAAAAACCCGTTACCGCCATACCGTCTATGGTATAGCCGGTATAGTCCTTAGGGCGTTTGGCGATATTGTAACAAAATATTTGTTCGGCATTCATCAAATTATAAGTAGCCGTTTCGGGGATGGAGGATTTAATGAACGGAATAACGTCTTGCTGGCGGGCAACACGTTTGGTGCCGCGTTCGTTGCCGAACTCATCTAAAGGCAAAATATCCGAAAAGCCTTCAAACTGTTGTAATTCTATCGGCATATCACTTTCAGCGGTGGCAGTTATCGGCATTAAACTTAAAACAAATAACAGAAAAAACTTTAACATAATTTTATCTCCCATAGCTTTCTCATTATAAATCCGATTGAAAAAATTACAACAGATTTTTTTTGTGGATTATTTGGAAAAT
>DEKL01000046.1:4483-4699 GCA_002353835.1 Alphaproteobacteria bacterium UBA2723
ATTTGGAAAATATTGGAAAAAATCTGCTTTTTTTAAGACTTCATTTAGATATTGACAGTTATAGTGAACTAAATATATTTATTCGCTTTAGTTTAACTTTTTTAGGACGGGATATTTTATAATGTGGTCTATATGGTCTATTATACCGGAAACATTGGCGGCTCGTGCTGTTTGTGCCTTCGGTCTTGCATTTGTGCTATCGTTATGTTTCGGGGG
>DEKL01000046.1:4727-9670 GCA_002353835.1 Alphaproteobacteria bacterium UBA2723
ATTAAATTTCTTAAAAAACATGAAAAAGGCGGACAGCCGATACGTGACGACGGACCGCAAAGCCATATTAAAGAAAAACAGGGAACGCCGACAATGGGCGGTTTACTCATCTTAGGAACAAGCCTTTGCTCTATGTTGCTGTTTGCCAATATCAAACAACACTTTGTGTGGATTTCCATGTTGGTTTTGGTAGTATTCGGCGCGGCCGGTTTTGCTGATGACTATATGAAGGTTAAAAAACAAACGCCTAATGCCATGACGGCTAAGATGAAACTCTTTATTCAAGTCGTGGCGGCGGTATTGGCAGTTAACGTTATTACCGCGGCAACACCGAACTCGGTAGATAGTATGTTGTTCGTGCCGTATTTTAATTGGAGTTTCCAACTTTCATGGATTTATATTCCGTTTGCCTTAATTGTTATTTCGGGCGCTTCCAATGCGGTTAATTTAAGTGACGGCTTAGACGGTTTGGCGGCAGGAATGTTAGCGATTGTCTTTTCGGTATTTATGGTGTTTGCCTTTGCAACAGGTTATCCGGTATTTAACGAAACATCTGTTCCTTATATCCCCAAAAGCGGCGAAATGGCGGTGGTTTGCGCTGCTCTTGCCGGTGCTTGCGTCGGGTTCTTGTGGTTTAACCTAAAAAAAGCACGCGTCTTTATGGGCGATACCGGTTCGCTGGCTTTGGGTGCGGTTTTGGGGGTGATTGCGGTTATCTTAAAGCACGAGATTGTTTTGGCTATTGCCGGAATCGTCTTTGTGGCGGAAACCGTTTCGGTGATGATTCAGGTGGCTTATTTTAAGAAAACCGGCAAACGGTTCTTTAAGATGGCACCGATACATCATCATTTTGAACAATTGGGATGGAGCGAAACAAAAGTGGTGTACAGCTTTTGGGGTGTTACCGCTTTGGCTTCCGCTGTGGCATTGTTGGCTTTAATCTAACGGAGAGTGCAGATGTTATCTTTGGCCAGACATTCTAAAAGCAAAATTTCTAATTGGTGGTGGACGGTTGATAAGGTAACGTTTGTCTTAACTTTGGTGCTGATTTTTATCGGCGTGATGTTGGTGCTTTCGGCCAGTCCGTCGGCGGCACATCGTGACAGATTACCTGATGATTTTGCATTTGTTAAAAAGCAGGGTGTGTTTGTGTTTATGGGGATAGTCTTTCTTATCGGACTTTCCATGCAAAGCCTGCGGACGATACGGCGAATCGCTATTTTCGGCTTTTTGTGCGCGTTGGCCGGTGTTTGGATGACTTATCTTTTCGGTGATGCAACCAAAGGTGCGGCGCGGTGGATTAAATTTGCCGGTTTTTCTTTGCAACCTTCCGAATTTATTAAACCGATGTTGATTGTGGTGACGGCATGGTTATTGGATGCACGTAAACGCTCGGAGGATTTTCCGGGGATGCTCACGGCAACCGGTTTGTTTATTATTACCGCCGGCTCGGTCTTTTGTCAGCCGGATTTGGGTATGACGTTGCTTATTTCTTGCGCATGGGGTGTGCAGATGGTGCTTGCCGGTTTGCCGATATGGCTTATTTTGGGCTTGGTCGGTTGCGGTAGCGTGTTTATTGTTTTAGCCTATTTCTTTGTGGCACACGTGCATGATCGTATTGATAAATTTTTGGCATCCGAAAATGAAATCGGTTCACAAATCCAAAAATCCATGGATGCGTTTGCCAACGGGAATTTAATGGGGCGTGGTCCGGGCGAGGGTGTGATTAAAATGAGCCTGCCTGACGTGCATACCGACTTTATTTTTTCTTTGGCCGGCGAGGAATACGGCGTATGGTTGACAAGCATTATTGTTATTATCTTTGCGGTCATCGTTTCTCGGTGTATGTTGATTTCATTGCGTGACAATAATTTATTCGTGATGTTTGCAGCCTCGGGGTTGGCCACTTCTTTAGGGGTACAAGCGATGATAAATATGTGTTCTTCGTTGCAGTTGATGCCGGCAAAAGGTATGACTTTGCCGTTTATCTCTTACGGCGGTTCGTCTATGTGGGCAAGCTGTATCGCAATGGGGATGCTGTTGGCGATAACCCGCAAAAATGCCGTGGCGGAAGATAAGGATAACAGGTAAATAATAAGGAGAAAGACAATGTTTGAAAAATTGCTCGGAAATAAAAGTGAACTTATCGGTATTCTTCCCGAAGTCAGAGGTAAATATTTGGAAAATGTGAAATTGGCAAAATATACATGGTTTGGTGTCGGTGGACCGGCTGAAGTGTTATTTCTGCCGGCTGATGCTGATGATTTGAGGACTTTTCTCTTGCGCAAACCGGAAGCGGTTGCGGTGACGGTTATCGGCGGCGGTTCTAATCTTCTTATCCGTGACGGCGGAATCCCCGGTGTGGTAATTAAACTAAGTGAACCGGCTTTCTGTAAAATGGAATTTAACGGTACGGAAGTGACCGTCGGTGCCGGTCTTAAAAACAGCGATATGAAAAAAGAGTTGATAGACCACGGAGTTGGCGGATTGGAATTTATTTGCTCGGTGCCGGGGTGTATCGGCGGGTTGTTGCGCACCAATGCCGGTTGCTTTAAGAAAAATGTTTCAGACGTTTTTGTTAAGGCGCATATTATGAATGATTGGGGCGAAATTTATGAAGTCGGTGCCGAAGATTTTAATTTTGCCTATCGTACCAGTATGTTTCCGGATACATGGATTGTGTTAGATGTTACTTTCCAAGGTATTCGTTCTAAACCCGAAGAGATTAAAAAGATATTGGAAGAACAGGCAAACTATCGTAAAGCGCATCAACCGATTAACAAGAAAACAGCCGGTTCTACGTTTAAGAATCCGGAGGGGTTGACCGCATGGAAATTGATTGACGAAGCCGGATGCAAAGGCTTAAAAGTCGGTGGGGCAGAAGTGTCAGATATGCATTGCAATTTCTTAATCAATCGCGGTAATGCAACGGCGGAAGATATTGAAAAACTTGGCGAATTAATTGTTGAAAAGGTTAAGGAAAAAACCGCTATTACGCTTGAATGGGAAGTTCGTCGGATGGGGGTTAAAAAATAAAGTATTATGGTAACGGAAACATCTAAAGATTTGAAAACAAAAGAAACCGCAGTCTATCCGGAACATGAGGCGTTTTATCGCTTTATCGGTTTCTTGTGCGCTTTTCTGGTGGTGCTTTCTTTGGTGTTGACGGCGGTTACCGTGCGCGATAATGTGCTCGGCACACAATTTCATAAAATTATGCAGTCGGTTTACAAAATCTCGGCTAAGTACGGAATGTATGTGGAAGATATTATCGTTGAAGGCAATAAACGGACTTCTTATGAGGAATTGGTGGAAGCCTTAAACCTTTCTGATAACGAAAGTATCTTAGGTATTGATATTGCGCAATTACAGAGCAAAATTGAACAGCTGACTTGGGTACGTTCATGCGTGGTTAAAAGAAGTTTCTTCCCGAATAATATTTTGGTTAATATTGAGGAACGGCAAGTTAAGGCGATTTGGCAATATGAGGGGCGCTACTATCCGGTGGATACGGAAGGTAACGTGATAGAGGTGGAAGATTATGAGCCTGATGCGCCGATTTTGCTCTTGGCCGGCGAGGGCGCACCGCACCACTTGGCAGAACTTTTGGACGTTATCAATACAGATGCGGAATTGGCTAAACACGTCAGAGCGGCGGTGTTTATCTCGGGCAGAAGATGGAATTTGATTTTTGATAACCCGACAAGAGGCATTGTGGTTAAATTGCCGGAAAAGGGTTTGGCAAAAGCTTATAAAAAAATTGCATTATTAAACAAAAGACGCGGAATTTTTAAGCGTAAATTAACTTCCTTTGATTTAAGATATGAAGGTAGAATAATCGTAGACATTGATAAGTCTGTTGAAGATTTAATGTTCAAAAGATAAATAAGGGGTTAAGTATGAACCACTCTTTTAACAGATCACCGGTGGTGGCGGCTTTGGATATCGGAACTTCCAAAGTCTGTTGTATTATTGCGAAAGTTAAAGATAAGAAAGTTTCTATTTTAGGGTATGGCTATAATGCCTCAAAAGGAATTAAAAACGGCATTATTGTTGATATTAACCAAGCAACTATTTCGGTTTGTAATGCCGTGGAAGCTGCCGAGCAGATGGCAAATGAGCGTATTACCAATGTCATTGTAAATGTTTCCGGTGACAGAACACGCAGTGTGGTTCGCCGTTCTTCCATTACACTTCATAAAAACAGACCGGTCAGTGATGAAGATGTTAAAAAGGTGACCGATAAGGGGTTGATGAAAGTTAATGTAGAGGGTAATGAGCCGATTCACTTTTTGACTATGGGTTATTGCGTGGATAATGATGAAGAAGTTAAAAACCCGATTAACATTTACGGCGATAATTTAAGCGTGGATATTTTACTCGGCTTGTACCCGAAAGCTATGTATCGTAATCTTTCTACCGTGGTTGAAAGCTCGCATTTGGATATTGAGATGAAGGCTTTTTCGGCTTATGCTTCCGGTCTTGCCTGTTTGGTTGATGATGAGCGTGAACTCGGGGCAACGGTTATTGATATCGGCGGCGGTATTACCAGTATTGCCAGCTTTAAGAACGGTCATCCGGTTTATTTTGCTTCTATTCCGGTGGGCGGTATGAACGTTACCAATGATATTGCTTTGGGCTTGACCACCTCGTTTAATTATGCCGAAGAAATCAAAAACAGACACGGCTGTGCTTTTCTCATCAGCCAAGATGAACACGAAATCATCAATGTTTATCCGGTCGGCGAGGAAGATGACAGCAGTATTAAACAAATTTATCGTTCCGATTTAATCAATATTATTTCACCGCGTATTGAGGAAATTTTTGAAATTGTCGGGCGCAAACTTGATGAAGCCGGCTATAAAAATGCCGTTTCACATCGTGTGGTCTTAACCGGCGGTGCGGCACAAATGCCCGGTATGCGCGAGGTTGCCAGTATGGTG
>DEKL01000046.1:9677-11718 GCA_002353835.1 Alphaproteobacteria bacterium UBA2723
AGGTGAGAATCGGACGTCCGCGCAATATTGAAAATATCCCGCAGGTGTTACATAATCCGGTTTTCTCTACCGCTTTAGGCTTGTTGTTGTTTGCAGTTAATAATATGGAGCGCAAAATCGTTAAAAAAGTTAATGTCAGCACCGCTTCGGACGGCTTATTTAAGAAAATTTTTGAATTATTCAAAAAAACTTGCTGATTTGGTAACTAAAACTTAAGTTATTTAAAGCTAGAATTGTCTCAAAATAATTTTAGCTTTTTTTTATGGAGAAAAAATATGGCAATAAAACTGGCTGTCGGCGAAACAAACTTTACACAATTAAAACCAAGAATTACAGTTATCGGTATCGGTGGCGGCGGCGGTAATGCCATCAGCAACATGATGGCGAAAAAGCTTGAAGGTGTTGATTTTGTGGTGGCAAATACGGATGCACAGGCGTTAGCCCTTTCTCCGGCTCCGCGCAAAATTCAGCTCGGTCTTGAAATTACACAAGGCTTGGGTGCAGGTGCCAGACCGGAAATCGGTAAAATGGCTGCAGAGGAAGCCAGAGAAGATATTGAACGCGAAATCAAAGATTCCAATATGGTCTTTATTACTGCCGGTATGGGTGGCGGTACTGGTTCCGGTGCTGCTCCGGTTGTTGCCAAAATTGCTAAAGAAAAGGGAATATTGACTGTCGGCGTGGTTACCAAACCGTTTGCCTTTGAAGGTAAAAAGAGAATGGAAAATGCCGAAGCCGCTTTGGAAACATTTGTTGATGAAGTTGACAGTATTATCGTTATTCCGAACCAAAACCTGTTCCGTATTGCCGATAAAAACACAACCTTAAAAGATGCTTTCGTTAAAGCTGATGAAGTGCTTTATGACGGTGTACGCTCCATTACCGATTTGATGATTATGCCGGGGTTGATTAACCTTGATTTTGCTGATGTTAAAAAGATTATGGCTGACCGCGGTAAAGCTATTATGGGTACCGGCGAGGCAGATGGTGAAGACCGTGCACGCGTTGCCGCCGAACAGGCTCTTTCTAACCCGATTTTGGATGACTGCTCTTTGAAGGGTGCTAAGGGTTGCTTGATTAACATTACCGGCGGTTCGGATATTACCTTAATGGAAATTGATGAGGCTGTTAATATCATTAAGGAAGAATTAGATGAAAATGCTGAGCTTATTTTCGGTTCCAGCTATGATGATACACTTTCCGGTCGTATTCGCGTATCTGTTGTCGTAACGGGTATTGATGAGTCTCGGACCTCTCCGGTTAAGAGCGCTAATATGAATTCTTATGTTGAAATCAAACCGGTTCAAATGGAAGAAGAAACAGCCGAGGAAACTGTTGAAACCGAAAATGAAGCGGTTGAAGAAACAGCGGAAACCGTAGCCGAAAATGAAACGGAAGAAACCGAAGTGAAAGAAGAACCGGTTATTGAACTCTCCAATAATGTTGTTGAAATGGAAAGTGCGGCTAAGACATCTGAACCGCAACAGACCGAATTCGCGGAAATGAAGACCGAAGGAACAAGCGAACCGCACGTTTCTTCCGCGTTGTTTAATGCTATCATCAATAAACCGGTGGTGGCTAATGCTGAAGATACCGCAGAAATCAAAAGCGAGCTTTCCGAGGTTAAGTTTGATAAACCGTTTGTGGCAACGGCATCCGTAAAAATTATGGAAGAAGAGCCGCAACTTTTCCCGGAGCAGGGTGAAGTTGAACAACCGTTTGAACGTAAAGCGCGCGAAGAAGCACAGGCTATGATTGAGGAAGATACGGTTGAGATTACACCGCAACGGAGCTTTATTAACCGTATTCTCGGTATTTCTCGGGCAAAGGCTAAGAAACAGGCGGCACAAAAGCCGGTTTCCGTGCCACAGTTTGATGAGATTGAAGACTTTTCCGAGAAGGAAAGTGCTAATGAGGATGATTTGGAAATCCCGTCTTTTTTAAGAAGAAGATAGGCGCGTAAAATCTCGTGAATATAGGGGGGCAAATGCTCCCCTTTTTTTGTGTGAGAAGAGGAGCTTAGTCTTCCTCCCCCTTAGCG
>DEKL01000046.1:11844-11975 GCA_002353835.1 Alphaproteobacteria bacterium UBA2723
TTCAGCGACACTTCCCCCCTCAAAAGGGGGCAGAGTAAAAAGAGTATGTCATACCTTTTTTGCGTGAACAAAAATCAAGGCATCTCCACATCAATAATATGGTTATATTATTCTCATGGAGATCGCTTGAC
>DEKL01000046.1:12089-12651 GCA_002353835.1 Alphaproteobacteria bacterium UBA2723
GGTGACGTTGTTCAGCATGACGCGGTGTAAGTTCAGGATGACGCGTTTAAATGACCTTGTCGGTTGAGGGTGACTACAAACAAAGCAAAAAAAAGGCCCCGGTTAAGGGGCTTTTTCGGTGCATTGTCGTACTAGGAATCTAAGTCTTCGTCTTCAACAATGTACCAGGGGTCTAGGTCAGCAGCTTCTTCCCACATCTGGGCGATGAATGACAGTACCCATGGCAACATCTGCTCGTAGGGGGATTTGATTTTTCTCAATTCCGAGGCTAGGAGCGGATCTGCTTCGTAGAAGTTCTCTACATCATGAGAGCAATCGTGCTTGCGACCGACCTTTGATTTTGAAACTACGGAGATTGTGTTATCTCCATTAATTACCATCTGTACAGGTGTACCAGCCTGCAGACGCTCAGCAATTACATTTGCCATAATTTTTGTAAAATTAAAATGTTAATAATGATACTATGGAATAATACAAACGCATAGTCTTAAAATTGATACAAGTAAAGTACCACATTTTTGAGACTATGTAAAGCCCTTTTTTTGATTTTTTAGAATAAAAT
>DEKL01000046.1:12676-12881 GCA_002353835.1 Alphaproteobacteria bacterium UBA2723
TAGAATAAAATTTAGGGATGATTGCAACGAAAATCGGAGATTTTCTCGCAATGACGGGAAAAGGTGGAAACTGACATAAAAAAAGAGGAGCTAATTTGCCCCTCTTTTTATTGTACAGGTACTATTAGAAAGAGTATCTAACACCTAAGCTGATTTCATTAGCGTTGTTAACTTGTGACTGATGAATCCAGTTGTAGTGATACAT
>DEKL01000018.1 GCA_002353835.1 Alphaproteobacteria bacterium UBA2723
TATGAGCCTGACGAGCTACCGGGCTGCTCTACCCCGCGATAAATAAAAACGGTAATAACCGCAACAAAGAGAGATATAAACACTAATAAAATAATTGTCAATAATATTTTTTAATCTTTTGCATAAAATTTTTTGTATGCTAGAAATAAAGGGAAAAGTAAACGTTTGAAGAGTATTGCCATGCCAAAATCAAAAACACCTGATACCACTGCCACAGAAACACCAAAACGCAAATTAGGCATTATTGCCGGTGGCGGGGATTTACCCGGACAGCTTATAGAATGGTGCCAAAAACACGATTATCCGTACTATACTTTGGCCATCCAAACCAATGCGGATGAGGAATTTTTCAAATCTCAAAAAAACTTTGAATGGATAAGAATAGGTCAGGCCGGTACCGGTTTTAAACGCTTTAAGGAAGAAAATGTTAAAGATGTGGTGTTAATCGGTACCATCAAACGCCCGACTTTATCGGATTTGGTGCCGGATATGCGCACCGCCGCATTCTTTGCTAAAATCGGCGCCAAGTCTTTGGGGGATGACGGCATTTTGCGCGCACTGGTTAAAGAGATAGAAAAAGAAGGTATGCGCGTTGTCGGTATTCAGGAAGTCGTGCCGGATTTATTGGTTAAAGAAGGTATCTTGACCAAGAAAAAGCCGGATAAAGTAGATGAAGAAGATATCCGCCGCGGTGTAGAAGTGGCGCAAGCTTTGGGTAAGCTTGATGTCGGTCAGTCGGTTGTCGTTCAACAAGGTTTAGTCTTAGCCGTTGAGGGCATAGAGGGGACGGATAAATTGATATTGCGTAGTAAAGAATATCTGCGTAAAGGTAAAACCCCGGTATTGGTGAAATTAAGAAAACCCGAACAGGATATGCGGGTTGATTTGCCGACTATCGGTATGAGAACGGTTGAAAATGCGCATCAAAGCGGGTTTAAGGGAATAGCCGTTCATGCCGGTAATGCGCTGATTGTTAATGAAAAAGAAGTCATCAAATTAGCCGACAAATACGGCTTGTTTATTAAAGGTATCGTACCGACGGAGTATGAAAAATGATGATATATTTAGTTGCCGGCGAGCCATCGGGAGATATGTTAGGTGCCGGATTGATGCGCGCCTTAAAAGAGCAAAAGCAAGATGTCAAATTTGCCGGTGTCGGTGGTGAAAATATGGAAAAAGAGGGTATGAAATCCCTTTTTAATATCAGCGATTTGGCGATTATGGGCTTAGCTGAGGTTATTCCCAGCATCCCTAAAGTTTTAAGAAGGATAAGAGAAACCGTTGCCGATATAGAACAAAAAAAGCCTGATGTTGTCATCACCATAGACAGTTGGAGTTTTTCCGCGCGTGTGCATAAGGCACTGCGTAAAAAAGGTATTAAGGTTTTGCAAATGCATTATGTCGCACCGCAAGTTTGGGCATGGAAAAAACGTCGCGCAAGAACAATGTATAAATACATAGACCGCTTGCTGACTTTATTTCCGAATGAGCCGGCATATTTTACCCCATATCATTTAAAGACGGATTTTGTCGGTCATCCGGTGATAGAAAGCTCCATGGTATCAGCAGACGGTCAATCTTTTCTTGAGCAATATAATATCTCTAAAGATAAAAAGGTTGTGTTAATTCTCCCCGGTTCGCGCCATAATGAAGTCGCTAATTTATTGCCGGTATTTTTAGATACGGTCGCCGAATTAAAGAAAAAGCACCCTGAATTGTTTTTTGTTTTGCCGACAGTTAAAACCGTAGAAAATCGCGTTAAAATGATGGTAAAAGAAAAGGGTGAGGATATTTTGGTGTTAACCACGCAGGTAGACCGCTATGCCGCCGCCAAATGTGCCGTTGCAGCCATTGCCGCTTCCGGTACGGTAGCCTTAGAATTAGCCATTGTTAATGTGCCGCATTTAATTGCCTATAAGGTTCCGGCAATAACGGCATGGTTAGCCCGTCGCTTAACCAAAATAAAATACGTCAATTTAACCAATTTATTATTGGATGAACTAATTGTTCCCGAATTATTGCAAGAAGACTGTATCAAAGAAAAACTGTTAGCGACAACCGAAGAATTATTAAATCAAAAATCCGAATTATATCGCCGTGAACAGACAGGGTTTGATATATTGCGCAAAGAATTGGGTTTCGGAAAAGCAAAACCGAGCCACCGTGCCGCCGAAATTGTCCTTTCGGCAATTGAGGAGTATAAAAAGCGTTGATATGGTGGTTAAAAAAACAGTTTTTAAACTTAAAGCTTTATGCCGCGGAAAATTATCAATATGAGGCCGAAAGTCTGATTATATGGTATGCCGTGTGTTATGCCTTGGGTGCGGCATTTTATTTCGGTTTACCGTGGGAATTGCCGACATGGGTGGTGATTGTTTATTTAGAAGCCGTTTTATTGCTGTTATACCTTTATCGCAAAAAGGACGCTAAGTTTAAGATATTAAGTTATTTAGCCGTCTTTACCTTAGGGTTGTGTATTGCCAAAGCCAATGCCCTATATCAAAAAAACAAACTGGAAGAAAATATCCCCGAAACCATGTATTTAGCAGGATATGTTGAAAGCATAGATACAAATTATGCTCAAAGAACAAGAATAACCCTGACAGACGTCAATAATTATGAGAAAGATTTAAAAGGAAAATTCCGTATAACCACCGGGCAAAATATACCATGGCTTAAACCCGGAATATGCGTGGAAACGGTTGCAAAATTTCCTAAAGATATGAGTGTAAATCCGCTAAGAAAGTATGATTTTCTGCGTGCAAATTTTTATAATGAAATCAATGCTTCAGGTTATGCAATTAGCGGATTTTATGAAAAAGATTGCGAAAAAACACCATCTGCATTCAAGCAAAAGCTTGAAGAAATAAGAGCAAGCATTGCTCATAAAATAGATTCTTCTGCTATGCCACGAGAAGCCTCTGTCATTAAAGCCTTGGCAATCGGTGACAGTCGTGCCGTGAGTAATGCCCAGCGTGCCGAATATCAAACTGCCGGTTTGGCGCATATCTTGGCAATTTCCGGTATGCACATGGGCATGATTGCCTTATTGACATTTTTATTGATCAGATTACTGTTGTTGCCGTTCGGTTCCGGTAATTTTCATCGTCGCAAACCGGCCGCTGTTATTTCCATTATCTTAGCTTGCGGTTATTTTTTAATATCCGGACAGAGTATATCCTGTATCCGCGCCTTTATCATGATAATGTGCGTCTTATTGGCGGTTTTAATAAATCGCCATCCGGTATCTTTAAGGCTATGGGCATTAGCGGTTTTAATTGTTGTCAGTATTATGCCGGAAGCTGTGGTATCGGTAGGTTTTTTAATGTCATTTTCGGCGGTTTTGGGCATTGTAGCTTTTTATGAGAAAAATGCGGCACGTTTGCATAAATGGTATGCCGCAACAAATATATACGGCAAAATAGGTGCTTATCTGATGGGCGTTATAATAACGGATTTAATTGCCAGTTTGATGACCATGCCGTATAGCCTATATTATTTTCACCAGATATCGGTTTATACAACACTGGGTAATTTGTTGGCCGGACCGATTGTCGCATTTTGGATAATGCCGGCCTTATTGCTGTTTTTAATCTGCTTTGTTTTTGGCTTCGGTACAATATGGCTGAAGCTGTTAAGTACCGGTGTTTATATCTTAAATAATATCGCCTCCTGGGTATCATCTTTATCGGGTGCTAAATCAGGCGAGGGGATTGCTATGATGCCGGAATGGGGAATTATCCTGATAACATTGGGTATGTTATGGCTTTGTATCTGGCAGGAAAGATGGCGTTATTGCGGGATAATAATTATCATAATCGGTTTTTTAAGTATCTTTACCGTACCGAATGTTGATTTTGTGTTTGATAAAGACGGTACCACTTTTGCCTGTCGCACCAATGACGGTAAGCTATCTCAAACCCCGTGGCATAAAAATAAGTTTTTAACCTTGTTATGGACAAACAAATTGCCTGAAAAAAACACAGATGAAAAAGACGGCTTAGAATGTAATAAAGATGAATGTACCTGCCAAAAGCGTATCCGTTTTTCTTCAGGAAAAGTGATATATGATGGTCGTCCCGTATTGCTTGACAACAGCGGTTATATCAACTTAAAACACGGTATCAGGTACAGTCAGAAATCACTACCGCGGATATGGAATTAGGCACAAAAAAACTCTGTCACCAACGGCAGAGTTTTGAAAGTTTAAGCGAAAAATTATTTGATTTTCCACTTTAAGTCATACACCAGATTATCTTCTGGTTGTCCTTTTTTGCGCAACAATTTAAGCGCTTTCGGTTGCAAACAGGCCTTAGTAATGTAGCGTCTGATGACACAATGGTTGCCTGCTTTGATGAGAAGACATTGGGCATATTCCAAGCGATTGGCATAGCCATCACAAGATGTTTCGGTATAAGCATCATGATGACGCACCAAATAGTCTGCATAATCATTTAAGACACCGCTACCGAGTTCCAACAGCGCCGCATCATCATAAACAATTTGGTCGCATGCCAGGTAGAAGCGTACCTCATTAAGCTTTCCTCTGTCCAAAAACACCTTGAAAGACGCGGGTTCAAAGTAATGATAAGCAATATAGCTCATAATTTCTTCATGTTCGCCGCGTTCCACCAAAGCTAATTCCTGGTAAGAAGCCAAGCATTTACACTCTTTCACATAGCGGATGATGGCCGCATGTTTACCTTCTCTGATTAAATTTAAAAATTCCATAATTTATTATTTTAAAGACATAATTTCACAGATGTATAATACGAATAGCATTTATAGTAGGCTGTAAAATTTTCTTGTCAACGAATTTTATTGATAACGGTCTTAAATTTTTCCGCTGCGATTTCGGAAGTAAAATATTTTAATGTAATTTCTTTTGCTCGTTGCGCCTTTTCCATGCGCTCTGCTTCATGTTTCGGATCAAGGTAATATTTAACAAGCTCAATAAGCTCATTTTCGGTCTTCCACATCGGAATTGTATCCCCGTAAATTTCTTCAATCTCTTTCATATAATCGGAAATAAGAAACCCGCCCGAAGCTGTCACATCATAAATTCTGTTGCTGATAAAACCGAGTTTTTTCATATCCGGTCTGGTATCATTTAAGACAATTTTAGCCGAACTGTAATATTGGCGTAAAATTTTGTTATCAACATATTCCGCTTGAGCTAATCCGTCCCATTTCGGGCCGTAAATTGTAATCGGAAGTCCGGCATCATAAACTAACCGCGGTGCTTTGCGATAAAAATCATTTTGCCCCACAAACAAAACTTCGGATTTTTTACTTTCATCAAATTCCGGATAAAATTTCTCCGCATTCGTAAACTGCGGTAAATAATAAGCTTTAATTCCCAGTTTTTGCGCAGCTTGGGTAACCTCTAAAGAAGATATGGCAACCGCATCAATATAGCCGAATTCTTCCTGCATGGATAGAGCATAATCATAAACATTATCTTTATCCGTATAAGGGAAGATAAGATACATCAGAGAAACATGATTTTCTCGCACATATTTTTTATCAAGAATGGTTGTGCCGCGGATATAAACCGAACTATCGCCCAAATGCGGATAAAGGCTTGTATTAAAAACAGTCAGAGAATTCAGCTTTATCTTTTCAAAAGCGTGTTCCAAATCTTTAGAAAGCCAATAATCGCCATTGTTATAAAGTCCGGCGTGTATCGGTGCAATAATCGTTATCAAATTTTTCAAACGGGGTACAAAATCTTCGTTTGAAACTAAAGAAAAAGCAATGTTATGAGCAGCCGTTTCTGCCGTATATAAATGCTTAAGAACAAAATAGGCCTTTTCCGCTTTTTTTAAGCGACAATCCGGACAATTCAAAAAGTCATAAATATCGCTTTCATATGTATAATAGCTCAACGTATCGGCAAAAAGCACGGTAAAGTTAATATTATTCATATTGGTATTCCCGTAAATATTAAGCACATTGTCGCTTAAAACGGGAATATGGCGGGAAATGGCATACAAAAGCAAAGGGGCCGTATCCATGGAATCATTAACCGGTGCCGAATTGTTAACAATAATACTGCTGATATTCTGCATTTTAGAAAGCAGATGTTTTTCAGTTTTTTGATTTAATTTTATATAGTGAAGATAAGCCGTGTTTGTTTTATTCAAAACTTTAATAACTTCCGGCTGGTCGCCGATAACAAGCACAAAACAATTTTTATTTTTAGGATGTAAAGCACAAGCTGACGGCTTAATTTTTTTATCTTCAATAAATAACGGCAGTAAATAGCTTTTGATATGGTTGGCTTTAAGAAAGTTATGCAAATAAAGTGTACTTGTAAAAATAAAATCATATTGCGCCAAGTCATCAAGAGAAACAAACTTAATTCCGCCCAAGAACAAAACGTTAATATGCTCAAAAGATTTAACATGCGGTATCTTGGAAGAAATAAAATTTCCGCTGTAAATATCTATATCTTTTTGAAGATCAGTATGTTGTATTTTATTTTTCAGTTGGTGCAGAGCAACAGGATTTAAGCTGTTTGCCACATCTGTTAAAAAAACTTTCGGTTTTGTCTGTTGAAAAAATAAAAGGCCCAAACACAGCGCAAAAGCAAAAAAACAAATCCCTAAAAATATTTTTCTGCTCGGTTTAGTCATAGAAAAAGCCTATTGCACTTTGGTTTCCTGAATCATCTTTAAGGATTTAGCGATAGCATCATTGATATCATTTTCTTGCACGGTTTTACCGGTCCAAGATTTCAAGGTTTGCGTCATAAGTTTTTGTGCCGCCTTAATTTGTGCCTCAGACATATTAGCCTTTCTGCCGTCCTCGGCAATTTTTTCCATAATAGCATCATTGGTTGCCATAAATTGTGCCTGTCTGCTCCAATCATCAAAGCGTACAAAAGAAAGAGCTAAGATTAGGCCGGTAAAGAAAATAGCCAGAAAGCGGAATTTACGGATAATGCGAATATTGTCCTCGCCATAAATTTCATCACTTTCATCAGCCGCTCCGTATAAACCTTCGCTGATATCCGTTTCCATGGAAAGCATACGGATAAGCACAACCGTCCACAATAAAATCGGGATTAAAGCCCACCAACCGATAATAACCGCACTGATAACGGTTAAAACAAAAATTCCCAAATAAACCAAAGCATTTTTGTTTACATCATGCAAACGTCGTGCCGTTACCGCCACTGCCGGAATAGCCGTTGCCATCGCATAGTAATAGGCAAGCATCGGAATTTCGGCATAATTACCGAGCGCGCTTAAAAGCAAAAACAAAAGACCGGAAACCAAGAAAAATCCCCAAAACTCCAGTCTGGAGGCTCTGCCGCGAAATCTTAAATACTTCTCGGTAATCCCGCGGATATAATAATCAAAGGCATCTCCCCACGCCGCGTGCATGTTTTCTTTTTTTATGCGCGGCTTTTTAACCTGTTTGATATTCACATCTTTTTTTTCGTCAGATAAGATATCTTTATCCTTGATTAACATCCCCATCTCCTTTTGTTTTAACGGATTTAGCTTTGCGTGAGCCGCTCTTTTCTGCAACAACTTTTTTATTCATACCGTCAGCCGCGGCTAATTTAATTTCTTTATCGGTAACCGCATTATCTATTTTCATCTCTTTGGGTTTGCCCTTGCTTTGCGGTACTTTATAGAAGAAATCATACATCTTAAAGTAAACAACCGTCATAAAAACTAAGGCAATGTCACGGATAAACTCTGCGGCTAAAACGTTTACTTTTAAGAAGAAACAAACGACAACAAGGCAATACATTAAAGCAAACGCAATCGCTGCCACCACAGAAATCTTAACAATATTACCTTTCGTTTTGGCAAAAGCGGTCAGGGTAGAGCGGTTTTTCCCCGTAATTTCCGAAATAAAAGCAAAAGACGGAATTAAGAAGAAAATGATAAACAGCCAAAAGATAAACAGATATTTTATTATCTGCCAAATACTGCTGTTAAGAACGGCATAAATAAAGTCAGAAGCATCAGCAAAAAGATGCCTTGTAAGACTAAGTGCGATATTAATTCCGAACGTACAGATTAAAATCGCCGCCAAAAACAGCATAATCGCGGTAATAAAACGCAATCCTGCCGCCGTAAAAACATGAAAATCCAAAATGATTTGCTGTTTATAAAAGCATCCGGCGGCAAAATAAAGAAACAGATAGTAATAAACGAGCATCACCAGTCTGAAAGAAGACAGCCCGATGAACATAGGTAATAAACTGCCCAAGAAATAAAACAGGACAAGAAAAGCAAAGGCCGTCAGATGACCGACCACATATTTATAGGCATTAACATAAACTTTTCTGACTGATAATTTCTCTTGCATATCAAACCTATTTGTTGCGTTTATCCATATATTCCGTCAACCAGTGAATATTATACTGCCCGTCAATAAACTCGTTCTGCGAGATAATTTCCTGATGGAGCGGAATAGTTGTTTTAACCCCCATGATGATAAATTCTTCCAAAGCACGGCGCAAACGCATTAAAGCCGCATTACGCGTTTTGGCATGAACAATCAATTTGGCAATCATACTGTCATAATAAGGCGGGATGGAATATCCGGAATAAATTTCTGAATCCACACGAATACCTAAACCGCCCGGCGCATGCCACTCGGTAATTTTACCCGGACAAGGAGCAAACGTTTCCGGATCTTCCGCATTGATACGACACTCAATTGCGTGTCCTCTGAATTGGACATCATCTTGTGTATAACCCAGTGCGGCGCCGGAGGCAATACGAATTTGCTCTTTGACAATATCAATACCGGAAACAGCTTCCGTAATCGGGTGTTCCACCTGCAAACGCGTATTCATCTCCAAGAAATAGAACTTGCCGTCCTCATACATAAATTCAAGCGTGCCGGCATTCTGGTAACCGATTTTCTTAATTGCTTTGCAAACAATGTCACCGATTTCTTTTCTTTGAGATTGGTTAAGCGCCGGAGACGGACATTCTTCAATCACTTTTTGATGATTACGTTGAATAGAGCAGTCTCTTTCGCCCAAATGGATAACATTACCGTATTTATCCGCCAAAATCTGCATTTCAATATGACGCGGGTGCTGCAAATACTTTTCCATATAAACCACATCAGACGGAAAAGCCGCCTTTGCTTCAGCTTTAGCCATGGTATAAGCCTCGCCGATATCATCATCGGAGAAAGCAACTTTCATACCTTTACCGCCGCCGCCGTCTTTGGCTTTAATAATAACCGGATAACCGATTTTATTAGCCCACTCCTTAGCGTGTTCAACACTTTCCAAGGCCTCAGACCCCGGAGTAATCGGAAGACCTGCCTCAATAGCGGCTTGTCGTGCGGTAATTTTATCGCCCAAAAGACGCATTTGTTCGGCAGTCGGTCCGATAAAAGTAATACCATGCAATTCAACCATTTCGGCAAAATCAGCATTTTCAGATAAGAAACCGAAACCGGGGTGAATAGCATCAGCGCCGGTAATGAGTGCGGCCGAAATAATCGCCTGTTTATTCAAATAAGAGTCGGAAGAACGTGCCGGCCCGATACAAACGGCCTCATCAGCCAAACGCACGTGCATGGCATTGGCATCAGCCTCGGAATGGACGGCAACGGTACGAATACCCATTTCCCGACAAGCTCTGTGAATTCTTAAAGCAACTTCACCGCGATTTGCAATTAAAACTTTTTCAAACATAAAAAAGAGCCTTTCAAAGTTTATTCAATTACAATCAACGGCTCGCCATATTCAACCGGATCGCCGGATTCAACTAAAATTTTCGTTACTTTACCGCTTTTGTGTGCCTTAACCGGATTAAAGGTTTTCATAGCTTCAACCAAACAAACGGTATCGCCCTCAACCACATTATCTCCCGGTTTAACATAGTTAGCTGTTTTCGGGTCTGCGGAAAGGTAAACCACACCAACCATCGGTGATTTAACAGCATTCGGGCTGTTGGTATAATCTTCATCAGCAGAGCTTTGAGCTGTTTCTGCCGGTGCTTGCGGAGCTGCTGTCGGCGCCGGTGACGGAGCCAATGCCGGTTGTGCCGGAACATAAGCCGTTGCTGTTGCCCCGACCGGATTTCTGCTCAAAGAGATTCTGCAGCTTTCATCTTCGTATTCTAATTCTGTTAAATTTGTTTTATCCAAGATTTCGGCTAGTCTGCTTATTATTTTTGTATCCAATGGATTAGACATAGTTATCCTCTCATTAAAAATTAAATCTTCCGTAACTATTAGCTCATCTTTTAAAAAATACAAGCTTTTTCTTTGAACACTCCCCAACAATGCACAAAAAACGCATATTTAAGAAGATTTTATTGCTTTTCTAAACTTTTTGCATATAATCGCCATAAATTGGAACTTTTAAGCAAAGAAGGAACGATTATGGCAGATTTAGAAACAGCGTTGCAAAATTACGGTATAAACGGCAAAATCATCTCAGAGACGCGCGGTCCGTTATTAAAGATTGTAGAATTTGAACCGGCACCGGGTACCAAATTAAAGAATATCACGACATCATTGGAAGATATAAGGCGGGAATTAGGCGTGACCTCGTTGCGAGCCGAACCGGCAGAAGATAGCAATGCCATTTTGTTTGAGATTCCGGCAGATAATTTTGAAACGGTTGATTTTAAGGCCATATTATCTTCGGAAGCCTTTAAGAAGGCAGCTGGAAAGTATGCTTTGCCGATATGTTTAGGCGCAGATATCAAAGGCGAGCCGTTATTTGCCGATTTAGCCAAAATGCCACATTTATTGATAGGCGGTACGACAGGTTCCGGTAAGTCGGTGGGGTTAAACACGTTTATTTTATCTTTGATTGCCGCCAAAAAGCCTTCAGAAGTTAAGTTTGTGATGATAGACCCCAAAAAGATAGAGTTTAGCATTTACAACAATCAAAATTACATGTACGGTCCGGTTATCACTGAGAGTTATGATGCGGTTCAAGCCTTATCGTTATTGGCACAAGAGATGGACAGGCGGTATGATGTTTTTGCCGAGAATATGGTTAAAAATTTATCGGAATATCATGATAAAATAGGTCAGGATTTACCCTACATTGTTTGTGTGATTGACGAGTTTGCCGATTTAATGGCGACAGATAAGAACGTTGAAAAAGATGTAATGCGGTTAGCACAAAAGGCGAGGGCAGCCGGTATTCATTTAATGTTAGCGACACAACGTCCGTCTGTTGATGTGGTGACCGGTGTATTAAAAGCCAATTTCCCGACCAGATTAGCTTATAAGGTTGCCTCAAGAGTAGATTCGCAAACAATTTTGGACACGCCGGGAGCGGAAAATCTGATTGGTAGGGGTGATTGTTTATTTTTAGCATCGGACGGCAATTTAAAACGGTTGCATGGCGCGTTTATGCCGGATGAGGGCATAGCCGAGATGTTAAAGCCGTTTTTCGGTAAGGTAAGGGCATGGAATTTCCCGAAGAAGGAGGAAGCGCAAGCGGTTGCCGTAAAAAATGAGACAACTGTTGTCAAGAAGGAAGAAAACATTTTTAAGCGGTGTTGGAATTTTTGGTGGAAATTAGGGGTTAGGGAGCGTCAGCGGATAATTAAGATTGTTACCGTTGTCGGTGCGTGGTTATTAGCGCAGATGGAAGCCAAGAGTCACAAAAGAAAGTAAGGGTGTGCAAGCACACCGCGCCGCGCGCAGCGGTGCCTGTGCGGCATGAGCACACAGCCGTAAGGCTGTAAAGGCGCACCAAGACAAAGTAAAAAATTAAGGGCAGGCGTGAAAGGCTTGCCCTTAATTTTTTAGTGCGCCTTTGTTACCTTTAAGCAGATATTCACATTGATAATATAACCAATAAGGTATAAAACGAAAGCATCGTCATGGAACTTTTTACAGAAGTCGTGGCCAGAGAGGGCTCGCAGGAACGCTAGTTCCGAGAGCTATAGCAGTTGTTAGCTTGTTGAAAACAAGCGTTACAACTGGCTTGTCCGAAGCGAAGTTAGTGCGCGCAAAAAAGCGCACACTTACGAAGCAAGCGAACCCCTTGGGGTGAGATCCCCTCTCGCAAATAATGTACAAAAAAGGACACCATAAAGGTGTCCTTTTTTTAATGGTGGCCAGAGAGGGGATCGAACCC
>DEKL01000100.1 GCA_002353835.1 Alphaproteobacteria bacterium UBA2723
GGTATTCGTACCGCCCTGAACGGCCAACCCCGAGGGTTTATTTAGAACAATAATATTATCATCTTTATAGATAACCATATCGGTCATATACTTCGTATCGCTGGCAGATAAACTCTCATGCACGATTTCTTTTTTCTCGTTATCAAGCGGCGGCACGCGCACTTCCTGCCCCGCTAAAAGACGCGTGTTGGCTTCCGCCCGCGCCCCGTTAACCTTAATCTGTTTGGTACGCAAAAGCTTTTGCAACCTGCCGAGACTAAGCCCCGGATAATATTTCAAAAACCACCGATTAAGCCTGATACCGTCATCTTCGTTTTTAATTTTAACAACTTGAACGCCGGACATTACCGTCCCCCCTTCTTTTTTGTGGAAGCTTTGCCGATTTTCAAAGGTATATAAAACTTTTGTTTCACCTTTGCTTTTTTCTCAAAAATAGCCCGTCTTCTGGATTTTTCAAGCTCTAAAGCAAATTCCTTAGCCGCCGCAAACAGCTCTTCTCCGCACGGTTTAATCACTTTGGGCAAATCAAGACTAATCCGTTTATAGCCCTCCAACGCCTTTTTTTGCTCTTTATTAAGCTTATCATAATCTTCGTCGGTCAGATAAACCTGCAGCTCAACGGACATTTCTTGCAAATGCGCTTTCATTTTTTCGGAAATTCTTAAAAAAGTCTGATAAGATACCCCGAATACGATACTGTTTCCGTTTATGCCCATATTTTTAAAACCTTTCTGACGGCTCAGCATAGCCTTTAAAAACCGATTTGACAAGTTTTATTTATTAAAAATATTGACAAAATTTAAAACATATTGTACAAAAAAAGCATTACCCTAAACATTATAATATTATGATGAAAATTAGCATTAAAAAATCCCGAATGTGGGTGCCGGCAGCCGGTATAGTATTGGCTTTCGGTTTCTTCAACAACTGCGTTCTGCTTCCTTGGTTACAGGGTGGTGAAGCAATTGATTGGACAAATCTGATCCTGACACTGGCAGTTCTGCTAGGTCTGGGTGGAGCACGTGACTTCGTGTTGCGTCAATATCGTTATCTTGGTCCTGTGCTGGAAGAGAGTAAAAAGAGTCAATCTAAAGGTCTTTTGACCAATAAAATCTGGATACCGATTATCGGTTGGTGTCTGGTAGGAGGTCTCTTTAATAACTGTTGCATTCATCCTTTCTTCAATGTTGGAGAAGTTGAATGGGGCGGCTTAACATCAGCCCTCGGTATTATGCTCACGATAAGTGGCATGAGAGAATGGGGTATCTACAGCAAGGACAAAGAAGTCTTGGAGAAATATGGTAACGACACCGAAACAGATGAACAAGATGCCGAAACCTCTCCTAAACCGTCTGGTATTCCACGCCTTTCGCGTAAAAAGATGCCAGAGGCAATGGAAATCTCTGATGTTTAATGAAAAGGCCTACCGTTTGGTAGGCCTTTTCATTTGCGTCTCGGCAATTTTCCTTTACACGGTTTGCCAATAACTCTTGGTACAAACCATTGTCTTTTCTCAGCTTTCCTTTCCGCCTCTCTGATAATCACTTCCTCTCTAAGAATATCTTCCACATTCTTTAAGGTGAAAACTCGCTCCGTTTCGCTTGGAATATCTTGCTTTAAGGTAACACTTTCAGCCTTAATACCATATTCCTTAGCCAAAAGACACGTCAAAGCATAAGTTTCAGCATGAGAAAGACGTACCAACTCTTCTGCTATTTTTTGAATATTTGCCATACATAATACATTTAAAATAATTATTTTATAGCTCTGCTTTAGGATAAATTATTGATTATTGTCAACCTTTTTTGCTTTGCGTTCGCGCTGTTTTTCTGCTCTTAACTTATCAAAATAATCTATGCGTTTTCTGATTTCACGCTCAAAGCCCCTATCCACCGGCTGATAAAAATGACGCCGTCCCATTTCTTCCGGAAAATAATCCTGCCCTGAAAAACCGTCTTCCAAATCTTGGTCATAAATATAGCCGTCATGGTAACCGAGACTCTTCATTAACTTGGTCGGTGCATTTAAGATATGCTTCGGCGGCATAAGCGAACCGGTTTCCTTAGCCGTTTGAAAAACTTTATTCATGGCTTTATAGACTGCCGCAGATTTCGGTGCGGTTGCCAAATAAGCGACAAGCTGCATAATTGCCAAATCTCCCTCCGGCGAGCCGAGTCTTTCGTATGTATCAGCACAAGCAATCGCCTGCACCACCGCATTCGGGTCAGCAAGAGAAACATCTTCTATGGAAAACCGAATAAGCCGACGAATCAAATACCGCGGGTCTTCACCGGAAACGAGCATTCTTCCTGCCCAATATAAAGCCGCATCCACATCTGAACCGCGCAAAGATTTATGTACCGCCGAAATAAGATTATAATGTCCGTCACGCCCTTTATCATAAACCGGCGCCCGTGAACGAATAATCTTCATCAGCTTATCTTTATCAAAAATTTCCCCCTCTTGAGCAAACGCCCATACACTCTCGGCAATATTTAAAATATAACGCCCGTCGCCGTCAGCCACCGTTTTCATCAATTCGCGCGCTTCTTCATCAACCGGAAGTTTCATCCCTTCCTCACGCTCGGCACGTTGTAACAGCTCTTCAAAATCATCAAAATTTAAGCGATTTAGCACAAACACCTGACAACGTGAAAGAAGAGCGGCATTAAGCTCAAAAGACGGGTTTTCGGTCGTTGCGCCGACAAGGATAACCGTACCGTTTTCCACATAAGGCAAAAATCCGTCCTGCTGTGATTTATTAAAGCGATGGATTTCATCCACAAACAAAAGTGTACCTTTACCTTGGGTGGCACGTCGTTCTTCCGCATATTGGAATACGCGTTTCAAATCTGCCACACCGGAAAATACTGCCGATATCTGTTCAAAATAAAGGTTTGTATATTCGGCTATTAGTCGCGCAATCGTTGTCTTACCGCAACCCGGAGGTCCCCAGAGAATAAAAGAAGAAATACGCCCTGTTTTAAGCATCCTGCCTAATGGCGAGTCTTCACCCAACACCTGTTCTTGCCCGACAACTTCTTCAAGTTTTTTCGGACGGAGTCTATCAGCAAGCGGGCGTTTAACCCTATTTGAAAATAAAGTTTCCTGCATTTTTATAAATTCTCTCTTTAATAGAAAACTTATATCATAAAGATTTTAAAGCTCAAATACATTTTTCAAACACCTGTATATTGCGCTTGACTCTAGACAATAAAGTTATAGTATTCAAGCAAATAATTTATTCTTATTTAAGGAAACAAAGATGAGTTTTAGAGATTTAGGATTAGATGAAAAAACCATACACGCCATAGAAGATTTAGGTTATGAAGCCCCAACCACCGTGCAAAAAGACGTTATTCCGTCAATCTTACAAGGAAAAGATATTTTTACCATAGCGCCGGCATCATGCGGTAAAACCTGCTCTTATATCTTCCCGCTGATTGACATTATATCTAAAAACACCGGTAAAAATATCCTCATTATCGCGGCAGATGCCAAACAGGCGGTTAATATCTCCGATAAATTTGCCATCTTTAATAAATATCACGAAGCTAATGATGAAAATGATGAAAAAGNNAATTACTGAAAATAATAATTCTTCTATTGATAATAATCAAATTTTAAAGCAAGTAATTTCTATTTTGTCGAATGATAAAAAAAAAAGAAATTGTTTTAAGTAATGAACAAAAAAATAAATTGTTAAATGTTATTAATAATAAATGCAATAATAATGATAATTCAAATAAAGATGATAATGATGAAAATGATGAAAAAGAAGAAGCAAACGTTATCATCGCCCAACCCTCTTTGCTCATAGACAATATAAAAGAGGGAAGCGTTGACGTTTCCAACACCAATATCCTCGTTGTTGATGATATTAACCTTATTAAAAAGAAACGTCAGCTGGCAGATTTGGAAAAAATCTTGGAATTATTGCCTGCTGATAAGCAAAATATCGTTTTCACCACCCGCCGTTCTAAAGAAACACAAGATACTTTGGATAAAATCTTAAAAACACCGGCAGAAATTAAAATTGATAAAAATAAAGAAAGCGAAGTTAATGAAACAAACCAAAATGAGCCGACAATGGCTGATGTATCAACCCAAAACGGTAAAGCGCCGAAAGAACGCCACAGCCGTTACCAAAACCGCGTGCAAAACCAAGATAAGAAAGCTTTAGACTTAGCACGCCGTTATAAAGTTTTTGGCAAAAAGACCCCGTCTTTCCTGCTGGATGATACAAAACTGGTGGATATCGCAGATTCTTAAAGAAAAAATTTAAAAAAAACTTGCGCTATTTTTGTCTGTGTTTTATAGAAAATAAAAAATGTTAACCCTTTTTGGAGATTCTAAATGTCAGGACACTCCCAATTTAAAAATATTATGTACCGTAAAGGTGCTCAAGATGCTAAAAAAGCAAGAGTTTTTGCAAAATTAGCCCGTGAAATTACCGTTGCCGCCAAAAGCGGTTTACCTGAGCCGGATAAAAATCCGCGCTTAAGATTAGCTATCCAAGCAGCTCGCGCCGAAAGTATGCCGAAAGATAATATTGAACGCGCTATTGCCAAAGCAACACAGGTTGCCGGCGGTGCAGATTTTACAACCATGCGCTATGAAGGTTTTTCGCCGAACAAAGTTGCCGTTATCGTTGAAGCTTTAACAGATAATAAAAATCGTACCGCAAGTAACGTCCGCTCTATTTTCGGTAAACGCGGCGGTGCCATGGGTGAAACCGGTTCCGTTTCCTTTAACTTTGAACGTATCGGTTATATTGAATATCCTTTATCTGTTGCTGATCCGGATAAAATGTTTGAAGAAGCATTGGAAGCCGGCGCTAACGAAGTTATCTCTGAAGACGATATTCACGCCATTGAAACTTTGCCGGATGATTTATCTGCCGTTACCGAAGCTTTAGAAAAGAAATTCGGTACCCCGTCTGCTTCTCGTCTTGACTGGAAACCAACCGTTAAAACTGAAATTACGGATTTGGAAACCGCTAAGAAATTCTTAGAATTTATTGATGCCTTAGAAGAAGACGAAGATGTTCAGCACGTATATCATAATGCTGATATCGCCGAAAACATTATGGCTGAACTTTCCGAAGGTGAATAATGCGTATTCTAGGCCTTGATCCGAGTATTTCTTCAACCGGTTGGGGCATAATTGATGTCAATGGAAACCGTCTGTCTTATGTGGCAGACGGTTTTATTTCTACTCCGGCCAAAGAACCTTTATCAAAACGCCTGCAAATAATACATGATGAGCTTAAAAAAGTAATAGAGCTTTATAAACCGGATGAGGCTTCCATTGAGGTAACTTTTCTTAATACCAACCCGGAAACATCCTTAAAACTAAGTATGGCACGCGGAGTCGTCTTTTTAATGCCTGCACTTTATAATATTCCCTTATATGAATACGAACCGAACAAAGTCAAAAAAGCCTTAACCGGCGTCGGCAGGGCAGAAAAAAGCCAAGTTGAAACCATGGTTAAAATCTTACTCCCCGGTTGCCAACCGAAAAACAACGACTCATCAGATGCCTTAGCAATTGCCATTACCCATTGTAACTTAAGAAGTGCTTATATGAATCATGCTGTTTAGATAGGGGTAAAATAATGACATTTGAAAAAATACATTTTCCCAAACTAAATGATTTATTCTCAAAACCTATCCAAAAAATAAATTGCATAGAAAAAACCGAATTACTGCTTTTATCTGCCATAGTCATTGGCTTCTTAGTTTTCTTTGCTTTTACAAATTTCTTAAACGGAGATGAACGCGAACACGTTTCTGCCGCTTTTTTCATTTACAATGGCAAAGTACCTTATCGTGATTTTTTTGAACATCATCACCCGTTGCTATGGTACACTTTTCTGCCGTTTATCCATATTTTCAACAATAGTGCTGATATTTGGTATGCTGCAAGAATTTACTCGTTACTGCTCTATATTATAAACAGTTATTTCATCATAAAAATCTGCCGATTGATTATAAATAACACCTTATTTGCATGGCTTGCCGTTTTGTTTTCATTAAGTCCGCATTGTGTTTTCCTATCTCAATCAGAGTTTAGACCGGATAGCCTGATGATGACATTTTTTCTCGGTGGATTATATTTTTTGTTTTCCTACATAAAAGAGCCGAAAAATCAGCTGAAAATATCATTTTTGCTCCTGTTTTTCTCAATTATGACCTTGCAAAAAGCCTGTTTTCAAATCATACCGCTTTTCTTTTTCATACTTTATTTACTATATAAACAGACCATCAGCATTAAAGCGTTTACCAAAGCATTACTGCTTCCGCTCATGATAGCATTTTTATACATATTATATCTGTGGCAAACAGGCTCATTAAAAGATTATTTTGAATTAAACTGGTTGCTGAATTTAAAAATCCATACACATATTCAATATCCGGTACATCAAACGCCTTATTATCATATTGCCAATATTTTAGCTCTGCTAACCTTATTTATTAAAGTACCGAAATTCCTGAAAGTTATAGCTATTTTATGTTTAAGCTCTTCTGCAATATTACAATTCATCTTCATTGGCGCTTTTCGTCATTATTGGCTGCCTTTATACCCGTATTTTGCAATTATTTCCGCCTATTACATAACCGCACTACACCAAAAAATCAGACCTACGGTCATTGCGTTGGTCACTATCGCTCTAATCACAAACTACACCACACACTACAAACAAAACAAATATTTTCCTTCTTTGCAAACTTTTGTTTATCTCTCTGAACAAATTCTTAAATTATCAAATAAAGATGATTTAATCTTAAACAGTTCCACCATCGGTGGTCTAAGAAACAGTGCAGCCGGATATTACTGGATAGGTATGGATCATGTTGCACTTTTAGATAATCACTACTTTAACCGCCATGAGCTTCCCGATTTTTATACACTCATCAGAACAAGAAAACCAAAGCTTTTTTCAACAGATTATCCGCGCGTATGCATTGACGAAAAATACCATTTCACACTTGATTGCAAATATTTCCCCCCATCAGCGGAAGACAAAGAATTTCTTGAACAAAACTACAATAATCAAGGATTTCTTTATGTCAGAAAAAAATGATTACAGATATTTCTTATTCGCGGCACAAAATTCACGGGCAATTTCTTCACCCTCGGCAGTTCCCTCATATTCAAAAAAATTATCATGTTGTTTGAGTTCCATCACTGCCGGCTTCGTTTCCTGTTCATATTCGGCAAGTCTGTCCGGTAAAACGGCATCATCTTTACGTTTAATCAATTCACCGCCGCAAAATTCGCACCGTCCGTTTGTAACTTCCTGACCTTTTCCGCAAACAGCACATATCCGTCTGTTTTTAACCCGTTCCAAAATCAAATCTGTCGGTGTATCCCTAAAAATAACCGCACAATTAAACCACTTCATCAGTTTACCAAACATAGAAACCTGCCCTACCGTGCGTGGGTAACCGTCCAAAATCAGCACTTTTGCTTGTACACGGTGAAGTTCATCAATCAACATCTGATTGATAATGCTATCCGGTGCCAAACCGCCCTCTTTCATATTCTTTTCCAACAACTGCCCCAATTGCGTGTGTTCTTTCTTTTCACGACGGATAAGCTCTCCCGTGGAAATATCAGCAATATCTCCATCCTTAAACCCATAGTGTTTTTTTAGCTCATCTGTTAAGCAAGAAGCTATATATCCTTTTCCGGATGCCGGCGCTCCGATTAACGAAATAACAAACTTTTTATTCATGTTTTTACTTCCTTGATATTTCTTTTCCTTAAAAAAGCTTCAAAACATTGTTTGAAGCTTTTAAAACTAAACTCCTCAAACAAAACTACTTAATGTATTCATCCAAATCATTAACATAGATTTCTTCATATTCTGCCGGCGGTTCATTATCATAAACACTCTGAGGCACAGGCATAGAAGGCGGATTTATTTGCTGTGGCTGTGGTTGCATTTGTGGTTGAACAGGCGCAGGAATAGCTCTGCTCTCCACCGGCTGAGTTTGCATCGGCCGAGCAGAATTAACATTATCATTTACGACATGGTTACTAAAATTCTGCTTAGCCGGCTCTTGAGAATGAGGAGCCATATTACCACCAGAAATCGGAGCAACCGGATTTACCGCCGGTGTTTCCGGTCTGGATGGGGTTTTAATCGCCGGACGAACAGACGGATTCTGCGCACGAGAAGTGCCTTTAGCCTTAAGTGCCGGCTTTAAGGGATGAGCATCTTTTGTCAGACGAATCAATCCATAACCGGAACCGCCACCATACGCCGGACCGGAAAGACCGATAGTGTAATATCCGCCGATATAACCATAATCCAAATCAATATAGTCAATAGCAAACATAATGCGAATAGTCGTTGTGCCAACGCTTGTCATCTCGCATTTAAATCCCTTACCGTTTAACACAACTGAATTATTGCTCTTAACATAGAGCATTGCCGTATCCGGTTTGCAAACGGTCGGTGTTTGCCCGTTATAACTCAAATTATAACCTAAAGCTAAATCAAATGCTGTTCTTCCTTTAATGGTAGATGCATCAACAAATTTAACCCCATCAAAGAAGACATAAGCCGGCGTTACACCAACCTTAGCCGGCACCGTCAAATAAGGATTAACACAAACGTGTGCCTGTGCATTTGCTTCACATAACAAAGCTGTTGTGTCTAAGTTATTATCAATTAATTGTGCCAAAGCATTATAAATATATTCCCTGCTCATAGAAAGCTCTGCCGGTGCACATTGTTTATCACGGCAAACAATCAATGAATTCAACGGAGGAATCCTCTTATTAAACAATTTAGCCGCTTCCTGAGGATCATCAACAAAAACCTCGGTTTCTTCTGCGACGATAGGCTCTACCTGAGCATCTTCCGCAACAATAACTTCCTCTTCCGGCACATACTCATATTCACCATTGTTCCACCAAGAATTATGACCGGAACAAGCTGTTGCGCCCAATACGCCTAAAAACAGACACAACCTAAAAAATATTTTTTTCTGCACGCTAACTAACCTTTAAATAAAAATTAAGTATATACTTTATATGAAGAGTATATTGAAACTGTGTTAATGGGAAGAAAATTGTCAAAAATATACACACCCTATAATCGCTTGCTAATACCTTTGTTCCTGCTGGTAGTTTGTGCTTTCACGAACTGCACGGCAAACGAAATCACATCCTCTCCGTTAAATTCGGTTAATGTTGTTGACGGGGACAGCTTAGAAATCGGAACAAAACGCATCCGCCTAATGGGTATAGATGCTCCGGAATATATTCAAACCTGCAAAAATGAACATAAAAAAGTTTATCCTTGCGGTAAAATTTCCGCACAATACTTAAGAGACCTTATCGGAAATAACAGTATTACCTGTAAATATAACGAAAAAGACCGTTATGATCGCTATCTGTGCACGTGTTATAAGGGCAACGTTAATTTAAATCGGGAAATGGTTCTAAGCGGTAACGCTATCCCCTATCTTGAAAGCGAATATAAAGCCGAACAAATAGACGCTAAAATCCACAAACGCGGTATGTGGCGCGGGCGTTTTATGCAGCCCCGTTTGTTTAGAAGACTTAGAGAACAAGAAAAAAAATAAATTTTAAAGCAGATTCTTGTTGACTCCTGAAAAAACTTATGTATATTTCACAAAAAAGTTATGTTTAATTTAAAACAGGTGAATAAAAATGTATGCAGTAATTAAAACAGGCGGCAAACAGTACAAAGTAACATCAAACGATGTTATCAAAATTGAGAAGATTGCTGGTGACGCCGGAAGCGAAGTTGTTTTTAACGAAGTTTTAGCCATGGGCGAAAACGTTGGTACTCCGTTAGTGGCAGGTGCCAGTGTTAAAGGAAAAATCGTTAAGCAAGCAAAAGACGCAAAAATTATCGTCTTCAAGAAAAAGAGAAGACAGAATTACCGTCGTAAAAACGGACACAGACAAAACATCACAATCGTTAAGATTACCGATTTGTGTGAATAATTAACTAGGAGTTTTTAAAATGGCACATAAGAAATCAGGCGGTAGCTCATCAAACGGACGCGACTCTATCGGGCGTCGTTTAGGTGTAAAGAAATTCGGTGGTGAATCCGTTATCTCCGGCAACATCATTATCCGTCAACGTGGAACAAAATTCCATCCGGGTAACAATGTTGGCATGGGTAAAGATCACACCATTTTTGCCACCACAGAAGGAAAAGTTGAGTTCAAGACCAAAGCCAATGACAGAACCTATGTTTCTGTTGTTCCGGCTGAATAATTCAACTGACAGAACAAAAATAAGGGGGTGCCAGACATCCCCTTTCTTTGTCATAAAGGCAAAAATTTAGGGCGAAAGTAAGACCATGAAGTTTTTGGACCAAGCAAAAATATACTTAAAATCAGGAGACGGCGGCAGAGGGTGTGTCGCTTTTCGTCGTGAAAAGTATATTGAATTCGGCGGTCCGAACGGTGGTGATGGTGGTAAAGGCGGCAGTGTTTGGTTTGTTGCCGTTGAAAATTTAAACACTTTGATAGACTTTCGTTACCAACAACATTTCAAAGCTCAAAACGGGCAGCATGGCATGGGCTCGGAGATGAGCGGTGCCAAAGGCGAAGATTTAATCATCAAAGTTCCGGTCGGTACGGAAATTGTCGCTGATGACGGCGAAACGGTTATTGCCGATATGGTTGAGCCGGGGCAAAAATTCATGATAGCCAAAGGCGGTGACGGTGGCAGAGGAAATATGCATTTTAAGACCTCCACCAACCAAGCACCGAGATATGCTGAACCGGGGTGGCCGGGTGTTGAAATGTGGGTTTGGTTACGCCTAAAGATTATTGCTGATGTCGGCTTAATCGGGTTACCGAATGCCGGCAAATCCACCTTTTTAACCGCAGTTACCAAAGCCCGCCCGAAAATTGCGGATTATCCTTTTACCACGCTATATCCGAACCTCGGTGTCGCATGGGTTGACGGCAAAGAGATTGTTTTAGCGGATATTCCGGGCTTAATAGAAGGTGCGCATGAAGGTATCGGTTTGGGTGACAGATTCTTAAAGCACGTAGAAAGATGTTCGGTATTTTTGCATTTAATTGACGGTACTTCCGAACATATTGCCAAAGATTATAAGACCATCCGTAAAGAATTGGAATTATATGCCCCGAAATTGATGGAAAAACCGGAAGTCGTTGCTCTAAACAAAACGGATTCTCTAACCAAAGAAGATATCAAGAAAAAAATAACCTCATTAAAGAGAGCAACAAAGTCTCCGGTATTTGCTATTTCGGCCATTGCCGGCACGAATACAACCGAATGTTTACGTGAAATTGCCCAATTTGTTCCGACAAAGCAAAAGAAAACATTGCCGGATGATGACGCACCGATACAAAATGAACCGATTAAAAAGACGTGGTCGCCGCTAGATTAACAGGAGTATAAATTATGAAAGATGACCAAACTTTATTAAAGCTGATAGAAAAGACCTTGGATGATAACAAGGCTCAAGATATTGTTACCATAGATTTGAAAGGAAAAACATCTATCGCTAATTTTATGGTTATTGCCAGCGGTACATCTAATCGCCATGTTGCATCATTAGCCGACAAAGTAAAGTCAGAATTAAAAACACACGGTTACAGTTCCTCATCTGAAGGCGAAGAAAAAGCCAATTGGGTTTTAATAGATGCGTTTGACGTTATTGTTCACATCTTTTGCCCGGAAGTACGCGAGTTTTACAACTTAGAAAAGATGTGGAACAGCGTTGCCGAAATGCGCAAGAATTAAGTTTATGGATTAAAAAAAGCACTTGATTTATTGATAAAGAACGTGTATCAAAACAAGTGCAGAAAGTTAGGGGTATAGCTCAGTTGGTAGAGCAGCGGTCTCCAAANNTGACAAACTCATGCTATTGTAGTTTGACATCACTAAACTAAATATAGTACCTTAGACGTGCTTTACTATACTACATATTGTATAGCCGTGGGTCTCCAAAACCTTTGTTGTGAGTTCGAATCTTACTGCCCCTGCCATAATAAAAGCCCTCCCTTGTGGAGGGTTTTTATTATGGCTAGAGAAAGTTAGGTGCGAACTCACGAAGAAGTGAGTTTGACCAGACAACTTAGGCGGGCGGAAGAACGCCGGTTTTGCTGAAAGCAAAAAAGTTGGCGCAGAGACCGAGTGAAACGAAGGTCAATCTTACTGCCCCTGCTGTACAATAAAATTTATAATTGCATCATTTAAATCTGACTGATTCTGCAATGTATCATAAATATGGGAACAATGACGCAGTACATGAAATTCTTTTTTACATTTCAAATCTGCATAAAAGCACTGATTATCTTCTACGGTAGAGGCAGTATCTTGGTCGCCTGTAATCATAAGCACCGGCATTTTCAAATTGTGAATACCCGCCGAAAGATTATAATTCATAAAATCATATAAATACGTGCTGTCTAAATAACAATCTACACCGTTTCTCGTGCGAATAACACCCCCATTTTGTAACTGTTGAAAAAACTCCGGAGTATATTTTTGAGTATTCTGTAAAAATTTATTCCCATCAAAAATTGATGACATCAGCATCAGTGAATTTACTTCTTGTGGAAATTGTTCGGCAAAATTCAACGCAACCGCACCACCCAAAGAATGACCGACAAGTAAAAAAGGCTCAACATAAAAATCTTGAGTTTTTACCCATTTAATGACTGTCTGCAAATCATCATACATTGAAGAAAATGTCGCACAACTGCGATTATTAAAACTTTCTCCGCGAGAATTTCGGCAATCAAAAGTAATAACTTCATAACCGCAATTTATTAGTGTATGTACGGTCTGCATTATAACTTCTTGCTCTTTATAACCGGTTATTCCATGACAAATTATAGCCAATTTCAACTGTTGTGCATTTGTTACAGGCTCAAAGATTTGAATACACAACTTTTCATTATCATTGTTTTTAATGAACTGTTTCATCCACTTTTTCCATTTTTTCTAAGATACCGCTGAAAAAATATTTCTCAACTCCTCATCATACATATCTTTTAGCTCTTCATCCACGATGGAAAAGATGACTTCATCTAATTCGTTAATTTGGGGATGAGTGCAAACAGCCTTAACGGCAACTTTTACCGCTTCTTCTAAGGGATAGCCGTAAACACCACACGAAATCGCCGGAAAGGCAATACTTTTTATGCCTAAACTTATTGCCAAATCAATAGATTTTTCATAACAACTTGCTAACAATGATGCTGCCGTATCCTTATCATAATAACAATAAACCGGCCCCACCGTATGAATAACATACCTCGCCGGAAGCTTATAGCCTTTTGTTACTTTGGCTTGACCCGTTTCACAACCGCCTAGCGTTTTACATTCTGCCAAAAGCTCTTTACCGGCCGCACGGTGGATAGCACCGTCAACACCACCACCGCCAAGAAGGCTTTTATTTGCCGCATTAACGATAGCATCAACGGATAGTGTTGTTATATCCTGCATCAAAACTGTAAATTTAGTCATTTTCTCCTCACAAAAACGGAATCATTTCAAATTTTTCGGATTTAATCCTTCCAATTCAGGCAATACAAACAATCCGTCTTTACGAATAAGCTTACCGTCAAACCAAATCTCTCCGCCACCTTGTTCTTTGGTTTGAATTTTAACCAAATCCCAGTGAATAGAGGAAACATTGCCATTATTGGTTTCATCTTCATAAGAATTACCGATAGCCATGTGGAAAGAACCGCAAATCTTTTCATCAAACAAAATATCCAAAATCGGATGAGTAATATACGGATTAACACCTAACGCAAACTCGCCCATATAACGACTGCCGGCATCAATATCAAGTATCTTCTGAAATTTATCATTATTTGCCATAGATGTCCCTTTAACGATTTTTCCGTTTTTAAATTCTAAACGAATATTGGAAAAGAACACACCATTGTGTGTGGTATCCGTATTAAATTGTACATACCCGTTAATAGAGTCTTTAACCGGCGCGGTATAAACCTCTCCATCCGGAATATTCATCTTCCCGTCACAAATAATGGATTTTTGACCTTTAAGAGAAAAACGCAAATCGGTATCTTTGCCTTTAATATGAACTTCAGAAGTCTTATCCATTAACTTTTTAAGAGGCTTCATAGCCTTACCCATTTTTTGATAATCTAAAAGACAGGCATCAAAATAAAAATCTTCAAAACCTTTCAAAGACATTCTGGACATTGCAGCCATTGCCGCGTTTGGATACCGCAACACACACCAACGTGTTTTAGGAAGTCTTGTTTGCATATGTACTTGTTTGCCAAAAATTTTACTATACCTTTCTTGGTCTTTATCGGCAACATCAGAAAGCGCAAACATATCATCATAACCACGCACCGCCACATAACAATCAGCTTTTTCCATTAAATCTTTATGCAAATCCGTATATTTTTGTATCTGCGCTGAAGATGCCCCCTCAATAGAACTGCGGATAAAAGCTGTATCATTATAAAAATAAAAGGGAGTCGCACCGATTTTTATGGTAACACGAATAAGCTCATTTAACAAATCTTTAGTGCTGGCACCAAAACTTTCCAAATAAATTATTTCACCTTTTTTCAGCTTAACGGAATTATACAAAATATTTTCTGCTAACTTAGTTATTCTGCTATTCATTTTCCACCTCATACAATTTTAAACCCTAAAAATTTCCTCTGCCCGACGCATTGCCTGCGGAGAAACAAATACAATAAGAATATCCCCCTCTTCTACAACATCATTTACGGAAGGATAGAGGATTTGGTTATCACGATAAATGGCGCTGATTTTACATTTATCCGGCAAGTTAATCTCGCTGATTGTCTTACCGCTATTCAAACTATCAGCATCAATACGCACTTCCCAAACTTCTCCCATCCCGCGCCGTAAACAATAAGCATTATTTATCTTTGCCTTGCGCAAATCTTGCAACATTGCAGAAGTAGTAACAAGCGAACGTTCTACTAAAATATTTTCGCCGTTTTCATCCACCAAATTATCAAACGCTCTTGAGTTAACCAAAGATATTGTATATGGCACCCCACTCTTTTTAGTAATAAGAGATGCTAACAAATTATCTTTATCATTTTCCGTTACCGCAACAGATAAATCTGCATTTTTTATTTCCGCTTCATCCAAAATAACATCACTCATCATCTCGCCGCGAATAATTTGTGTATGGTTAAGCCCTGCTGCAAAATCATCCGGCATATGTGTATTTCCTTCAATGATTTTACAATCGGAAACACTGTCATCTTGCTCTAAAACATCCGCAATATAATAAGAGATGGCATTTCCCCCGAAAATAACCAGGTTTTCTACCTGCTTAACCGAAATACCGAACTCTTGCAACGTTTCATAAACTTTATCTTTTTCAACCAACACAAATATCTCATCATTAAGATGAATACTTTCATTATATTTTGCAAAGAAGCTCTTTTTATCACGAATAATATGGATAATCGGGCTGTTATAATGCTTGGTAATATCACCGATTTCCATATTGAGTAATCCGCAACTCTCCGAACACTTAAAGCCGAGCAGATATAATTTCTCATTTACAAGCGGGAGAACAGCCGTTGTTCCGGGAATTTTTAACAAATTCAAAACCGATTTAGCAATTTCCACATCCGGCGAAATAACCAAATCAACCGGAAGATTTTTATCGCTATACAGCGTATTCCATAACGGGTTTAAGAAATATTCGGAATCAACACGCGCAATTTTCTTAGGGATTTGAAACAACGTATATGCCACTTGGCAAGCGATAAGATTAACTTCATCATTATCGGTAACGGCAATTAAAATATCTGCATCTTTTGCGCCGACTTTTTCCATAACCCCCGGATGAGAGATAGCACCTTGTAAAGTTTGCACATCAAATTCTTTTGCCACGGCTTCTAATTTTTCTTTGCTGGTATCAACCACAATGATATCATTATTAGCCTGCGATAAATAATCTACAATACTACGACCAACGTGTCCTGCACCACCGACAATTATTTTCATTACTCATCTCCTTGCTCTCTTTTAGAAAAGTAAGCTTCAATAGCCTTAACAGCCTCATCATAATCATAAATACGTGTATATATTTCACGAAATTTCTTAGCATCACGTAAATTTTTTGAATACCAACAAACATATTTACGAGAAATTGCCACCGCCATTTCTTTACCATAAAACGAAACCATATCATTAAGTTGCTGTAACAAAGCCTCTTTTATTTCCCCGACCGAAATATCTCTCGGCAAAATCTTATTTTGCAAATATTCATGTATCTGTCCCAATAGCCACGGATTCCCGAGCGAACCGCGACCAACCATAACCCCGTCCGCATTAGTTTGCTTAAGCAACTTTTCGGCCGTTTCAACAGATACCACATCCCCGTTCCCGATAACCGGAATTTTAACAGCTTCCTTAACTTGGCGAATAATATCCCAGTCTGCCACACCGGAATACCCTTGCGCACGAGTGCGACCATGCACGGTTATAAAAGAAGCACCGCTTTCTTCACACATTTTAGCAAATTCCACCGCATTAACCGAATTATTATCCCAACCTTTGCGAAACTTAACCGAAACTTTAAGCGGGGTTGCCTTAACGGTTGCTTCAATAATCTTCGCCGCCCTCGGCATATCTTTCATCAATGCCGAACCGGATTCGTTATTAACAATTTTCCTAACCGGACACCCCATATTGATATCCAAAGAATATGCCCCTAAATCAGCCGCTAATTTTGCCGCCTCACTGAATAATGAAGCATCATTACCGACCAACTGCACAATAACCGGATAAGGTTCTTGCCTGACATCTGCAATTCTGTATGTTTTCGGATTCTTTCTATTGATAGCATTAACCGCCACCATTTCCGAATAAAGATTTGCTTTTCCTTTTGAGGCTACTAATTTACGAAACGGATAATCCGTAATTCCCGCCATCGGCGCTAAAAAAACATTACTTTTTAATCCGATAATGCTATCCATTGTTTAATCCGCGCTGTTTAATGCCTTAACCAATACAAAATATATTTTATCTAAAGACATATTAACGGAAAGATTAATCAATTCATCACGGCTGTTTCCTTGCGGATTAAACATCTCTTTAATGATGATATCCACCAAAAACAGATAACGAATAACCTGATTATGAAACTCCGCATTATCATCAAACGCTTTCCGAATAGCAAGCGTTAATCTGTGGCTCAAAGTTCTTGTTAAAACATCCGTAAAAGCGGATTGATTACCACCGAGATATTGGTCCCATAAATCAAATAAATCCTGCTTTTCAAACATTTTTTCCGCATTAACACCCATATTACGCAACGCTCTGTTCAAGCTTTTTGCCAAACCGATAAGTTTATCACGATCAAAATCAGGCTCTAGCGGGTCAACTTTAGCAAGAACTCTCTGTGGCACATTAACGCTATCTAATTGTTGCTCATAAGTGGATAAACTTTTCGTAATTTCCGTAGAAGCCTTAGTAATCTCTTTCCGTAACTTATCCAGTTTATCCTTAACAATATCCATATTTGATAAAGCATTTGAGATGTAGAAGCTCTGCTCTTCCATCAACTTAACGCCCTCTTTGCTGTTATTAACCACCAAATTGGAAGACGTGTTAATCTTATCCGTACTGCGACTGATAATTTCGCTGGCTTGCGTAAATTTATCAATAACCTCAACCGCTTTTTCTTTTAAAGTATCAGTTTTAAGTGCCAGTTTGTTACTGATGTCGCCGATTTTATCAACAATGGTTTCCGCAATACTCTGTAAATCATGATTTTTCGCCTGTGTTAAGTTGGTAAAGGACATTAACTTCTCTGTTTCTTTATTAATTGCCACAATAACATTTTGCATACTGCTGACTGCATTATCACAACGGCGTTCAATTTCTAACCGTTTTTCATCAAATATATCACCGATTCCACCAATAGCGGCACCGGTTTCACGATTAACTGCTTTAAGGGTAGAAATTTGCTTTTTCGTCATCTTTTCCAACTCAATAGAGTTTTTAACAAGCTTATCAATTTCATCAGAAACGGTCTTTCCATATTTAGAAAGCTTATTGTTAATCAAATCCGAATTATGGTTAATAACCTGTGTTTGTGTTTGAATAAGACGTCTTTGTTCACCAATACGCCCCTCAATACTGGAAACACTAATATCAAGGCGCTTATACAAAGAATCAAACTCCTCCGCCGTTTTATAGAAAGATTGTTCAATTCTTTTGGTATTTTCTTCTGTTTTAGTAAGCATATCCCGAACATATTGCTGGCTTAAATCCGCACAACTATCTAACTGCGTTTTCATTGTTAAGAGATAAGCTTTATTATCGGTAATATTGCCTTTAATATTGGAAGACAGAGCCGAAATTTCATCAACAATCGGCATTAACTTACCCAAAAACTTATCCGAACTGTGGGCAATATCGGCAGAGCTTTGTTTTAGATGAGTCGTTGCATTAGAGGTCTTATCCGTAATATATGTACAACGGTTTGCCAACTCTTTAACGCCATCGTTAAGCTCAGTCAAAGTTTTTGCCGAATAGGTATCTAAAAGTTTCAAAATATCGGAAAACTCGGAAATTTTTTCTTCCAAGTCATTTTTAATTATTGCAGACTGCGCCAAAATTTCCCGATTTTCTTTCTGTAAATCCTTAGCTTGTGACTGCAAAACAGCCGCAATCGCTTTTGCATTTTGCGAGGCATCTTCATCCGGATACATCAAACTGTTAATATATGTTTGAAAAAGTTGTGCATTGGCATCTAAACTGCTGCTACGCTCAATATACGCCAAAACAAACCACAAAAGAAACAGCGGTACAACAAGTGTTATAACAAAAGCTCCGAAATCTGTCGGTGACAAAGCGGTAACACTGCTCCAACCGATAAAGTTTTGGATATAATAGCAAATTGCCACAACCCACAGCAAAGCAGAAACAATCAAGCAATAAGAAAAATTACTCTTAAGCCACAAAAAGCGTTTAATCGTCTGTTTTTGCAAATCTTCATCAACAGCGGTTTGAGCAGATGTTTTTCTATGTGCGGTATTTGCCATAATTCCCAGATTCCCCAAATTACAAAACTCAAATATTTACTTATCATTAACTTTTATTATTTTCAAATAAATTATGCGTTTAGCACAATAACAAAAAGCGAAACACACAAAAATAAATAAAATTAAAAATTTTTATTGATTTTCTAAAAAGTTTAGCTATTCTAACACACGCTAACCGGTGAAACGGTTGTACAAATGTTGCAACAAGTCATTGGTAGCACTAAGAATTATGCCGCTATAGCTCAGTGGTAGAGCACGTCATTGGTAATGACGGGGTCGTAAGTCCGATTCTTACTAGCGGCACCATTTATTGATTTCAGCCGTTTGAAGTAACTTATCAAACGGCTTAATTATTGAAAAGACTACATTTTTATCGTCGGTGAAAAAGTCCGATAATATCAATCTCAAAAAGTCGCGTTTTAAAGAAATTATCGGACTTTTTAGGATTTTGCTATTTTTCGATGAGGAAGTTTCACTTTTTACCTCATTGCTTTTGGCTTTTTTATCAACAATCCTCTCCGATTTTTCGGTTTCATAAATAGCCTTTGCGCCGATTGTGAAAAAATCTATCAGTCTGTTTGTCATTTCGTTAAGTTCAGCATCTGTAACGTCGGGATAATAAACTTTTAGCTCTTCTTTGAGTAAATTATACGTATCAGTCATATAGACTAGAATTTAAAAAATGCTTTGAATCTGACCGATTATTTTAACAAAATGGAAATTTTATTTATTTCCTATATGCCACAAATAGCAAACATTCTTAACAACGCTCTTATATAGGGAAAGCAATGTAATAAGCTTTTTTAGTAGCTTTCCCTCTTTGTTTTGCTGTTTGTTTCCTAGATAGATAGTAAGATATCTTTCTATTACCTTATTATAATTCCCCTAATTGCACATAACGACGGATTTTATGTACATAATCAAAAGCTATATCTATGGTGTTTAACACAGGATAAGAAAAATCGTACCCGGGTATTTTATTAGAAAAATCAGGAGTTTTTCTTGCTCTCGCCATATATTTTGTGGTTTTAGTAATTAATATCATTAACACATACCTCTTTATAAATTAAAAAAAATTGAAACTTTTGGGAAGACAGGGGTGCGTAATGCCAGCACCCCTAATCTATACGGAGTGAAATTGAACTTATTTATGCTGCAAGGACATTATAGCTTGTTCGCGATAAACAATATATATATCATAAAATCTTGGATCTTTCATACGAACACGAAGAGGATTACTTTAAAGAATTGAAAATGTGCAGAATGTTTGTGCTGTTATCTTCATATATCTTTTTAGGCTCGGCAAGTTTCAATGTTATCATAAAGGCAATAACCGCCGGAACAATGCTCGCTAACATCACAGCGCGTAGCGATATAAATACAAATACCATTCCCAAAAGAGAACCTATTGCCAAAGATAATTGTTCTAAAGACATATTTTTAGATACTTCTTTATGGTAATCATCTTTTTTGTTTATTTGAGCAAGACTATCATAGAGTAAAGCCCCATTATTTCCACTTGCTAAGGCTGTAGATAGTCCGTTCAAAATTGAAGCCGCAATTAATATAAAATAATTATGGGCAACAGCATAAAGAATAAAAGAAACGAGCATTGTTGCCGCACCACCACAACAAACCCACTTTCTCCCCCATTTATCCGAAAGACATCCTGTCGGAACTTCTAAAAGTGTAATTGACAGATTTTGAACAGCAAAGAGACTCATAGCTTCAACAAGATTACCGCAAATCTCTGCAAAAAACAAAACTTTAATGGGATAAAAAAGAATAAAGCAGCTCCAAAAACTATACCATCGCAGATATTTTATATTGTTTCGTATGTTCTTCATGATTATGTCTTTATTCAAGCAACCGACCTCATATACCTATAAATCACAACAAATTAATTTTTGTTAAAAATTCTAACGACATCAAAAATTAAGCTTTTAATACTTCTGAAAACTTCCATTACTCTTAACCGCATCTTAATCTCTCAATGTTAGCTTAAAATGACTGTAATAGGAGGTTCTGATGCTGACATCCCTGATTATCGGCAATATCTTTTCTTTTTTCTCGGCACTATGTATTGCCGTTTCCGCTGTCAAGAAAAGCAAAAAGAATTTTATGTATTGGCAAATCGGGGACACTCTTTTTGGCATTATCGCCAACATCGCCCTATATGCCTACGCCGCCCTTGTCATCAGCATTATGTGCTTAATTCGTAACATCCTTTCTTATAAGGATAAACTCACTAAAAACATTACCATAATCTTAATCATCTTAGGCATAATTATCGGACTATATGCTAACAATCGCGGAATTATCGGTTGGCTTCCGATTATTGCATCGGCAACATATACAATATGTATCTATATAACCACAAACGAACAACAAATGCGTTGGGCGCTTATCTTTAACATGTTGCTGTGGTTTGTTCATAATGCTTATGTTCAAGCTTATCCTTCAGCCATTGCAAACATTGTCTTGTGCCTTTGGACTGGTGTGCAAATATTAAGATATGCACCAAAAAAATGTCGCAAAGCGGAGAAATAATATGCCTTTTATTCTTTTTGATACGGAATACACCAGTTGGAAAGGTTGCCAAGAAAACGGTTGGACAGGCAACCAAAAAAAAGAAATTGTCCAAATCGCTGCCTTAAAAATAACGGATGACTTGCGGGTGATGGATACTTTTAATGAATTGTGCCGTCCGATTATTAACCCGATTCTATCTGACTATTTTGTAAAATTAACCCGCATTACCAATGAAATGGTGCAAAAAGAAGGGCACCCTTTCCCCGAAACATACGAGCGATTTAAAAAATTTGCCGGTAGCAATTTCTGTCTTTCACATTCCTGGGGCTCCGGTTATTACAACAAATCAGACGGAAGCATTATTGAAGAAAACCTGCGCCTGCACAATTTGCCGACTGAATCAGACATAAAATATCGCAATATTGCCCATATTTTCAAAAAACTCTATAAAATCCACCATATAGATATAAAAAGCCAATCTTCCGGACAAATCGTTAAATTATTACATCTGGAAAAGCAACAGGAACATCTGCACTTAGACGAACATAATGCACTATTTGACAGTTATTCCATCTTAATCGGATTAAGGTACTTCAGAGAGGATATCCTCCCTCTCATAAAAAGGCTCCGGTAATAAAATTAAAAAACATCCGAAATGTACAAAGATTCTCTTGACATCTGAAGATAAAAACATTTATATATTCCTAAATGTTTAATGGCAGTTAAGCATTAATTGCCGATGTTTGTAAAACTTATTGAAATGGTACAGCTATGGGAAAAACAAATCCGATACAATTTTTTAGACAAGTTAAACAAGAAGTAAAAAAGGTTACTTGGCCTTCAAAGAAAGACGTTATGCGCGCAACAGTTATGGTTATCGTTATTGTTGCAATTGCCGCCGCATTTTTCTTTGTTGTAGATTTGTTTTTTGGCGCCATAGTTCGTGCTATATTTAGATATTAGGAGTTTCTTATGACTGCTCGTTGGTATGTTGTTAACGTTTATTCCGGATCCGAGAAGAAAGTTGCTGAATCAATCCGTGAACAAGCTGTCTTAAAAAAGATGGATGACCGTATTTTGGAAGTCTTGGTTCCAACCGAACAGGTTGTTGAGGTTAGAAAAGGCACCAAAGTTAATGCCGAACACAAATTTTTCCCCGGCTATATCTTAGTTAAGATGGAAATGAGTGAAGAAACTTGGCACGTTGTCAAAGATACACCGCGTGTTAGCGGTTTCTTAGGCAGCCGTAACAAGCCGCAAGCCATCAGCGAAAAAGAAGTTCAACACATTATGGCACAAATTGAAGAAGGCATTGAACGCCCGACCGCACAGGTTTACTACGAAGTTGGCGAACAAGTTCGCGTAACAGATGGTCCGTTTGCCTCATTTGTCGGTATTGTTGAAGATGTTGACAATGAAAAATCTCGCTTGAAAGTTTCTGTTTCAATCTTTGGTCGTTACACACCGGTTGATTTGGACTTTACTCAAGTTGAAAAAATTGCTTAAAAAAAATAAAGATGAAAAAAGCTCCTGTTTAGGAGCTTTTTTTATATCTGTTTTCTACAAATTTTTCCATTTCCAGCCAATAAGACTTTGCCTCTTCCTCTTTCCAATATTTTGAAAGGCAAGCAAAAAACTTCTCTAAAATATGGAGTCGCTGAATGAATAAAAACGAACTATCGTAATTTACATCATAAAACCAAGACCACAAACATAATGCTTTGTCAGCAAGGTTACAGACATCACCGCGTGTCACGCATTTATGGGCAAAGAAATCTTTATTTACTCTTTCGCTGATATTTTTGTTGTATGGGTCTTTATATTCAGAAGCAGACAAAAACATCGGACCGTACTTACCAAATTGCGTAATTAACAAATAAAAATTAGCTAATTTATCCGCATCACGAACTAGAAACGAATTTCTTTCAATCAGTTTTTGTTCTAAGACTGATAAATTTTTATATTCTTCATCAGCATAAAGTTCCTCTATGAGGTGTCCGTGATGACGAATAGGTATTGTTATATCTTTTGAAGAAAAATCAGCTGTCTCAGAAAGCATCTCTGCCCCATAAACACCATGGTCAAGCCGTTTACCTTCACCCATTAGCAAAATTTCATAAAAACGCCCGATATCATGAAGCAAAACCATGGCCTGCAATTTATCAATTTCCTCTGGTTTACAACCTGCAAAACAAGGCTCATGTCTTAATATAAAATTTCCGGCACCTAAAACCTGATAGGAGTGTTTTATTTTTTCATCCATAACCTCTATATGAAAACCGGAAATATTTTCCTTATACCTTTTTTTATACTCTGCATTAAGCAGTTTCTTAGCTTCTTTTAAATACATAATAAACCTCTTTCATTTTACTTGAAAGATAACGCCAAACATTAAACAAAAAGTAAAGGGAACTTCTTACCTAAAAGAAATTCCCTTACTCAAAAACATTCTACTAAAAACTAGAAGCCTTCAGTATCTAAGCGTTTACGCAACTGTTTTCTTGATCTTCTGATAGCTTCAGCTTTACGGCGTGTCTTCTTTTCAGAATTCTTTTCATGACAACGTCTGAGCTTCATCTCACGGAAGATACCTTCGCGTTGCATTTTCTTCTTCAAAATCTTTAAAGACTGTGCAACGTCATTGCCGATAACAGTAACTTGAACCACTTAAATCACCTCTTTTCTATTCTCTAAATGTTAAACTTGCGAGTCTTATAACACACATTTTTTAGAATGCAAACAAAAAACGACACAAAACTTTAAAAACTTTGTTGTTTTTATTTTCGTGTTAGTATATCAATTATTCAATGACATATCGTGTAAAAGGAGCGAACAGATGATAGATATAAAATTGATACGCAAAAACCCAGACCTTGTTCGGGAAAATATAAAGAAGAAATTTCAAAACACAAAGCTTCCACTGGTTGATGAAGTAATTGATTTAGATAAGAAAAATCGCGCAGCCATTACAGAAATAGAAGCCTTACGCGCCCAAAGAACAAATCTATCCAAGCAAATCGGCGATTTAATGAAAGCTAACCAAAAAGATGCCGCTGAAAACATTAAAGCAGAAAGCCAAAAAATCGGCGATAAGATTATAGAACTTGAAGCTTCACAAGAAAAATTGCAGGAAGAAATTAAACAACGCATGATGATTATCCCTAATATCATTGATGCAACCGTTCCTATTGGCGAAAATGATACAAAAAACGTGGAAATAGAACGTTTTGGCGAGCCAAAAGTTCCTGATTTTGAAGTTCCTTACCACACGGATATTATGGAATCTCTTGATGGTATTGATTTAGACAGCGCACGTCGCGTTGCCGGAAACGGATTTTATTACCTTAAAGGCGATATTGCACGTTTACACTCAGCCGTTTTAAGCTATGCCAGAGATTTTATGATTGATAGAGGTTTCACTTATTGCATTCCGCCGTATATGATTCGCTCACAAGTTGTTGATGGCGTAATGAGCTTTGCTGAAATGGACGCCATGATGTATAAAATTGAAGGTGAAGATTTGTATCTTATCGGCACTTCAGAACACTCTATGATTGGTAAATTTATAGACCAAATAATACCTGAAGAAGAATTGCCTTACACATTAACCAGTTATTCTCCTTGTTTTCGTAAAGAAAAAGGTGCGCACGGTATAGAAGAACGCGGTGTTTATCGTATTCACCAATTTGAAAAACAAGAAATGATTGTAATTTGCAAACCGGAAGACCACATGACATGGTATAACAAGCTATGGCAAAACACAGTTGATTTCTTCCGCTCTCTGGATATCCCTGTACGTACCCTAGAGTGCTGTTCCGGTGATTTGGCAGATTTGAAAGTTAAATCATGTGATGTGGAAGCATGGTCCCCCAGACAGAAAAAATATTTTGAGGTTGGTTCATGCTCTACCTTAGGAGATGCTCAGGCACGTCGCCTAAAAATTCGTGTTGCAGGTAAAAATGGTAAGAAATATTTTGCTTATACCTTAAATAACACTGTGGTAGCTCCACCACGTATGCTCATAGCCTTTTTAGAAAACAATTTACAAAAAGACGGCACTATCCGTATTCCGGAAAAACTGCAACCCTATATGGGCGGCAAAAAATTTATCGGTAAAAGCGCCAAATAACGATATCCGTAAAGGAAAGTTATGAAAAAAGTTGATAAAATTATCAATTTTATGCGGGTTTTGGAAGAAGTCTGTGTTGTTAAGCGTGATTTATTGATGTTTGACGGCTCGGAAGAAAACGATGCCATGCATATTTTCAAACTTTCCTTTTTAGTTATGCTTATTGCACCATACCTGAAAACCCCGGTAAATTATACCAAACTTCTGGAATTATCTCTTGTCCATGATATTGCAGAAAGCAAAACCGGCGATTATACCGTTGCCAACCAAATTGCCCATCCGGAGCTAAAAAAAGAAAAACAAAAAAGAGAAAACTTAGCCATTAAAGAAATTATACCACTTTTACCGGCACCACTAAATAAAAAGATAAATGCTCTTTATAGAGAATACGAAAAAAAGCAATCCGTTGAAGCCAAAATTGTTTCTGTTTTAGATAAACTTGAAGCAAATCTGCAGGCTAATCAATACAAAGACGGTGACGTCCATTATTGGAAAAATTGTGAAAACGGCTGTGAATACTACAAAATGGCGCTTGAAAAGAAGCCTCTCGTTAATGCCTTAGATGAGCCGATTATAACTGATTTGGAAAATGCCATAATTAAGCTGTCTGCAACAAATATGAAAAAATGCCACATTAAAGTTTCAAAGCAGGAGTAAGTTAATGCTCATCTACGTTGATAAGAAAAAAGAACGGCAAAAGAAAATTAAAATTTTCTGCTTTATTGTTGCCGCCATTTTCATCATTATGGCTAATATTTTTCATTTCAAAACAGCTCTAAATCTGTCATCTCAGAAACTGACAAACTACCACTCCATAAAATACACGAATAATTGGTTTGAAAACACTCAACCGCTGTATTTCTTCTCATCAAAAGACAAGAACGGTAAAACTATCATTGTTATTCCTGAAAAATTTAACCGCGAAAATGCAACCACCATTGCTTTTGCATTGACTAAAATACCGCAAACAAAAATCTCTCTGTTTTTCACTCCTGAAATTGATGAAACTGATAAAATTATCCAAATAGCAAAAGTTTTTCACCCCCAGGTTGAAATATCTAAAGATGCCGATATCATTATAACAACAAACCTTAAAGATGCCAGAAAGAGCCTCTTAAAAGAAAAATTGTATCCAACTTTATTACATTACAAATATACCGCCAAAGCTCCTGTTAATCCGGATTTAGATAATCTCTTAAACCGTTTCTTTCCACCGCAACCGGAACCCGAAACACACCTAAAAAAAGAATTATCATCACTTAAAAAATTTGCGGCAGAAAACGGAAAAATCCTAAAAGATTTAATCTTAAACAACAAAGAACCGGAATTTTCTCAAAAAAATACTCTTTTAGAAAACGTCAATTTATGCCTAGTTTCTAAAACAGATACCGCATGTAATCTATCTTCTAGAGATTCATTAGAGAAGAAAATATCCTTACTTCAAAACCAATTACCGAAAGATGAAGCCCCGAAAAAGTTATTGCTTTTAACCTCAAATGAAGAGCTGGAAACCTTTTTTTCCTTAACATTAGATGATGATGACGGCCTGCTATTCAGATATGGCAAACTTAAATCTTTTCTTATGCCAAACGAACGACAAACATTAACAAATATGAAAGAAATTTCGGCTAAACTTAAAGCCAAAGCCGGACTTAATCCGGAATACACCGCACCTGATATGAAATTTTACAGATTTAAAATTACGGAGGTTGTTTTAGATGAAGAAATATAACGGTTACGAATTAAACTACACAGCAGATAAATTTAAAAGGATGGCAACCAAAGAGATGATGGATATCAACCTCTTGTCGGATACATCTGATGCCTATAAAAATCTTCAAGAAGGCGACAAAAAGGCCTTAAAACACTTGGTTGCCGCCGCCAAAATCTTAAACAACGTTGCTCTACAACAAGATAATGCCTTAAACCTTAAACAAAAAGAAGCATTGGAAAAAGCTGCCTCTAAAAATGATGAGCATGCACAATGGGCATTAAAAATATTTAACTCTCTTAACGGTGTTGCCGGATTAAACGGCATAGACCGCAAACCGATTACCATTTTTAAGGGCTTAAAAACACCTGCCGGTAAAAATTTCTATCCGGCGGATTTAACCGTGAAAGAATTTCATAAAATATTGCTTCAAATGTTTAAGAATAACGAGATAGAAGAAATCAAGAAAATTTTGAGCGCTCGCACGATGGTTATCCGTAAAGGTAAAAAACTAAAAGCAATTGATTATACCGAATACTTTAAGGATGAATTTTCGGATATGGCAAACGAGCTGGAAGTTGCCGCCCATTACTGCACAGATAACCTTTTTAAGGAATTTTTATCATGGCAAGCACAAGCACTGTTACAAAACAATCAAGATATGGATATGCTTGCAGACAAACATTGGGCCATGTTGCAAGATTCACCTTTGGAATTTACCATAAGCCGCGAAAACTATGATGATGAGCTGACATCAACCGTTTTGGAAAATGATGAATTAAATAAACTTATTAAACAACATCAGATTGAAGTTGTTGCCAAAGATATGTTGGGCGCACGTGTCGGCATTGTTAATAAAAAAGGAACAGAACTTTTGCTTAAATTTAAGGACACCATGCCAAAATTAAGCAGTTTAATGCCTTTTGCCGATAAATATGAGCAAACTATCGGCAATAGCAAAAAAGCTAACCAAAATATGGTTGATGTTGATATCGTCAGCCTGACTGGAGATTATGCGCAATGTCGTGGTGGTATTACTCTTGCCCAAAATTTACCTAACAATGATAAACTGGCTGTTAAAACCGGTGGAGGCAGACGCAATGTTTATCATCGTCAAGTTCGTCTCGGGCATGATCCGAAAAGAACAAAAAAGTATCTGGACACATTTTTACATCCGGATTTTCATAAATACTACAATTTGGAAGCTGACCATATTTTTGTTATCGGTCATGAAAACGGTCACACTCTAGGTCCGAAAAGCGAATACCAAAACTCCCCCGGCATCTGCAAATCTATTATTGAAGAAAACAAAGCAGATACTGTTTCTATTTCCTTTATGCCGGAATACGTAAAACACGGAATTATCACCGAAGAACAACTAAAGCAAGTCTATACCACATGGATTACACGCCGCCTACTTTTAGTTGCAAAACCGATATTCCCTACGGAAACGTATAAAATTATTGACCTGATAGAATTTAATGCACTACTTAAAAACAAGGCGATTTATTTTGATGATAAGAAGTTACTCCATATCAACTTTGATAAGGTAAGCACAACTGCATATAAACTACTTACCAAAGTTATTGACATTCAACTCAGCAAATCACCGCAAAAAGCACGCCAGTACATTGAAGAAAATACCACATGGACAGAATTAAACGAATATATCTCCAAGACCAAGAAAAAATTGGGCTTGAAGAAATATAAAAATATTGTAAGCTATTTCTAACAAAAGTATAGGAGAAACTAATATGCTCGGACGTTTTATTTATGGACAATGCTCTCTCTCGGAAGCATTCTGGAAATTTTCCTTTTTAGGGTTGGCAATTATCGGCTTTTTAGCGCGTATCTTAATGACCATGCTCAAGCAAACCATGAATTATGATACCAACTTCTTCAGAGTTGTTATCAATAGTCTGTCTTTTATTCAGATGAACACCGGTGCTATGGCTATTTTAGCATTTTATGTTGCTTCATTTATTGCTTTAATCATCTATTCAGGCATCTGCATTACTGGTATGTGGAGAACCTACAAGGAATACGATAAAAGTAAAACTTTAGCCGTTATCTGCATGATGATTGTATGGGTAATGATATTCTTTGCTGTTAAATATGCAATTTACTGATTTAACACATTACTGATAACATAAAAAGGAGTCATAAGACTCCTTTTTTATTGATAATAACAGCGTTTTAGCACATCCCTATATATCCAAGTTAACCACATTCAACGCATTAGCTTGGATAAAGTCTTTACGAGGTTCTACCACATCACCCATCAATGTTGAGAAGACTTCATCAGCCTCTTCCATTTGGTCAATTTTAACCTGCAGGAGTGAACGCGCTTCCGGATCAAGCGTTGTTTCCCAAAGCTGTTCCGGATTCATTTCACCCAATCCTTTATACCGTTGCAATGTAATACCCTTCTTTCCGGCGGCCATAACAGCATCAACCAACGTTACCGGACCNNNNACCGGCAACAACCGTTTCCGTACCACCTTTAGCCGTCAGCTTAAGAGTATTCATAAAGTTCTCGGCCAAAAACTCTTTCATGGAATTTAACATTTTGGCTTCACCGCTGTCTAAAACAGAAGCGCCGACAATATGTTCTTCCTTTACCCCACGCAATGTACGATTGAAAGAAATACTGCCGTTATCCAAAGCTTCTGCTTTCCACCCGCGGTCATATTCAGCTTCCAAATTATCCAGACGTATGGCTAACTTATTCAACTCAGGCTGCAAGCGTGTCTTATCCGATAAAATTTCCTTATCAAATAACCCGCAAATTGCCATTTGTTCAACAATATGTTCCGGCGCTTTGATGGAAAGCAAAGAAACCAAATTACGCGCTTTCTTCGTGCTTTCTACATAATTTACCAAATCCTGTCCGGCAATACGCTCGCCGTCTGCCGTCTCCAAATAAGCATCTTCACAACCGCCGTTAATAAGATAATCTTCCATTTCTCTATCATCTTTAAGATAAATAATGGAATTACCGCGTTTAGCTTTATAAAGTGGCGGCTGAGCAATATAAACATAGCCGCGCTCAATCAATTCCGGCATTTGACGATAGAAGAACGTAAGCAATAATGTGCGAATATGGGCACCGTCCACATCAGCATCCGTCATGATAACAATTTTATGATAACGGCATTTATCGGCATTAAAATCATCACGTCCGATTCCCGTACCAAGTGCGGTAATAATTGTACCGATTTCAGCAGAATTAAGCATTTTATCAAAACGAGCACGTTCAACATTTAAAATTTTACCGCGCAACGGCATAATAGCTTGATTTTTTCTATCACGTCCCTGCTTTGCAGAACCGCCGGCGGAATCTCCCTCAACGATAAACACTTCGGAAAGAGCCGGATCTTTTTCAGAACAATCTGCCAATTTTCCCGGCAATGTTGAAATATCCAAAACACCCTTACGACGTGTCAACTCACGAGCCTTACGCGCCGCCTCACGTGCTGTTGCCGCTTCAACAATTTTACCGACAATAATCTTTGCTTCTGCCGGATGCTCATCCAACCATTCTTTAAGCTTATCACCGATAACGCTTTCAACAACCGGACGAACTTCGGATGATACCAATTTATCTTTCGTTTGTGATGAAAACTTCGGATCCGGCACTTTAACGGAAAGCACACAAGTTAAACCCTCGCGCATATCATCACCGGTAATAACGGTCTTATCTTTCTTTAGCAACCCGTTTTCCTGAATATAGTTATTAACTGTACGGGTTAATGCTCCTCTAAAACCGGCCAAGTGTGTACCACCGTCTTTTTGCGGAATATTGTTGGTAAAGCAAAGCATACTTTCGTTGTATGCCTCTGTCCATTGCATAGCAACATCAACTTCAATATTGTTATCCATACCGGAAAAATTGATAATATTTTCATGCAACGGCGCTTTAGATTTATTCAAATGTGTCACAAAAGCATTTAAACCGCCCTCATAGTGGAAAACAACTTCTTGCGGCTCATTACCGCGATTATCAATAAGTTTAAGATAAACACCCGAATTTAAGAATGCCTTTTCACGAATGGCGCGCTCTAATACTTCATAGCTGAATTCTGTTTGAGTAAAGGTTTGCGGTGACGGCAAGAAAGAAACTTCCGTTCCGTGTTTTCCGGGGGTTGAGCCGGTAACATGAATATGTTCAACCACGTTACCATCAGCAAAAGTTGCCTCATACTGTTGGTCATTACGCCAAATTTTTAATTTTAACCATGTAGAAAGGGCATTCACCACCGAAACACCTACACCATGCAAACCGCCGGAAACCTTATAAGAATTATTATCAAATTTACCGCCGGAGTGAAGTTCGGTCATAATAACCTCTGCCGCTGAAACCCCCTCTTCGTGCATATCAACCGGCATACCGCGCCCGTTATCACGAATAGTAGCCGAACCGTCTGGGTTTAAGATAACCTCGGTTTTATCGCAATAACCGGCCAAAGCTTCATCAATGGCATTATCCAGAACTTCATAAATCATGTGATGAAGACCGGAGCCGTCATCCGTATCACCGATATACATACCGGGACGTTTCCGAACAGCGTCTAAGACCTTCAAAACCTTAATAGAATCAGCATTGTAGCTTTCTTCGCCTTTAATAATTTCTTCTTCTGTTAATTCAGCCATTATAAACCTCTACATTCCTTAAATTTCATATCTTACAACTATATAGCACAACCATATTTTTTAGCAAACAAAAAATCCCTAAAACAGCCATTTTATCAACAAAAAAAGCCCCATTTTAAAGGGCTTTTTTTAACTTTATTTTCTCACATCAAAAATCTTAAAACTTTCTTTCAAATATTTGATTAATTTTTCATCTTCAACCAGTGCCAAACATTGCGTCTCTGTTGTGTCTGTATCACTCGGTATCGGGCGATATTTTTGCAGATAATACTCCTTAACGCCCATATTTTTCAGCATGTCCGCAATCGTATATATATCATCAATACTTAAATACCGCGGATCACAAGTTGTCCGGCATTCAAATTCCTTACCGGAGTCGCACAAAATCTTTAGGCCCTCTTTGACTTTGTGAACATCCGCCACCCCGCCGGTGATTTCTTTATATCTTTCTTCTTCAAAAGGTGCCTTAACATCAAAACCGACCCAATCGACTTGGGATAATATCTCCTTAAAATACGAAGGCAGATAGCCACCGGTATGGAGTCCGATTTGATAGCCCAAATCCCGAACTTCACCAATCGCTTCGCCGAGTCCTTTTTGCACCAAAGGCTCCCCGCCGGAAAAGACCACCGCATCCAAAATTCCTTTTCTTTGTTTCAAAAAATCAATAAATTTCTGCCAAACAATATTCGTTTCAGCATTCACTTCTTGCAAATGCGTGTTATGACAGTACGGACAACGCNNACACCCCTGCATAAAGACAACAGCAGCCATCCGATTAGGAAAATCGACGATACTGAACTTCTCAATACCGCCGATTCGAATAGAAGTCATTAAAGACCTAAAGCCGCTAATGTTAACCGAGAAACAACCGACTATTCAGCTGCCATTGCCATAACATTATTTTCAGACTTGCAAACACACTCGCGTGATTCGCAACCGGAAATAGCTTTTTCCTCGCAAAAGCACACTCTGGAATTAAACTCGCCTTTTTTGCCGACATTGAATTCTGTAGTCGGACGAATATACCCCATAACGCGAGTATAAACTTCGCAACGTTGTCTTTCAGAATCATCTAATTTAACATCTTCAATATTAATAATATTGCTCATAGCTCTCCCTTTCACATTAACTAATATTTTACACTACTTCTTGCATTTTTGCAAGATTTTTTAACTTCTCCGCCTTTTTTTCTTTGTCACAAATCGGGCAGAATTCATGCTCGCCGGCAATGTATCCGTGTTTCGGACACACAGAGAATGTCGGCGTAATCGTGATGTACGGTAAACGGTAATTGGCTAATACCTTCTTTACGAAATCACGACAAACTTTTGCAGAGGAAATACGTTGATTCATAAACAGGTGAAGCACCGTACCTCCCGTATATTTAGATTGCAATTTTGCTTGCAAATCCAAAGCTTCAAACGGATCATCCGTATAACCAACCGGCAATTGAGAAGAGTTCGTATAGAACGGAGCATCAGGAGTCCCCGCCTGAATAATACCCATATAACGTTTCTTATCTTCTCTGGCGAAACGTGTTGTCGCACCTTCTGCCGGAGTCGCCTCTAAGTTATACATATGACCTGTTTCTTCTTGGAACTTAACCAACTTTTCACGAACAAAGTCTAAGAACTTTTCAGCAAAAGCCTGTCCCCAAGCATCTGCAATATTATGTTCATCATTGGTAAAGTTTCTAATCATCTCATTCATACCATTAACACCAATGGTAGAGAAGTGGTTACGCAATGTTCCCAAATATCTCTTTGTAAACGGGAACAAACCATTTTCAATAAGCTTTTCTATTTCTTTTCTCTTGATCTCCAAAGAAGTTCTGGAAATATTCATCAATTCTTCAACTCTGGCGAAAAGACCGGCCTCATTTCCTTTATAAACATAACCTAATCTTGCACAGTTAATGGTAACAACACCAACGGAACCTGTCTGCTCTGCCGAACCGAACAAACCGTTACCGCGAGCCAACAATTCTCTCAAATCAAGTTGTAAACGACAACACATAGAACGAATTTGTCCCGGTTTTAATGATGAATTAAGGAAGTTCTGGAAATAAGGCAAACCGTATTTCGCTGTCATCTCAAACAACAACTCGGTGTTTTCGTCATCCCAAGGGAAATCCCATGTCATATTATACGTCGGAATTGGGAAAGTAAACGGACGACCTTTAACATCACCACCCATCATAACATTGATGTAAGCTTTGTTTATCATAGCCATTTCTTCGCCTAATTCACCATAGGTAAAGTCTTGCTCTACACCGCCGATATAAGGCTTTTGGTCGCGTAAATCTTCCGGACAAACCCAGTCAAACGTAAAGTTGGTAAACGGAGTCTGTGAACCCCAGCGAGAAGGAACATTCAAGTTATAAATAAGTTCTTGCATGCATTGTTCAACTTGCTTATATGTGAGCTTATCTTTACGAATGTACGGAGCTAAATAAGTATCAACGGAAGAAAATGCTTGCGCGCCGGCCCATTCATTTTGTAACGTACCCATAAAGTTAACCATTTGCCCGACAGCAGAGCTTAAATGCTTCGGAGCACCGGCTTCAACTTTACCCGGAACGCCGTTAAAACCTTCACGCAACAAATTTTTCAAAGACCAACCGGCACAATATGCAGCTAACATACTCAAATCATGAATATGAATATCACCGTTTCTGTGAGCCTCACCGACCTCATAAGGATAAACATGAGAAAGCCAGTAGTTAGCCGTAACTTTACCGGCAACGTTTAAGATTAAACCACCGTTGGAATAACCCTGGTTTGCATTTTCTTTAATACGCCAGTCCAGATTCTCCAAATATTCGTTAACGGAGCTTTCAACATCAACAACTGTTCTGCCGTCACTGCGCGCTCTGTTTCTCTTATCACGATATAAGATATAAGCCTTGGCTGTCTTAAAATAATTTTCGGAAATTAAAACTTGTTCAACAACATCTTGGATATCTTCAACGGAAGGAAGTGACTCATCATATTTGTGAGCCAAAATCTTCATAACTTGAGCTGTCAAAAGCCACGCATCATCTGAACTAAACTCAGACGTTGTTTCTCCGGCTCTTAAAATTGCATTATAAATTTTTTCACCATCAAAATCTGCCAAAGTGCCATCTCTTTTTGTAATACTTTTAAATGGTACTTTATATTTTTTTGCTGTCGGCATTTGCAACTCATTTTTTGCCATTTTTTTAATTTTCCCTTCTCTTTTTTTATTAAACCGTATTTTTTTGCTTTGAGCTGTACACTACTATATATTGTGTTAAAAAATAGTTAAAGACACAAGATATTGTAAAAATACTTTTTCATCAGCTGATTTTTACCTTAAAAAAAATACTCTCATTTGACAAGATTACCCACCTCTTTTTTTATGAAAAAAATCATATCATACTAATAATAAAATGATTTTTTTTTTTTAANNTTTTCCATTTAAATTAATATTTTTACTTGTTGATATACCAGTATTTGTGGTTTTATCTAAACATTTAGTAAATATATTTAAAATAGGTTTTATAGTTTTATTAGTTTTAGCTAGTGATTTACCCTTAGAATACATAGTTTTATCATCATTTTCAAAAATTTTTAAATTTTTTTTATCAAAAAAATTAAAACATAACGGTTGACCTTAAAAACAACACCTTATAATATATGCGGCGAATTAAATTTATTGGAGAGATAGTGTGCAGAAGAACATTATTTGGGATTTGGATAACACTCTGTATTTTGAAACAGAAGAATATAAAGACAAATTAAACGAAGCAACAGCTTATGCTGCCATAAAAGAATTCAACCTGCCTTTAGACTTTGACTCGGCAACCCAAAAAGTAAAGGAGTCGTACACGGTTTATCGTGACGGACTGGAAATTTTTGCCAAAGAATACGGAATTCCGCACAAAGATTTATACAAATCTTACCATAATTATAAGAGTGGCTTAATCTCCATGATTAAACCTTATGATAATCTTTTGAACGAATTAAAAAGTATCAAATGTCCTCAATACATATTTTCAACTTCTTCCCGGGACATTTGCGAAAAGATATTAAAACATATCGGTATTTATGAATTTTTCAAAGACAGATTCTATTCCGTAGAGGACTTTGATGCCTATAAAAAGAACGAAAGCACAGAAGTCTATGAAAAATTATGTGAAGCAATAGGCGTTGCCCCTCAAGACTGTATTTTCATAGATGACAGCTACTCCAATCTTAACTTTGCCAAACAAACCGGTATGACAACCATCCGCATATATTATAAAGACAATTCAGCAAAAGATATGGATTTTATTGATTACGCCTACAAAGGAATTTATGAGTGTATCAATGAACTAAAAAAGACTCACGGTTGCTAGTTTTTTTCTATATTCTGGCACAACATATTTTCCAAAGCATAGTTTTCAGGCGAGTCTAATTTAAGCTGCTCTGCTTCTACTTCTTTGTGCCATTCTTCAATTTTATTTTGTATAGCATTAATATACGCCTCATTTAATTTCTTCGCAGCATCTTCCTCAGATTCGTCTTTAGCAATAACTATAAAACCGATTTCATCAAATAAATCTTCCATATATTTTTTAAGCTTCGGCAAAAAATAATCTAAGGCATCAATATATATTTGCATATGGGTATTTTCATGCCTTACCGCAACTTTATAAAAGCAACTGTCCTTATCTAAGCTGTTGAGGATATAAATAGTCGGATGCGTATATTCTAACCGCGCCTTAATCGTTTCCGGATAAACACAAATATATCCATGACTGACACCAAAGGAACCGGCCGTAAAATCCAAATCAAACGTATCCCGAACTTTAGTCAACCCTGCCGGAACAAAATCATCATCCATTTCTTGATTTTGTTCTGCAAATTTTTCTCTCGTTTCTCGGCGCAAATATTCTGCATCTTTATCAAATTTATAGCGAAGCTTTCCATAAGATGCTACCAAATCAACCTGCGGCCTTTTAACAAAACTGGCACATTCTTCCCTATATCTTTCCAACCCGTCTGTTGCCTTTGCGGAATAAATAAAAAAAAGGTTCAAAATTAATGCAAAAAAAATTTTTTTCATTTATACTAACTCTCAAATACATATTTCAGCCGGAGGCTTCATGAGATATATCTATATTATTTGTCTGACATTGTCCAGCCTTTTTGCATATAAATATGCAGCAACGGCAACAGAATTGCAGCAATATGCCTTTTTTATGCCCAATAACGCTTTTGAGGGAAACACATCCGTTCAAAATATAGAGAACATGCACCCGCGCTACAATAAACCGCGCTATCAAAAAACTTACGAAGATGAAGAAGATGATGATTATTATTATGATAGACCTAACAAAAGCACAGCCCAAAAAACTGCACACACTAAAAAAACAACTGCCGAACCAAAGGTCACTCTGCCCTATGTAAAAAAAGACATACACATTGTCAAACCTGAAAAAAACAAACAGGTTGCCACGCCGATAGCAAAATCACAGCCGGTCGCTAAAAAAACATCTGAGCCGAAAAAAGCTCCGGAATTGACTGAAGCGATTCAAAAGAAATTACAACAATATAGCTTAGATGAGCCAAAACCGACAAATGAGGCAACTTCCGTTATCAAAACAGATTCTATTGCTCAACAGGAAACAAAAACCATTTCTAAAATGTTAGAAGCAATACCTTATCCAAACCGTACGCTACCGAAATTTCAACAACTTTATTCCATCTACGGCACAGAACTTCGTGTTCTCTACCGTCGCGGAGAACTTCCTAAAAACAAAGAGCAGGAAGATACTTTGGCCAAAGCAAACAGTTTTCGCCGTTTTGTTGTTGAATAGCTGTCAAAAACTAATCATCACCGATTCGTAAAGCTTCAATAAAGGCAGACTGCGGAACTTCAACTTTTCCGAATTGGCGCATGCGTTGTTTACCCTTCTTTTGTTTATCCAAAAGCTTTCTCTTACGCGTAACGTCGCCACCGTAGCATTTTGCCGTTACATCTTTGCGCATTGCGGAAATTGTTTCTCTGGCAACCACACGCCCACCGATAGCCGCCTGTATCGGTATCTTAAACAAATGCCTCGGAATTAAATCTTTTAATCGCTCACAAATCTGTCTTCCGCGCGATTCGGCTTCTGTTCGGTGGCACAAAAAAGCCAATGCATCTACCGGCTCTTCGTTAATTAAAATCTGCACTTTTACCAAATCTGATTGTTCATAATCCGTCAATTCATAATCAAAGCTGGCATAACCGCTGGTAATGGATTTTAACCTGTCATAAAAATCAAAGACAATTTCATTTAGCGGAATTTGGTAAACCACCATGGCACGAGAACCGACATAAGTTAATTCTTTTTGCACGCCACGCCGTTCCGTACATAATTTCAATACCGAACCGAGGTATGTATCCGGCACCAAAATTGTTGCTTTAACCATCGGCTCCTCAATGGAAGATACCGTGGATAAATCCGGCATATCGGCAGGATTATGCAACATAATTTGTGTCCCGTTACTCAAATTGATTTTATAAGCAACTGACGGAGCGGTTGTAATAATATCCAAATCAAATTCCCGGCCGATTCGTTCCTGAATAATTTCCATATGCAACAAACCTAAGAAACCGCAACGAAAACCCAACCCGAGTGCTGCCGAATTTTCATTTTGATAATCAATACTGGCATCATTAAGTTTTAACTTTGCCAACGCATCTTTCAACGAATCATACTGACTGCTGTCAACCGGAAAAATAGAACAGAACACCACCGGTACCGAAGGTTTAAATCCTGCAAGAGCTTTATCACATGGTCTTTTATTATCCGTAATCGTATCACCGATTTGACAATCTCCCACACTCTTAATACTCGCCGTTATGAACCCGACCTCACCGGCAGAAAGCTCGTCAACATCTTGCATCTTAGGTGTGAAAATACCGATTTTATCAATAGAATACGTTGCATTGTTACTCATCATACGAATAGTTTGTTTCTTTCTTAATACACCGTCTTTAACACGAACCAAAATGACCACACCTAAATAAGAGTCATACCAACTGTCTATTAACAGTGCTTTTAACGGCGCATCAACATCACCCGTCGGTGCCGGTAATTGATGAACAATAGCTTCTAAAAGATTCTCTATTCCCAAACCTGTTTTACCCGAAGTCTCTACTGCCCCGCTGGCATCTAAACCGATAACATCTTCTATCTGGCTCTTAACTTTTTCAACATCTGCCGAGGGCAAATCTACCTTATTTAATGCCGGCACGATTTCATGATTATTATCTATCGCCAAATAGACATTAGCCAATGTTTGTGCTTCCACCCCTTGAGTTGCATCCACCACCAAAACAGACCCCTCGCAAGCGGCCAATGAACGAGACACCTCATAAGAAAAGTCCACGTGTCCTGGTGTATCAATCAGATTAAGCATATACTCCTGCCCGTCTTTTGCTTTGTACTTAAGACGTACAGTCTGTGCTTTAATGGTAATACCGCGTTCGCGCTCAATATCCATGGAATCAAGTACTTGCTCCGTCATTTCACGATGTTCCAAACCACCGCAATATTCAATTATTCTATCAGCAATAGTTGATTTACCATGGTCAATATGCGCAATAATTGCAAAATTTCTGATTTTTGCCAAATCCTGCATAAAATTATTCCTTCTATTAAATTTATATTTACTCATAAAGTATATTTTAGAGGAACGCAACAGATTTTACACTTTACTGTTGCAACTTGCACAAAATTATGCTTTAATAAATGACATATAAATTATTTTGCACTCAAAGGGAGGCTGTTATGATTAAATTTATTGATATTGAATTTGGTTCCGGACGTTATAAGGAACTTTTGGATTTACGTTATAAGATTCTTTTACAGCCTTTAGGGTTAAAATTTTTGGATTCTTTTAGAGAAGAAGAAGCAAATTTCTTACATATCGGTTGCATTGAAAACAGCACCGGAGAACTTATCGGCGGTTTAATCTTAGCCCCGATTGATAATGAAGAAATTCGCGTAATGCAGGTTGCCGTTGATGTTGTACACCAAGGCGAAGGTATCGGTAGAAAATTGATAGAATATGCTGAGTCTGTTGCCAAAGAAATCGGTTACGAGCGCCTTGTTATGCATGCCATGCTTTCTGTTGTCGGTTTTTATGAAAAACTCGGCTTTAAGCAAGACGGTGATTTGTTTGAAGAAAAGGGCGTCAGATTCATCAGAATGGTTAAAAAGCTTTAATCTCTGCTTTATTCTCAGAAACCACTCAAATTTAAGAAGCACTATTTATCCAATACATGACTCCTGCTTTTCAGCCTAAATAAAGCGAGCTTGCTTTATATTGTGCAACACCGTGGCGAACAAGAACACCGATAATTGCCGCCATCGGTACCGCCAACATTAATCCCAAAAAGCCGAGTAAAACACCGCCGGCAAGCAAGGCAAACATAACCCAAACCGGATGAAGACCGACACTTTCGCCCACCAATTTCGGAGTTAAGAAATTGCCCTCTAAAAATTGCCCGCATAAAAAGACCGCAACCACATATAAAACATGTGTAATATCGCCATATTGCGCAAAAGCAAGCACAATACCTAAAACAAAACCAGTAATAGAACCGACATACGGAATAAAAGAAATAATACCGGCAATAAAACCGACCAATAAACCTAATTCTAGGCCCACCAACTTTAATCCTATGGAATAAAATGTACCCAAAATCAAACAAACACTGATTTGTCCGCGAATAAAACCGGCAATACTGACATTGATTTCTTTTAAGATTTGCAAAATGCTTTCCTTAGATTTTTTCGGCAAAAGATCTTCCATTTTGCTGACAAAAACATTCCAATCCCTGAGCATATAAAACGTCACCACCGGCATAATCAAAACCAAAGATATCAGGTTAACAAGCGCAAAACTGTTAGAAACAAGCGCTTTCAAAACTTTGCCGACAAATTTCAAACCGCTGCCGATATTATCTTTTATTACCGTTTCAATTTGACCGCCTTTTAAATCCGGAAATTTTTCCGCCAAACCGGCTATCACAGGTTGAACTTTATCCATAATCAAACCCAAATATTTCGGTGTTGCCTTAATCAACAGTGAAACTTGGTCTTCTATCATCCCCACCAAAAAACTCAATGCCGGCAAAATGATTAAAATAGAAAGCAAGCACACAATCAATGTAGCCCAAACTCTGGATATCTTTAATTTCTGCAATTTATCAACAATCGGGTCCAACAAATATGCAAGTAAAATACCGGCAACAAACGGCATCAAAACCGAGCGTAATACATAAAGCAAATAAAAGAATACCGCAAAAATAATAACCCACATATACGGATTAACATAAAAAACTTTTGCGCTTTGCGTTTTACTTGATGACATAATATTCTCCTTCTTTAACCATCCGATAACCGTTAACTTCCAAAGTTCCCTGCAATTTTTCTATAACTCCGCTGTATAAGAAATTAAAATGCACTTTATTGTTGCTCATGGAAACAATTTTAATATCCTGCACCTGCGTATTATTATCTAATATTTGCTTTAAGGACATCCAAGCCGCAAGTCGCGGATAAGAATAAACAACTTCAATTTGCGTAGGTGTCGTATTATAATCAGCCTGCTGTGAAGAAACGCTCTTTTTAACCGGCTTAAAAAGTGCAATGACTTTATCTACCATTTCTTCCGGTTTTTGATTTTCAATAGCAATCTCTTGAACGCTTTTATCCGGATAGCCTTTAATATATACTTTCTTATCTTTTAGCGAATACTTTGCCACATAAATACTGTCCGCCTTATTAAAATCTGCAAGTTCTTTATATTCCGCATCTTCCATATCATAAACACGATTTGCCTTAACCATTGAAATATTACCAAGATTCTTATCAATTGTACTGATATCAAGATTCCCTTTTCTGAGATAATGGTGTTCCACAAAAACCTGTCGCCAGAAATTTTCTTCACCCCAAACGTCCGTTGTTCCGTCTTCATTTTCCAAAACCGGAATAATAACAACTTCCCGAGTTTCGCTTAAGGCAATCGGCAAATTATTCTCTGCCATATAAGCTTTCAAAAGTTGTTCATCAACGCTGATTCTTAAATCTGCAATATAGCGCACATCAGAGGTTTTTTCTTTTAAAACCATAACACCGGTAATAAAGTGTTGTAACTGGTTGTCATTTAGCTTATTAACTTCTTTAACACTCTCTTCCGTGCTGATGCCTAAAATGACCTCATTTAAGCCGTCACGCATAGCCTTAGATATTGCTTTTTGCTTGGCTTCCGTAACTGTTTTGGCTGTAATATCAACACTGACATCCGCTTCATAACGAGGTTCTGCGTTCACCTGAAAAACAAGCCCGCAAACCAAAAGAAAGCTCAAAAAAACTTTTTTCAAAACCATATACTCCCTAAAAAACATCACATATCTGTTCCATATAATGTTTTAGCAAAAAAATCAAACTTTTTTATTGCCTTTTAAATGGTTATGATATTAACTTGTAAAAAATTTGTTATCACATATAAGGAATATAGCGATGAATATGTCAAAATACTTAGACAGCTTACTTACCCGTGCTGCCAAAAACCTTAAAACCATTGTTCTGCCTGAAGGCGAAGATGAGCGTATCTTAGATGCCGCCCATTATGTTGCAGAAAGAAAAGCCGCAAAATTAATCATCTTTGGTGACCCGGAAAAAATTAAGGCACATTATGCCTCCAAAGGTTGGAATATGGATGGAATTGAAATTTTGGTTCCGGAAAAATCTCCGAAATTAAATGAATATGCTAATCTCTTATATGAATTACGCAAGGCCAAAGGGATGACTTTAGAAGAAGCACAACAGCTTGCCGTTAACTATACTTTCCATGGTACATTGATGATGAAAGCAGGCGAAGCAGACGGTATGGTATCCGGTGCTAACCACTCTACTGCTGATACGGTTCGTCCGGCATTACAAATCATTAAATCCGCACATAAAGATCGCAGTGTTTCATCTGCCGCCATTATGGTTATCAAAGACGTTCCATACATTTTCTCTGATCCGGCGATTATCATTAACCCGACCGAACAGGAAATGGCTGACATGGCTTTAGCTTCTGCAGAAACTGCCATGCAATTCGGTTTAGAGCCGAAAGTTGCCATGCTTTCCTATTCCACCAAAGGTTCCGGCCACGGTGGTATGGTAGATAAAGTAAAAGCCGCAACCGAATTGGCTCAAAAGATGTTGGAAACAAGTCCGCTTAAAGGTAAGGTCGCCATAGATGGTGAATTACAAGCAGATGCCGCCTTAGACGAAGTTGTTGCTAAAAAGAAAGCCCCGGGTTCAGAAGTTGCCGGCCACGCTAACGTCTTAATCTTCCCCTGCTTGGAAGTTGGCAACATCAGCTATAAGCTATTGCAACGCTTCTACGGTGCTGAGGCTTATGGTCCGATTATGCAAGGCTTAAATGCCCCGATAAATGACTTGTCTCGCGGTGCCTTGGTAGAAGATATCGTTGGTATGATTGCAATTACAGCTATTCAAGCTGTAAAATAATTAAAAGGAATAGATAATGAAAAAAATTCTTGTATTAAACTCTGGTTCATCTTCACTTAAATATCAGTTATTTAATGTTGAAGGAGATAAATATGACGTTGTTGCCAAAGGTGTGGCTGATCGTATCGGTATCAGCGGTTCTAATGTGGAAATCAAATTTCCAGACGGTACCAAGCGCAAACGCGAAGTAGAATTGCCGACACACAATGAAGCTATTAACGAAGTTATTACTGAGTTACTGAATGGTGCATTAAAATCCATGGAAGAAATTGATGCTGTCGGACACCGCATTGTTCAAGGTGGTGATATCTTCAAAAATTCCGTATTGGTAACAGATACGGTTATTGACCAAATTGAAGAATTGGCAGAATTAGCACCTTTACACAATCATGCCCACGTTTTAGGTATCAGAGCCGTTAAAAAGCTTTTACCAAATGTTCCGCAAACCGTTGTGTTTGATACGGCATTTCATCAAACCATGCCGAAAGAAGCTTTCTTGTATGCGCTTCCTTTGGAACAATATACCAAATATAAAATCCGCCGTTATGGATTCCACGGCACATCTCATGCCTACGTTTCCCAAAAAGCGGCAGAACTTATCGGTAAAAAAGGTAAAATCATTACTTGTCACTTAGGTAACGGTGCCTCCATTTCTGCCATCAATAACGGCATTTGCTTGGATACATCTATGGGCTTTACCCCGCTCGCCGGCTTGGTAATGGGCACACGTTGCGGCGATATTGACCCGTACATTCCGCTCTATATTTGCAAATCTCAGCACAAAACACCTGATGAAGTAAATGAAATCTTAAATAAGAAAAGCGGTATGCTCGGTATCTGCGGCTATTCTGATAACCGTGATATTGAGGCATTATATGGCAAAGAACAAAGCGCAACAGATGCTATGGATGCTTATGTTCACAGTATTATTCGCTTTATCGGTTCATACATTGCCGTATTAGGTGGCGTTGATGCGATTGTCTTCACGGCAGGTATCGGTGAAAACGGTGCTTTGTTAAGAAAACTCGTTTTAGAGCGTTTAGCCTATCTCGGCATTACCTTAAACGAAGAAGAAAATAACAAACGTGGTTCCATTACCGAAATTTCCGAAAAAGGTTCTAAGGTTCGCGTTTTTGTTATTCCGACTGATGAAGAATATATGATTGCCAAAGACACAATGAAAATTGTCTTTGATGAATAATCTTAAATAAACCACAAAAAAAAGGAGCAGAAAATCTGCTCCTTTTTTTATTCGCCAAGCAATTACTGCTTATTGATTAAAACAATTTCTACACGACGATTTTGCTCACGTCCGGCTGCTGTTGCATTAGAAGCAATCGGATTTGAAGAGCCATAACCGTTAGAAACGATTCTGTTACCGTCAACGCCTTGCAATCTCAAATAATTAGAGATAGAATTTGCACGCATTAAAGACAATGAATTGTTTGTTGCCGCACTACCGGTACTATCCGTATAACCGTTAACTTGTACCATAGTCTTGTTGTATTCCTTAATAACCTTAGCAACCGAATTTAACACCGGCTGGAAAGCAGGTTTAATCGTTGCATCATTGGTATCAAACGTAATATTTCCAGGCATAATTAAATAAATCTGTCCCTCATACTCTTTAACCTGAACACCGGTGTTCAAGAGTTCTTGGCGAAGTTTTCTGGCTTGAATATCCATATAACCACCGGTACCGGCACCAACAGCCGCACCGGCAGCCGTACCGATTAAAGCACCTTTTTTACCACCAACCAATGCACCGATACCGGCACCGGCTGCAGCGCCGATTCCCGTTCCCCATGCGGTTTTGGAAACCTTACTTTCTCCGGTATAAGGATCTGTTGCACACGCTGTCAATAAAGAAACAGCCAACAAACTGCATATAAATGATTTTTTCATATTCTATTCCCCTAAACAAAATTAAGTCTGCAAGGAGAATACAATATATTGCTTAAAATAGCTTTAATGATGTTTCCATTTTCTGAAAACATAATAGATAATCAACAAAACATAAAGTGTTCCCAATCCCCAAATCAAACAATCTTTAAGTTCCCGACCACTGATAGCCCGTGTAATTTCGCTCACATTTAATGCACTTCCGGTCACCTCAATATTATCACTGGGAGCCTCGTGCAAAATATTAACGACATACTGATAACTCGGATTAAGAAAATCAAAATTTAAAACCAAATCATTTTTATACGGAACAACTTCTGCCGTAATAGAGGCTGTGGTCTCTTCATTATCCAAATTAAAATGCTGCATTTTAGCCTCTTTAGGTACTGTTATTCGTATCGGGTCATGCCCGATACGTGAAACATCTGCACCGGAAAGCGCCTGTTCACCTTGGTTAAAAAGATAAACCTTAGTTAAATACAAATCCTGATATTTTTTCCCCATCACATCAACGGTATAATTATTTGAATTAGATGAAGAAATAAGCTTTGTTGTAACCGTATCATACCTTAAAATCGGACGGCTGATATAAAATTGATAATACCCCAAAGCCATCGCTGAAACTGCCAAAATAAAAGCACCCTCCGGACTGGTCCAAAAATTCCAAATACTTTTCAATACATCTCTGACACGACGACGTTCTTTAACCGCTTCTATTTCTTTTTTAGCAAACATATTTCCTCCATATCATCATATATATGCATGGCAAAACAAATTTAAAGAACAGCTTTTTGATAGAAAAAGCCGCCCCTTAGGACGGCTTTATTTTTAGGCATTTGCTTCTACATTATTTCTTGAGCGTTTTCTTACCAACGGATCCAATATCTTCTTTCTTAAACGCAATGACTTTGGTGTTACTTCCAAAAGTTCATCTTGTTGAATATAAGAAAGCGCTTGTTCAAGAGAAAGTTTCCGCGGCGGAATAAGGTCTATCGCCTCGTCTTTACCGGCAGCACGAATATTGGTTAACTGTTTAGATTTTGTCGGATTAACCTCCAAATCATTAGACTTTGTATGCTCACCGATAATCATTCCGACATAAACCGGACTGTTATGCTCAATAAACATTGGTCCGCGATCTTGCAATTTCCAAAGTGAATATGCGATTGCCACACCATCTTCGCTGGAAATCAGCACCCCGTTACGGTGGCTTTCAATTTCACCTTTATACGGCTCATAATCAAAGAAAATACGATTCATCACACCGGTTCCGCGTGTATCTGTTAAAAATTCGGAGTGATAACCGATAAGCCCTCTGGACGGTGCATGGAAAATCAAGCGTGTTTTATTACCGACTTGTGAAGGAATCATCTCCAAAAGTTCAGCCTTACGTTGGCTCAACTTCTCAACCACGGTACCGGAAAATTCGTCATCCACATCAACCACAACTTCTTCCACCGGTTCCAAAAGATTACCGTTTTCATCTTTGTGCAAAAGAACGCGCGGACGAGAAATAGAAAGTTCAAAACCTTCACGGCGCATGGTTTCAATCAAAACACCTAACTGAAGTTCGCCACGACCGGCAACTTCAAAGGCATCTGTGCTGTCCGTACGGGAAATCTTAAGTGCAATATTGCACTCGGCTTCTTTCTCTAATCTGTCCCAAATCATACGGGAAGTGACTTTATCGCCTTCACGACCGGCCAACGGGGAATCATTAACGCAGAAAGTCATTGCCAATGTCGGCGGATCAATCGGTTGTGCTTCAATATATTCCGTAACTTCCGGTGCACAAATCGTATCGGCAACCGTTCCCTTAACAACACCTGCAACCGCAACAATATCTCCGGCATGCGCTTCTGTTAAGGCCACACGTTCCAAACCTTTATAAGCCATAATTTTGGTAATACGTGTCCGCTCAACTTCGCCGTCTTTATTGATAATTTTAACCGCATCATTAACTTTTAGCGTACCGCTATGGATTTTTCCGGTTAAAATACGACCAACAAATTTATCTGCCTCCAATGTTGTCGCCAGCATAGAAAAAGGCTTACTTAAATCACATTCCGGTTCCGGAACATACGATAAGATTAACTCAAATAACGGCGTTAAGTCTTTCTTTTCATCCGTCAACTCTTTAACGGCCCACCCGTTACGACCGGAAGCATACAACACCGGAAAATCAAGCTGTTCATCATTAGCATCAAGGCTTACAAATAAATCAAAAATTTCATTTAAAACTTCATCCGGTCTGGCATCAGCTTTATCGGCTTTATTGATAACAACAATCGGCTTTAACCCGATTTTTAAAGCTTTACCTAAAACGAACTTTGTTTGTGGCATCGGCCCTTCTGATGAATCAACCAACAAAACCACACCATCTACCATAGAAAGTATGCGCTCAACCTCGCCGCCGAAATCAGCGTGTCCCGGTGTATCAACAATGTTAATGTTTGTGCCGTTCCAAGAAACAGATGTACACTTAGAAAGAATGGTAATTCCGCGCTCGCGTTCCAAATCATTACTGTCCATTACACATTCTGCAACTTTTTGATTATCTCTAAACGTACCGCTTTGGCGCAATAAACCATCTACCAACGTTGTTTTACCATGGTCAACGTGAGCAATAATTGCAATATTTCTAATACTCATAGCCTGTTTGTTCCTTAAAAAATGCCTCTAAACAAACGTTAAAGGCAAAAGCTGACTTCAAAATTTACCTTTTTATAACAAAAAAATTTTAAATAGCAAGTACTTATAATAAAAAAACGCAGACTATAATTTCAAAACAACACCCAAAATTGCAGATAAAATAATGTAAAATATCGGGCTTTTCTTATAAAAATAAATCAAAACAAAAAAGGCAACCAGAAACAGCGCCGAAAAATAATCCCTTACGCTTATTTTAAGCAAATCAAAACCCGCCTGCAAAATAAGTGCCACCACCGCCGGCCTTATGGACACCATTATATCATTAACACAATCATTTTCTGCCCATCGCTTCAAGAGTTTGGAAACAAAAATGACAATAACCACCGAAGGGAAAACTAAACCGAGTGTGGCAATAATCCCTCCCCAAATTCCTGCCGTCTGAAAACCGGCATAGGTTGCCATATTAACCCCGATTGGTCCCGGTGTAGATTGTGCTACGGCAATCATATCCGTTAATTCTGCCGCCGTAAACCAATTAAATTTTTCCGTTAAATCAAACAAAAAAGGTATTGTAACCATTCCACCGCCAATGGCAAACAAACCAATCTTAAAAAACTCATAAAACAAAGTCATTAAAATCATTGCCATTTTGACCTCAAGAATTTAACTAAACCGACAGTAGCGGCAACAATAACCGCTAAGACAGCAGAGAGATTAAATCCGAAAAGAACGATGGCTATCAAAACAAAAACAGCCACTTGATATTTTGACTTTACTGTTTTCTTAAACAGATTAACAACTTCATTTAAGATAAGCGCAATAACCCCTATTCGTATGCCGGCAAAAGCATGCTTCACAAATTCATTATCCGATAACATTGTTAATGCACCGGCAATTGCCATGATGATAATAAGTGACGGCAAAACAATGGCAAACGTTGCCATACAGGCACCGCTTACCCCCTTAATTTTATAGCCGGTAAAAGTTGCCACATTAACGGCGATAACCCCCGGCGTACATTGCCCGATGGAATAAAAATCTATCAATTCCTCTTCTTTAATATATTTTCTTTTTTCTACCAATTCCTGACGAAAAAACGGCATCATGGCATAACCGCCACCAAATGTAAACAGACCGATTTTAAAAAACGATATAAAGATTTTTAAATATTCAGCCACTCTGCCCTCAATATACTTTATTTTTTCAAATAAGACATACCCGCCAAATAAGTATTAAACATAACCTTCATAACATATTTTTTTTCTAAACGGGCAAATTCTTTTTCTGTTGTCAATAGAGAGCTCAAAGCAAACGCACTTACGAATAAAACCTCCGTTGAGACCTTACGTTCTTTATCGGAAACTCTGATAAAAAGCTTATGCAGATTATTTTCCAACAACTGTACAATCTTAATAATTCGGCGCATATAGAACAGCTCAAATCTGTCTATATTACCGATAAAATGGAAGTTATACAAAGCAAACCATAAATTCTTATTGGCAAGAACAAAATCTATAAACTTGTCTAAAAGGTTATTCAGATTATAATAAGCATCAGACCCTAATTCGGCTTTTTTAAGTTGTTCAATCAGCTCATCTAAGGTTTGACAATTTTCCCACATAATCAAAGTGTCCATACTTTTGAATTGATTATATATCGTGCCGACGGAATAACCGGAATAATCCGCCAATTTTCGCGCCGTCAAAAATTCCAAACCCTTGTTTTTAAGCAATTCTCTTGCTTTGACAATTAAATCAACCCTAATTTCTTCTTTTATTTTTGCCATGTTTTAAAGCCCTATATATCCCAAAACCTGTTTCTATCCTAAAATGCTTTTGAACACTGTTCAAGAATTTTT
>DEKL01000117.1:0-11369 GCA_002353835.1 Alphaproteobacteria bacterium UBA2723
GGAAGACTTTACGGTTATGAATATCGGTAAAATCATAATATTGAGAAAAATCAATCCCTCCGATAGTATTCATTTGCTTAATATCGTGTTTGAAATTTGCCTCATAAATCGGAGAAGTCATTTCCTTTCTGCCGGAATTTTCGGTTAACATATTATGGTAATCGGCATAAGATGCAGACATGGTATTATTCCAAAAAGAAGAAACCGTTTTGGCAATAAACTGCATTTCAAAATCAAAATCTTTCTTATCTTTGGAAAAAGGCTTAACAATATCATGGTCAACCGCTAACAGATACATCTGAATTTTCGGATCAGATATTTGATGTAATTTTTGTTGCTGTTCAGGTGTTGCCGTTAAATAAATATCTCTAAATGTCAACAGGGCGGCGATACAAGCCGTAATTTCAAAGTTATCCTGTCCGGTACGAAAATGTGTTGCGGACATCGGTTGTTCCAAAGTCCCATTCATCAAACAAATTCGGTGCCACATTTCATGCGCGGCCACCAATTTATTATGAACTCCGTCTAAATATTCATCTTCTTCTTCGTCATCGTCTAAATCGGCATAAAGCTGGATAACATTGACATCCGGCAAAAGATTACCGTTTGAAGTCATATTTCTGATGGAATCCACCATAAAATCAACGGAAATAGTCGGTTTTTGCGGAGCAATACTCTGCATAAAGCGCTTTTTGTAAAAAATTTTGCTTTCAATTTTTTGCGGCTTACCGGCACTATCTTGCGCATAAAGACGCATTTGACTGCCCCCGAAAAAAGTGGTGGCAGAGATTAACAATCCGTATTTTAACTGACTAAATTTCAAAACCTAAAACCTGATATTAAAATAGAGGGTAACACTACCCTCTACGAATAACACAAAAAAATATTTTTGTCAATAATTAAGATTAAGCCGCCGGTTTATCTTTTTCTAAAGATTTCAAAATAAACGAACTTAATTTCTCATTAAACAAACTCGGGTTGGAAACAGCTTCTCCTTCGGCAATTTTTGCTTGTTCCAAGATAAGCATGGAAGCATCCTTAACATCATCTTCATTAGCATTATCTTTAATCATCTCAGCTAATTTAACAATTAACGGGTGGTAGGGGTTAACTTGCAAAATCCGTGTACTGTCAAAGTTAGTCTTTTGTTGATGATTACGCATTAGGCGTTCCAGATGTATGCTCATCTGACCGGCTTCAACCGCAAGCGTTGCCGGGCTGTTTGTCAACTTCTCGGTAGCTTCCACCTTGCCGGTTTCGTCCTTAAACCATTCGCCCATTTTTTCAATTAAAGTTTTTAAGCCGTCTTCATCAGCTTTCGGCTCACTCCGTTCAAAAGATAAATCAATATCAGCTTGGGAAATATGCTTTAAGTCATGTCCTTTGTAAGAGATGAGCGTTTGTGTCCAAAATTCATCAATCGGGTCTGTTAAGAGCAAAACCTCAATATCTTTTTTCTTAAAGGCATCAAGTTGCGGATTGCAACAAAGGGTTTTCACATCATCACCGGTAATGTAATAAATAGCTTTTTGGTCTTTTCCCATCCGCTCAATATAAGCATCAAGAGAAGTCAGTTTATCCGTATTTTTCGTGGTATAAAAACGAGATAATCCGGCAACTTCTTCGCGGTTGGTAAAATCCTCGTAAATACCTTCCTTAAAGGCAACCCCGAAGGCATTCCAGAATGTGGCGTAATCTTCCTCATTTTCCGCCTTTTTCTTCAATTCTTTAAATAATCTTGAAACCACGCCTTGACGGATTTTGGCGATTAAAGCATTTTGCTGCAACATTTCACGCGAAATATTGAGCGGTAAATCGGCGCTGTCAATAATACCTTTAACAAACCTTAAATACATCGGCATTAAGCCCTCAATCTTGTCTGAAATAAAGACTTTGTTGACATAGAGCTTGATACCGGTCATCCTGTCCGGCTGGAAAAGGTCATAAGGCGCTTTGGTCGGAATAAACAACAAACCGGTATATTCCAAACTGCCTTCAGCCTTAAAATGCATGGTCAGCCACGGATCATCAAAGTTTTTGGTAACGTGCTGATAAAAATCTTTATATTGTTTTTCGGTAATATCCGCTTTATTGCGGGTCCAAAGTGCCGCCGCGGTATTAACGGTTTCTTCGCCGGCTTCGCCTAAGTTCAAAACAATCGGATAATCAATATGTTCGGAGTAGGTGTGGATGATGTTTCTCAAATAAATGGTATCGGCAAAATCAAGCGCATCATCTTTTAAGAACAGTTTAATATCCGTACCGTTTGTATCTTTTGTTGCATCGGAAATTTCATAACCGTTAACCCCGTCGGAAACCCATTTATAAGCTTTATCGCTATCAGCTCGCTTAGTGATAATTTCCACTTTGGATGCAACCATAAAGGCAGAATAGAAACCGACACCGAATTTACCGATAAGGTCAACCGCCGCTGCATTATCTTTAGTGTTTTGTAAAAATTCCGCCGTGCCTGATTTAGCGATTGTACCGATATGGTTAATAAGGTCATCTCGGTTCATACCGATACCGTTATCGGAAATAGTAAGCGTATGTTTATCTTTATCCGGTGTAATGACAATGCGATAAGGTGCCGCAGGTTTTGCTAAATCCGGATTGGTCAAAGTCCAGTAACGTAGTTTATCTAAGGCATCTGATGCATTGGAAATAAGCTCACGCAAAAAAATGTACTTTTCGGAATATAAAGAGTTAATCACAATATCCAACAGTTTATTGACTTCAGTCTTAAATTCAATTTTTTCAGCCATAACAACAAGCTCCTTAAAAAAGATAATCAATTTATTTCAAATTTATTTGTTATATAGGGATAAGAAAAAGTCTCCGCAACCCCTAAAACAAAAAAAAGCTGTTATAAACATAACAGCCGGTCAAAAGGGGAAATAAATAAAACTATCTTCCGCCGTTTTCTTTTAAGAATTCCATAATTTCTTTGAAACGTCTTTTTTCCGCAATCTTATAGGCTGTTTCGCCTTTAGCATTACGGAAGTTAATATCCGTACCGAGTTTAACCAACAATTCTGCGGTAAAACGGCGATTGGAAGCAACAGCAAGCATTAACGGCGTATTTCCGTCAAAATCCGGCATATTAACATTAGCACCGGCTTCAACCAAAATATTAACAATTTCGTTATGACCGGCCTGAGCCGCACGGTGCAGGGCAGTTAACCCCTTATAGCTGCGTTTATCAACTTTGGCATTGTTATCAATTAAAAACTGTACAAAAGTAGGTTTACCGAGGGCAGAAGCAATCATCAAAGGGGAAAAACCATCCGCGTCCGTATCATCAATATCGTAACCTAAAATGACCATATCGGAAAAAGTATCCATATCCTCATTATTAACGACATCATAAATAGAACTGTCTGCCTGTGTCGGCACAACTCCGAACAGCCAAAATCCTAAAACTAATCCCCAAACGCCTAACTTCATAATAGCCCCTTTTATCAGTAAAAACCGGTAAGATAAACATATAAATCTTTACTTAAAATAACACAGTTTTTTATTTCGTAAAGAAGAAATTATAATAAATCAACAATATCAATATCATAAATAGCTTAAAAAAAGATTAAAATAAAACTTGACAAAAATATAATTTTCGGCAATAATCTCCTTCCACAAACGTACAAAAGGTATATAACATAATGGTTGAAGCTTGGACACAAAACAGTATTTATAAAAATTCTGTCAGCCCTGCCAAAAGGGAAAGCTTGCTTGCGGCCTATCGCGAATATATATCTTTGGTCAGTAATTTAGAAGATGTTGTCAAACGTTGCCAAATCGGCAGAATAGCCGACGCCGGTGCCAAAGCCATATATGGTGAAAAAAATCCGTGGTGTGCCGAAGTATTACATCCGGAAGATAAACAGGCTTATGAAGATTTTTTAGCCAATAAACCAACCGAAAGCAACCATAATTGCTATATCAGCTTAAATCATACATCTGCACAATATGCCGGTGAGGGGCAGGGGATTATCTCGGCACCGTCCACATATAATGTCCGTAGCGGCAATAATGCCTTACCGCACCGCGTAGAACGTTATGTTATAGCCTATCCTAAAGAAGAAAAATTATCATCATCTCGCTTCATCATTGAAGGAAAGTATGTCGTAACTTACAAAGACACCGATAAAAATAAAACCATAGATGAAGCCTATGCTAACGATTCGTTTGAGAAAAAGATGATGTGCATTTTAGATGTTTTTGCGCAAATTCCCGCCACGGGAAAAATAGAAAACAAAGACATTGTGTATATGCAAACCGAAGCCATGGCCTCATTTAAGGTAGCTCCGTTTGAAAGTATGATATTGGACACCTTATCTTTGTTAGCGGAAGAAACCCATAAAATCATCAAAGAATTGGTGGGGCGCCGTGTTGGGAATAATTATTTATCACAGGCGGAAAAAGAAGGTTTGTTGACCTCAGGTTCCAAGTTACAGGAATTTTTAAATATCCGTCATTTGATGTATCACCAGTGGGATACGTTGGATGGTATCGGTAAGTTTAATAACAGCGAAACCATTAAAAACGCGTCTGTTCGCCGTCGTTATTTAGATTCATACTGTAATTTGTGTGATATGCCGTTAGCTCAACGTGTAGAATCATACAAATCGGCAGCCGAAATCTTTTTGCCGTTGGTGCAGATATTAAATGATAATTTTTTGGCTAAGAACAAAACGGAGAGCGATTCCCGTTTTTTCCAAAAAATAGAAGAATATGTTGCCTTAAAGGGAGATAACGGTCTTTACATTGAAACCGGTTACGACCATAGTGATAAAAAAGATACGATCATTGAAAATTTAGAAAAAAAATACCCGAATATTAAAGTCATAGACAAGGCCGGTATGGATATGGTCGATATGGGCGAGCGTATAAACAGCTATCTGATACGCCGGCAGTATGTGGATTGGTTTCAACATATAGAATATATGGTTTGCCAACATTGTCTGTTTTGCGGTAAGAATTATACACCGGTCATAGCCTGGGATTATATCAAACGCCAGCACATTATATCAACGGAAGAAGCCGAAAAATGGATGGAATATAAGAGATTGCGCAATGATTTAAGCCATAAATATATGGATAACGAGTTAAATGCGCACGTTGCCGATATGTTATCAAACCTACGTCAGGATTGCTTAACCTTAAAAGAGCGCATAGAAGCACGCACACCGTCAGTCCAGTTGGTGCAGGATAACATTTATCGCGCCACCCATGAAAACGGTATGGTTGTGGATATAGATTTCAGCTCACAAAGAGTGTTAAGCGTTACCAATGCGGCAGGTTATACCAAGCGTCCGGTATTTGACAACAATCAAAACGGCAGAAAAATTCGTCCTTATACCGAAGAATATCAAAACGGCAACAGCATTACGATAACGGATATGGATATAACGGCATGTCGGTTAAATAACGGGATTGAAGCGGATTTTGAAAAGAAACGTATTCAATATCAAAACGGCATACAGATATATTTTGAAAATCCGGAAAAAATGTATATGACAGCTAAAACCGGAGATAAAATATTTGCCGATAAATATTTTACGATTCTCAGTTACATCAGTCACGGCAAGGCGGTCAGCTTAGGTAAAAAAGAAATTTTATCTATTCAGAATAATCATCAGTTGGTTACCGGCAACGGTGGCAGAATAGTGGCGGAAAGCTGGATAAACGGTAAAGGTAATAAAATACAATCTAATTGGATAAAGACAGCAAACGGTTGCCAAATAGAATATAACGACGGTACAAAGATAGAAATAGAAAAGGGATTGGCCAAAATTTTTCATAACGGCATAGAATTAAATTATGCCAACAGAAAAGAATTTGCCCAAAGTTACAACGAAAATACCGTTAAAGGCAATATCTTGGGGGCAGGTGGCCCTGAAAGATAATATGAACACGAACCACCGTGCAGGGGTTGACAACACCGACGGTTTGTGTTAAAAAGAATAACATAATGGCAGAAAAGTCATTTAAGCTCTCTGTAAAGGGAGCTTTATTTATTTTAAATCAACAGAGAGTCTTGGTATTCAAGGCTCTTTTTTTTGTTTCAACACATTTAAGGAGAAAAAAACATGACAATACAAAGTCAAACAGGAAAAGCGGTTTATGTTGCAGATGGTACCACCACCACATTTACGGTGCCGTTTTATTTTTTCAACAAAGAAATAGCGGTTTATGCCGACAATACATTATTGAGCGAAGGAACGGATTATACGATTCAAGGTTCAGGGGATGCGAGCGGCGGGGAAATCACCTTTGCCGTTGCCCCTGTGGCAGAAACGGTAATAACCATTGTTCGTGATGTGGAATTAAAGCAATTAGTGAAGTTTATGGAAGGCGAAAATTTTCCGGCAACGGATTATGAAAAATCTTTAGACAGAATAATCATGTCCTTACAGCAATTACGTGATAAGGTGGCTGAATGTGTGAGCATTCCCAAAGGCTCGGCAACAAGCGGCGAAGAAATAACGTCATTATTGGTATTAGTCAGCCAAAACATGGAAAGCATAACGGCTCTTCCCGAAATATTGTCTGACATAGAAACGCTCGGTGAAGAATTAACCGCTAAATTTGATGATTACTATGATAAAGATGAAATAGATTCAAGAATTAGAGGCGTTGCCTTAAAAAGATACGTCAATGTTACGGTTAAGGTTGCCGATATTGTATCTGATGAAACTTATGAAGATTATCCGTATCGTGTAGATCTTTCGTTAAGCGGTGCCACTTCAAGTCGTATTCCGACAGTCATGTTTAGCGCAAATGATGCTCTTTCCGGTAATTTTGCGCCGGTATCAGCAACATATAACGGCGGTGTCAGTATCTATATGAAAACGGTTCCCGAAGCCAATATGACGATACCGAGTATCATTTTATTTTAAGAGGGAAAGATGGAAAGGATAAAAGAAATCTTATCCGGATACAGTTTATGGGGAATGTTTATCGGGTTAATAACCATATTGATAAAGCCGTTTATTTCCGTCAGGCAAAGTTTAAGAGATATGCTGATAACCTTTATTGTCAGTATGTTATGCGGTTTATTGACCGAATATATGGATATACCGACACCGGTTAAATACGGTATATCCGGTGTCGCCGGATTATTTGCCGTCAGAATATATATGATAGCCGACAGCTTATTAAGGTCAGCCGAAAAAGATCCCGTGAGTTTATGGAAAATGTTTCATAAAAAGCATTCGGATGAATAGGAAAAGAAAAGGAAAACAAGATGAAGCAGATAATACTGTTAACAGCCTTGTTTTTGTTGGTCGGATGGTTTGCCGTTTACAATTTTAAGGAGGCGGCAGACCAACGACGGCAGAAGGAGGTATATCGTCAAAACAACGAAGTTTTAATCACAAATATCAGGAGGATATATGATGAAAAAGAGAAACTTGTTAAAGAAAACGAGAATTTATCTCAGGCTGCTGAGGAAGATAAGGCGTTATTTGATTGGTATGCCGACATCAGTCGCAGTGCTGTTATTAAGCGGTTGCGCGAGCAATAATTGTCAATCAGGTGAAATACCCAAAGAGCCGATAACCTGCATTGAGCGGATAAAGACACCGTTAGATATGGCAAAATGCTTAAATGAATACAAGATGAAATATTGAATTTAAGCCGCTGTGCGGAAGTCATCCAAAAAAATTCACACATTTAAATTTTTCTTATTGACATTAGAAATTTTTATATGTAAATATTCTCTCGTCATTTGATGGCGGGATAGCTCAGTCGGTAGAGCAGAGGAATCATAATCCTTGTGTCGTGGGTTCGAATCCCTCTCTCGCTACCAATAAAAAAGGCACCCCTTGTGGGTGCTTTTTTTGTTGGTAATAAACAAAGATCGGGGATTTGAACCCACGAGTGTGGGCTCGCAGAAAAATAAATGTCCGGTGGACATTTATTTCCGAGAGCTATAGCACCTGTTAATGAGCGACTTTGCCGCAAGGCATACAAAGCAAATGTTACAGGTGGCTTGCCCGAAGCGAAGTTAACGCGCGCAAATAAGCGCACGTTTACGAAGCAAGACGACTACAGGCGCAAGGCAATAAAAAAAGCACCCCTTGCGGGGCTCGCAGAAAAATAAATGTCCGGTGGACATTTATTTCCGAGAGCTATAGCACCTGTTAATGAGCGACTTTGCTGTAAAGCAAACAAAGCGAATGTTACGGGTGGCTTGCCCGAAGCGAAGTTAACGCGCGCAAATAAGCGCACGTTTACGAAGCAAGACGACTACCAGCAAAAATACAGCCGTAATATCTGATTACTCGTCGCCGGTAAAATCAACATCCCCTTTATTTTTAATGGCCAATCCGTCACGGAAGGCATGTCCGACCACATATCCCAACACACGGTAGCATCTGGTGACACTGTCATAAGAAATAAGGTGCAATTTATCCAAATCTACCCGACCTCTGCCGTCTAAAACAGATTCTTCGGCAACCACATTAACAACTTTTCCGACCAAGCGGTAATCACCGCCTTCATTATTCATCTCCACTACTTCACATTCCATTGTTACCGGATATTCATCAAAGATTGGCGCATCAACAAAATCTGCCTTGTGCGCGTGAAAACCGGCTTGTTCAATTTTATTGATATTTCTGCCTGAAGCAATACCGAAATAATCGGAAGCGACCAATGTTTCCTTCGTTGCAAAAGCAAGTGTAAAGGCTTTTTTTATCTGCAAATTATCAGTTGTTTTATGCTTGGAAAGAAAGATAACGATTTTATCCAAATCACATTGTGTACCCCAAGCGGCATTCATGGCATTCGGCACACCGTTTTCATCATAAGTTCCGATAACTAACACCGGCATCGGTGCCATAATAAATTCTTTTTTGATTTTACGCTTAGCCATTGTATAATATCTCCTAATTGCTGCTGATATCATATTTATAGCGTATAAAAAGTTAATTTTTAATAAAAGCGACGGTTTTAACTTTGTTCCCCCTGTGGACTTTTTATTTTTCGTAGTTGTCATTTATGTAAAAATCAGATAGTTTACCCCCATATTGGACTGAACTTTTGGAGAGAACTATGTCTGAAGATGAAAAGAAGCTGTTGAAATCAAAGCGATTTTTTCCGCTGTTGATGACACAGTTTTTAGGAGCGCTCAACGATAACTTATTTAAAAATGCGCTCTTAACCATGGTAACGGTACGTTTAACCTCACAAGCCGATATTCTGTCAAATATAATCGCCGGGTTATTTATTTTACCGTTTTTCTTATTTTCCGCTACCGCCGGCGAAGTAGCCGATAAATATGACCGCGACAAACTGGCACGTTTGCTGAAATTAGCCGAACTGGGCTTAATGCTCGGAGTTGCCGTTGTTTTGTGGACGGGAAGTGTTACTTTACTTATTATATTGTTGACGTTAATGGGGACACAGTCTGCCTTTTTCGGTCCGATAAAATATGCTTTGTTACCGCAGTTGTTGGATACGAAAGAACTTCCGGAAGGCAATGCCTATATTGAGGCTACCACCTATATTGCCATTTTACTGGGCTTGATTATGGGTACAATTTTGCCGATTTCCCTTGCCGTAGCTCTGTTAATAGCCTTTTCCGTAATGGGGGTAATGGCTTCCAAGCGTATTCCGAAGGCACCGGCACCGCGGCCGACCGCCGAAGTTTCCCGTAATGTATTTAAGGCCACAAAGTCCATCTTAAGCCTTATATTTAAGAATCCGATGATTTTTACCAGTATTTTGGGCACAAGCTGGTTTTGGACAATAGGAGCTTTGGTTGCCGTGCAGATTTATCCGTTATCCGGTAAAATCTTAAACGTAACACCTGCGGTTATCACATACTTCTTAGTTATCTTTTCGGTCGGTGTAGCCGCCGGTTCTATTTCCTGCGGTAAATTGTTAAAGGGGATTATCCATGCCACCTATGTACCGTTAAGCGTTATGGGTATGGGTATCGGCCTTTATTTATTGTATCTCTTAACCAGAAATTACGTTGCCCCGTCAGAAACCGCCGGTTTCTTAGAATTTATGACCAGAAAGAGTGCATGGGGCATCAGCATAAGCTTATTTATCTTAGCCTTCAGCGGCGGTACTTATGTTGTTCCGTTAAATGCTTTAATCCAAACCCACGCACCGAAAACACATACCGCCTCGGTTATTGCCGGCAATAATATCATGAACGCCTTAGGTATGGTGATTGCCGCGGTATATGCCGTTGTAATGCTGAGTATGGGCTTTAGCGTACCGGATTTATTCTATTATGCCTCTATTGCAAACTTAGCGGCATTTTTCTATACCTCATTGCTTGTACCGGATGCTTTATTGCGCTCCATCTTACAAGCGATTTTAAGCGTATTATTCCGTGTTGAAATTACCGGTTTGGAAAATTTCAAGAAAGCCGGTCGTCGTTGCTTGTTAATCGCTAATCATACCTCATTGTTGGACGGTATTTTAATCGCCGCCTTCATGCCGGAAAAGATTATGTTCGCCTTAAATACGGAATGGTATAATAAGTGGTACATTAAGCTCTGCGGTATCTTGGTTAAATTTTACCCGATTGATCCGTCCTCACCGATTTCTTTGCGTCAGATGATTGAGCAAATGAAGAAAAATCACAAAGTGATGATATTCCCGGAGGGGCGTATTACCACCACCGGCGGCTTAATGAAGGTATATGAAGGGGCAGGCGTTATTGCCGAAAAAGCAGATGCCAAAATTGTACCGATACGCATTAACGGCGCACAATACAGTAAGTTCTCTTATTTAAATAAGACCTTAAAGACCAGATTTTTCCCGAAAATCAGCATGCAGGTTTTACCGCCCAGAAGCTTAAACGGTGAAGATGACTTAAAGGGTAGAGAGCATCGTCACGCGATATCCATGCAGTTGTATGATATCATGGCTGATATGATGTATAAAACTTCTGATTTAAACGAAAATGTCTTCGTTTCCTTAATTAAAGCGGCCGAAGATCACGGCTGGGATCATAAAATTGCCGAAGACGTTTCGCGCCACCCGTTAACGTATAATGCCTTAGTTAAAAAGAGCTATATCTTGGGAACGGCATTTCAAGAAGCATTTACCGAAGAAAAGTATATCGGTTTGTTGTTGCCGAATACATTGGTGGATGTTGTCAGCTTTTGGGCTTTGATATCCGCGGATAAAGTGCCGGTGATGATAAACTATTCGCTGGGTTTACAACAACTTATTTCATCCGTTAAAACCATTGAATTAAATACGGTTGTTACCGCCCACAAGTTTATAGAACAAGGTCATTTTGAGCATATTGAAGCAGCCTTAAAAGAGCAGGGCATCAATATCATATATTTGGAAGAGTTTGCCAAAAAGATTTCCTTAAAGGCAAAATTAAAAGGATTTGC
>DEKL01000117.1:11393-19104 GCA_002353835.1 Alphaproteobacteria bacterium UBA2723
TCACTTGGCTAACCGTGTTCCGGCCAGTCGTGCGGATGATACGGCCGTTGTCTTGTTTACCTCCGGTTCTGAGGGTTTTCCGAAAGCAGTATTGCTCTCACATAGAAATTTACAGGCCAACAGATATCAAATCAGCAGTATTTTGGCATTTAACCGCTCGGATATTTTCTTTAATGCCCTACCGATGTTCCACTCGTTCGGTTTATCGGTCGGTGTGATATTAACCATGCTTTCCGGCATTAAGACTTTCTTTTATCCGTCACCGTTACATTACCGCATTGTGCCGGAATTGGTCTATGATACCAACGCCACGATTATTTGCGGAACGGATACCTTCTTCTATGGCTACGGTCGTATGGGCAATCCGTATGACTTCTTTAACTTGAAGTATGCGGTTGTCGGCGGTGAGAAGTTGAAAGCAACCACGGCCGCGTTATGGATGGAAAAATTCGGTGTCCGCATTATGGAAGGTTACGGTGCCACCGAAACCGCACCGGTTTTGTGTTTAAATACGCCGATGTACATCAGAAAAGGCACAGTCGGTCGTTTCTTGCCGGGTATCAATTACCGCTTAGAGAAAGTCCCCGGTGTGGAAGAGGGTGGTCGTTTGTTTGTTCAAGGTGACAACATTATGCAAGGCTACATCAAGTCAGAAAAGCCAGGTGTTTTACAACCGCCGCTTGATAAGTGGTATGATACCGGTGATATCGTTGATGTTGATGACGAGGGCTTTGTTAAGATTTTAGGCCGTGCCAAGCGTTTTGCTAAAATTGCCGGTGAAATGGTATCATTAACCGCGGTTGAAACGGTTTTAGAAAAGCTTTACCCCGGTGCTTTGCAAGGCATTGTGACTGTTCCTGATGAGATGAAAGGCGAGCAACTGGTGCTGATTACGGACCGAGAAAATGCCAATATGCCGGAAATACGCGCGTTCTTTAAGGAAAGCGGCTTAAGCGAGCTGTGGGTACCAAAGCAGGTTGTTTATATGGCAATCCCGCCTGTTACCGGTACCGGTAAGTTTGATTATTTAACCGCTGAAAAGATGATGAAGGAGCAACAATCCGAGAAAGTCGCATAATAAAGTAGGGACCGCCTGAATACGGTCCTTACATTGTTTTATACCGGACAAAAAAATGTCTTGATTTTAAAAACAAACTCTGAAATAAAAAAATATGAGAAATTTTTGAAAGGCTGAAAACCATGAAAGTAAGAAAGATAAATCACGAAAAATTGATAAGAAAAGGGGCTTATGCCGCGTTATTTATGGCTATAGGTGCCTATCTGCACGCCTTAAGTACGCCGGACATGTCCGCTTTCATGGGGTCGCATGAACCGCCGTATGTGTTAACACGTTCTTTATCCAAAGGTGATGTATCCACCAAGAAAAAGTATATTGCCGAAGTGGAAGCAATTAACAGTGTGGATATTGTGCCGCAAGTTTCCGGTTATTTGGAAAAGATATTGTTTGAAAACGGTGCCGAAGTTAAAAAAGATGAAAATATCTTCATCATAGAGCAAACACAGTATAAGGCAGACTTGGAAAAAGCCGAAGCCGCGGTTAAGCAGTTGCAAAAGCAATATGACCGTGTTTCTTCATTAAATCAGCAAAAATACGCTTCAGACAGGGAGATAGATTTAGCTGAGAGTAACTTAAGACAGGCCAAAGCAGAGCTAGAGATAGCTCGTCTTAATTTAGAACACTCGGAGATTAAATCACCGATAACCGGTAAAATCGGCAAAGCTTTGGTAACTGTCGGCAATTTAGTCAGTCCGTCTTCCGGCAAGCTGGCACGTGTGGTACAGACAAATCCGGTCAGAATAGTCTTTTCGGTTAGCGATAAAGAGCGTTTAATGTTTATGGAAGACAACAGTGACACGGATGATATTTTTGTAGATATTGTTTTACCGAACGGAGATGTAAAGACCGCCAAGCCGGAAAACGTTTTTGTAGATAACGAAGTTAATCCCGCCACGGCAACTATTCCTGTTTATTTAGATTTTGAAAATGAAAACAATCTTTTGGTACCGGGCAATTATGTGGATATATATGTTCGGTTAAAATCCGCCAAAGAGGCATTATTGGTACCTCAACAAGCTTTAATGTCTGACATAAACGGCACCTATGTTATGGTTGTAAACAAACAAAACAAGGTTGAGCAAAAATACATCAGCTTAGGCGCGGTTATGGGAGAGAATCAAGTTGTTAAAAGCGGCTTAAAAGGAGATGAAAAGGTTATCGTTCAGGGTTTACAGAAAGTAGCTCCGGGGATGGTCGTTAATCCCAATCACTTAACAGAAGAAAAATAAGGAGAATAAGCAATGTTTTCAGCAACATTTATTGAGCGTCCGCGCTTTTCTTTTGTTATTTCAATATTGATTGTCATTGTCGGGTTAATTGCCGTCTTAAAATTGCCGATTGCCTTATATCCGGAAGTAACACCGCCGCAAATATCCGTAGATGCAATGTACCCCGGTGCCTCGGCAGATGTTATCGCCAAGATGATAGGTGTTCCCGTGGAAGATGAAATCAACGGTGTGGAAGATATGCTTTATATGGATTCATCTTCGGAAGATTCCACATACAGTTTAGCCGTAACTTTTAAGACCGGAACCGATCCGGATATGGCACAAGTTAAAGTTCAAAACCGTATTCAGCAAGCCACCTCTAAATTACCGGAAGAAGTTTCGCGACAGGGGATGACGGTCACCAAAGAATCATCAAACATTTTAGCCTATTTGGCCTTTATTTCGCCTAAAGGCACATATACGGAAGCCGAGCTTGCCGACTATGTTTATAACAACATAGAAAGACCGTTATCAAGGGTACCCGGTATCGGTTCAATTACGGTATTCAGTTCGGCATTAAGTATGCGTATCTGGCTCAATTCGGATAAGATGGCGGCGTTAAAGATTACCATCGGCGACATAAAGAACGCCATATCCGGCCAAAACTACCAACCGAGTTTAGGTAAAGTCGGCGCGGTACCGACCGAAACCACCAATCAGATGACATTTGCTTTACAAACAACCGGACGTTTAAGCACCAAAGAAGAATTTGAAAACATTATTGTCAGAACGGCAGAAGCTGGCGGTTTGGTACACTTAAAAGATGTAGCCCGCGTAGAATTAGGGCAGGAAGATTATTCCAAATCCGCATTATATAACGGCAAGAGCTCCGTTACCTTATCCATTGCTTTGGCATCAGGCGCCAACGCCCTTGCTTCCATGGAAGGTGTAAAAGAAAAAATGGCGGAATTATCAAAAAGTTTTCCGAAAGATATGGAATACCTAGTTGCCTATGACTCAACTCAATACATCAATGCCTCCATTGAAGAAGTTATTTTAACATTATTCTTCACGTTGTTATTGGTTATCGGCGTATGTTATTTCTTCTTACAAGATGTTAATTCCACGATTATTCCGGCATTAACGATTCCGGTTTCCGTATTAGGAACGTTTGCCGTAATGTTAGCGATAGGTTTCAGTATTAATATGTTTACGCTGTTTGCCTTGCTGTTGGCAATCGGTCTTGTGGTGGATGATGCGATTGTGGTGGTAGAGCGCGTGATGTATTTATTGCAACATGAAAACATGACCGCCCGTGAGGCAACATATAAAGCCATGGGAGAAATTTCCGGCGCTTTGATGGCGACTTCCTTGGTGTTACTGGCGATTTTCGTACCGGTAGGGTTCTTAGACGGCATTACCGGTTTGATTTATCAACAATTTTCCATCACGATATGCACGGCGATATTATTCTCATTATTAAATGCGTTGACCTTATCGCCGGCGTTGTGTTCGTTATTGTTAAAAAAGCCGAACAACAAGCCCGAACATGGGTTTTGGTTTAGGGTTAACGACACCATTGCCAAAGTAATCAACGGTTACGCGTTGGCTGTGGCGTTTATTGCCAAAAAACTACCGATGATATTGATAATATTCGGCTCGCTGGTATTGCTGGTCGCAGGGTTATTTAAGTTTTCGCAGACGTCATTTATTCCGGATGAAGACCAAGGTACGGTTGTGATGAGTGTACAGTTGCCGGAAGGGGCGACCATGAAGCGCACCCAAACTCTGTTCAAGCAAATACAGGAAGTAATAAAGTCTGAAAAATCCGTTGATGCGGTTATCTCAATTATGGGGTATAACATGATAAACGGCAGGGGCGAGAACGTTGGTATGAACTTTATCGTATTAAAGCCGTGGGAAGAAAGAAAAGATCCGGCGGAGCATTCAACGGCAATATTAAATCGTTTAAGAGGAAAGCTTATCGGGATGACCGGTGCCGAGATACAATTATTTGAGATGCCGGCGATTTCAGGTCTTGGTAATTCCAGCGGTTTGGATATCAGGTTAGAGTCCAAAGAGGTGACGGACTATGCCAAGTTAGATGCGGTATTACAGAGTTATTTAGGTGCAATCAACCGTTTACCGGAGATAGCCTATGCCTATACCACGTTTAACGCGCACACGCCGAATATTTATCTGGATATAGACCGTGTCAAGGCGGAGAGCATGAAAGTATCTATGTCCAACATATTCTCTACTTTGGAAGCCTATTTAGGTTCTGCCTATATTAACGATATTAACTTAGGAACGCAGGTCAACAAGGTTATTATGGAAGCGGATTGGCAATATCGTGAAGATGTGGAGAACATTAACGATCTCTATGTTCCGAACAATGCCGGTATCATGGTACCGATGCGTGGCATGGTTGAGTTAAGGAAAGTTTTAGCGCCGCGTGTTGTTAAGCGTTATAATCAATTCCCGTCAGCCGGTATCACGGCGGTACAAAAGCCCGGTGTTTCAACCGGTACGGCGATGGCGGCGGTTGAAAAGCTGGTTAAGACCTTACCTCAAGGTTATGACATTGAGTGGTCCACCATGAGCTATCAAGAGAAATTAAGCACCGGTCAGATGGGGTATATTATCCTGTTAGCGATAATCTTTGCCTATTTGTTCTTAGTGGCGCAATATGAGAGCTTTATCATCCCGATTCCGGTATTACTAAGCTTAGTAGTAGCGATTTCCGGTGCCTTAATCGGTTTATTCATCACCGGATTACCGTTAAGCGTTTATGCCCAGTTAGGTTTAGTGTTGTTGATAGGCTTAGCGGCGAAGAATGCGATTTTGATTGTTGAATTTGCCAAAGAGGAGAGGGCTAAAGGCGCAACAATTATCAACGCGGCGATACGGGGCTTAAGAGAGCGATTCCGTGCGGTTATGATGACGGCATTTGCCTTTATTTTAGGTGTATTCCCGATGGTAATTGCGAGCGGTGCCGCTGCCGAGAGCCGAAAAGCGATTGGTGTACCGGTATTTTACGGGATGATAGCGGCAACGACGATAGGTGTATTTATCATACCGTTAATGTATGTGTTGGTACAAACATTATTTGAGCGTTTCAGAGACCGGAAGAAAACCACCTGTTAGGCTATTCGTTTCTTTTTCCCACCGCATCATGCTGAACTCGTTTCAGCATCCCTCTCTTCACGGGAAAGCCCCTTAAAGTGTTGGAGGTGCGCCTCGCACCGTCATGCTGAACTCGTTTCAGCCTCTCTTTCTTCTGCCCCCTTGAGGGGGGAAGTGTCAACGTAGTTGACGAAGGGGGTGACCATAACAACGCCATAAAAAGCTCATAACCCCATCTTCAAAAATCGGCTGCAAGATACTATTTTAAAAAAAATAAAAGAAAAAAATAAAATTACCCACAACATAAAAAACAGCGTAAAAACAGCACGTTAAAACAAATATCCGAAATTAGTTAAAAAACTGTTAACAACTATCAAAAAACCTTAATAAAGCGTTAATTTGTGGTATAAGTGAAACCGTATGTATTAGTATTTTTGAGGATATTAGTAATGAAATTAAAAACGCGCAGCGGTATAATTTCTCTAGTGTTGAGCAGGGTTAGGAGTATGTTTGACACCACCAATACCGCACCCTCGGCAAACAGTGATAAACGCTTGTTAAAACAAGGGTTTACACTATTTTCATCACTATTTTTTGCGATTCTTATGAGCATCGGCAATGCGCGTGCTGATGTTACTCACGAAGAATGCACATCCTCAGCCACCAAATATTGCGTTTCTACCGAAGCAGAATTGCGTACTGCTTTATCCTCAGCTGTTGCCGGCGATACCATCATGTTCACCGCCGATATTACCTTAACTTCAAATTTTGGCAATATTAACAAAGAAATAACCATAGACGGCAATAATTATTCCTTAAATTTCAATGGTAAACAAGTTTTTAATGTTACACAAACAGGTAATGTGCTCTTAAAAAATATCGGTTCAGCTGATATTGATCCGGATACTTCCGCATATATCATAAATGGCTCTTTAAACTCAATAGCAGCTCTTAATCAAAACGCCTCTAACGTAAATGGTCAATTAAGTGTTGAAAACAGCGTTTTTTATAACAATACTGCAATTGGTGTAATAAGAGCCGCAGGCAATGGCAACGGTACTATCAATTATATCAAAGATTCAGCTTTTATCGCCAACGGAAGATGGAACGATAATAGTGAACTTCAAGGTGGTGCCGTCGGTAAAGAAGGAAATAATACCAGATTAACCCTTATAGAAAATACCAAATTTATCGGCAACACCGCCAACAAACAAGGCGGTGCGGTCAATATTGAGGGTTTAGGCTCCACCGATATTATCAATTCACTCTTCCGCTATAACTATTCAAAAGGGACAACCAAGGCCGCAAAAGGTGACGGCGGTGCAATCTTATTTAGCGGTAATATCGTGGTCGGTGTTATCGGTACTACGTTTGACCAAAACTATGCTAAATGGGGTGGCGCTGTATATAAAAGTATGTGGGATAATANNATAAACAGCCTGCTGTTTACTTTATAGATTCTGACTTTACCCATAACGGTGCGACCAACACTTATGCTAAAGGTGGTGCCATCTTTAATGCCTCCGGTGCCGTTTATATTGTTGCTGACCAAAAAAATGTTTTGTTTGATGAAAATAAAGCCGGCGCCACCGTTTCTTATACGGACCCCAATGATAGAACCAGTATCACCATGACCGGCGGTACCGACAACGATATCCATAGTATCGGTAGTTTATATTTGTTGCCGAAAGAGGGACACAGCATAACCTTAAACGGCGGTGTTTCTGACGGCTTAGAGATAGATGGAAGTAACAATATCAAAGTTATTGCCAACAAAGGTGTGACCTATATCGGCGGTCAATGGGATAATCGCGGCACCATAGAAGACCACAGAGGTACCGTTAAGATGAATGGTGTTCTGTCCCAGAAAACCCTTAATGTGGTTGACGGTAATTTGGAAGTTGATGCCAATAATATTGACATTACAGATAATACTATCAGTAACTCCGGCACCATTACCTTTACCGGTGGTACCAACACCCATGAAATTACCGGATATACCGATACCAGTAGCACATATCATACCGGCACGGTCGTTGTTGACGGTAGTGTAACCAATAGCGGTGATTTAGAGCTTAGTCACTTAAAAGTTAATGCCGGTAAAACCTTAACCAACAGCGGTGATATAGATATAGATGATACCTACGCCGCCTCAAGCGTAACGTTTTATTTAGGTTTAAGCGCAAATGATGATGATTTATATGTCGGTACCAGTGCCACTTTAGATAACAGCGGCGCTATCTCCACCGCTAATGGTGTTAACTACGGCACGATAACCGGCGATACCACCGGCTCTTTG
>DEKL01000132.1:0-10052 GCA_002353835.1 Alphaproteobacteria bacterium UBA2723
GTTTGTAAAAGATAAAGGATTATACCACCAAAGCAGAACAGAATTAACACGGCTTTTTGAGTAAACATAAAAGCGGCAAAAAATAACATAAATGATATAAAGAGCCAGATGATTTTTTTATCTCTTAAATATTTGAAAAGATAATAAACACCGATAACCAAACTTGCCGTCATATAATTATCCGGCTTAAAATCTTTGGTATATAAGCTTTCATGTACAAAAGCAACAAAACCTGCGGCAATTAAACCGCCTAAAGTGTTGGTTAAAAAGTCTTTATGCATACGATAGATGTAATACATCATTAAAGTCGTTAAGCTTACCGTCAATAAATTGACGGCATCCACCGCACGAAGGCTGTATTCAAACATGCCGACAAACGGCGCCCCGACATACCACAACAACGGGTTATGATGTTGAAAAAAATCTACATAAGGAATTTTCCCTTTATATACCATCCATGAGGAGTGAACGTGCTCTATGGTATCGCCATCCGTAGAACCGCTCATGATGATTGTCCAATACAATAAACCTACGGTAAAAAGCGCATACAAAGTGAAAAATGTATATAAGATTTTTTTACTTATGGCAGACATTGATTATTCCTTATAGTAATAATTCCAAGTATTGGTAGCAGCATCATAGCGACAACGTCTTTGTTGTTGATATTCCGGTTTTAATAAGAATATATCAACAAATAAGGACTGATAATAGTATTTGTCTCGCAGGGTTGCATCTATCCAATGTACCGGCTTATTGATGTCCCGATGGCGTAATTTTTCATCCCAAAACGGACCGGTGTAAATTATTTGCGGTAAATACTTCTCTACAACGGCATTCAAATCCGGTAACGGTGCAAGGCCTATTTTATCACCAATAACATCCAGCTGCCCGTTTAAATTCCAATAATAGGTTATATCTTTGGTAAAAATGCCATAAGTTAAACCATAGCCGTTTAACACAGCGTCACAACGGTTTGTTTGCTCTAAAACATATTTCGGGGTAACATAGCGGAAATAATCCGGCGAAAGTTTATTATCCTTACAATATGTGATAAATGGCCAACAGGCTGCTATGGATAACGCAACAAAAAGATATGCACTTGATTTCCATCTTTTAACTATCTCCCAGATTATGCCACCGGCTAAAACAGCATCTAATATATCTAAGAAGTAATAGTAGTGTCTGTCTAATGAGAAATAGAAAAAGCGTTGGACAGCTTCACTTATCCAGAGAATACTGATTATTTTCGCAGCAGCAGACCCGTGCCATAAGAAATAAATTGCTCCGAGAAAAGCTATGGCACTTAAAAGATAAAATTCTATATGTGTCGGCTCTGCTAAGTTGTTATAAACGTCAGGGATATATAAGTTAAAAACAAAGTTACACAACCAGTATTTTTCAAATAAATCGTAGTAGGCAAGCCAAGAAATAAAACCTGACATTCCAAGCAGGGGAATAATCAGCGCATAAGTAAAATCTTGAAATTTCACTTCCTTCTTGTAAAGCAGATATAAAACGATTAAACCAAACAGCCCCAAAAAGAAAATACTCTTTTGCATAAACATAAAAGTCAACCACATGAACACAAAAGAATAAACAAGCTTATTTAAGCGTTTTTCTTTAAGGTAATCAAAAAAGAAATAAAGTCCTGCCATAAAGCATAAAACCATGTAGTTATCCGGTCTGAAATCCTGCCCGCTTAAAACAATATATGAGGGAAAGACGGATGCGACGGTCAATAAACCGGCATATTTTGCATGGCTGATAAATTTTGAGGTTATTTGAGCGGTAATCCACAATGTTAAAAACATAGCAAAAGTGGATATGATACGAACAATATCATAAATCGCCAAATCATAAGCAAAAAAACCGACCAACGGGGCAAATAAATACCACAACAGCGGGTTATGATGTTGAAAAAAATCACGATAAGGAATTTCACCTTGAAAAACAAGCCAAGCCGAATGCAAATGCTCTACGTCATCTCCGGTCTTGGGTTGGTGATTGATAAGAATCCAAAAGCAAGCCGCTATCCCAAATAAAATTTGTAATACAAAATATATTTTGGGCAAATTATCAGACCAAAAGTTTACCTTGCTTTGTTTTGTTTGTTCAGACATATTTTCCTCGCTCTTATAGAGCAGAGTATAACGGATAAGAAAGTGTTTTGTACACTCTTATTTGATGAATACACACAAAATCTAAAGAAGTACTAAGCTTCGTCACCGACGGCAGCTTTATTTCCACCTGTATCAGAATCTGTAGAAGATGCAGCAGCGGCGGCATCTGCCGGAATAACATCCGGTAACATACCGATAGCTTTTTTACGCTTCAACTTATTGACGAACTTAATGGAGCGCTGAGCATCCCACTTTTTCTTACCTTCTTCGCGTTGGAAAATATGCTTGTAAATTTCTATGGCTTGGTCAAACTCAGAAAGTTTGGTTAAGCAAGATGCCAAACCATCATAAAGTTTGTGGTGGTAACGGCCATCAACCAAATTCTTTGCTTTGTTGTAGCACTTCAAAGCATCTTTAAACTTAAACATCTTCTGATATACAAAACCGATACTGATCCAGGCTTGAATTTCCGTACTATCAATATTTAAAATTTTGGTGAAGCATTTTAATGCCGAATCGTTATCGCCCATCAACTGATAGGTTACGCCGATACCGTTCCATGCTTTAACGTTGGTTTTATCTAATGACAATACTTTTTTGAAATAGCCGATAGCACGCTCATATTGCTTTAACTTTTGCAAAGTTACGGCAATACTCAATAAAGTTTGCGGGTGCTTAGGATCAACCGAATAGGCTTGTTGTAAAACATCTAAAGCCTCTTTGAATAAAAACATGTGTTGTAAAGCAATGGCTTTACCGTTTAAGGCTTCCAGAGAAGTCGGATCAGTTGCAAACGCTTGCTCAAAGCAGACTATTGCTTCTTTATACAGACCGCGCATACTTAAAGTTACGCCCTTATTGTTCAACACTTCAACAGACTTCGGGTTGATTGCCAAAGCCTTATCAAAGCATTCAACGGCTTCCGTATATTTGCTCATTTTTTGAAAAGCAAAACCCTTGGAGTTTATTGCTTTCCAGTTATCAGGCTGTTCTGCCAAAAACGCATCAAACTGCGCAATAGCTTCTCTACACATACCCGAATCTAATAGTTCTTGCCCTCTCTTATAGGCGTTATTATCACTTAACTTAACCATATCTCTTCTCTACATAGTTTTACAAAATAATTTAACGCGTTTATTATATGTTAATATTTTTAATTTTGTCAAGCTAAAAATAGGATTATCTTGCGCTAAATTTCTTTTATTATTGACAAAAATACATTTTTAACTATTCTGTTGGATACAAAAAATAACTTTATGTCTCACTTATTAAAATTACTAAAATTATGTCAGAAAAAGAAAATGTCAAAAAGCTTTCTCTTTGGCAAAAGGTTAAGCTTCGTTTTGCTCTGAAATTTAAGAAGACAATCCCTGAGGATTGTGCGTTCGGAGCAATTGATGCCATGAGCGTTGATCTGGTAGAAAAATTCCGTTACAAGCTTCTTAGTTTTAACGCGGAGAATCTACACCCTCTGTTTGAAAAACGTAACGCAAAAAAGCTTAAGGCGATATGCAGTTACACCCAATGTGCCAAGGCCGTCATAGATTATCTTGAAAAAGATGGCTCTGAGGATGAAATCCGTGCATATCTTAACTTTAGCGGTTACCCTATTTCTTTGGATTGGGCAGAAAAGTATTTCCTCAATCGTCATATTGATGATTTCTTTAAGCCCTACCTTGAGAGCCACGAAAACCATCTTCCCGATGAAGTCGTTGATCTTTTGATTGAGCGCAAGCAGGAAGAGTTTCTTTGCTACTACATCAGCCTGTTTAAGGAAGACGAGTATCACAACATTGACCGGCGGTTATTGTTTGAAAGCTCTATGGATGTGGCACAACATGACTTTGCGGAAAAATTCGTGGATGATCATGGTTGCAGGGAAACAATTTGCTATATTCTGAAACACGGAAATGATACGTTGGTGGAGAAGTTGCTCAACAAACGTGCACTTGATTCCGATGAGGAATATGAGCTCATGTTTGACAGGGATAATGCAAAATTCATTGACATGGTCATTGAAAAGAAGCAGTCCACTTACTTATCTGAGCTATTCTGGACCGGGCTTTTGGTAAAAGGCAGTACCGAGCAGGTTATCAAATGTATTGATAAGTTCTCTCTTGATGAGCAAAACGAATATCAACTCGTTTGCGGTGGAGAAAACGAAGCTATTCTGCATTACCTTGAAAAGGTTAAGCGACCATTTGCCGTGGTTACCACAGAAAACCTTCTGTTTAAGAATGGTGACGAGGAAATTCTTGATTTCTACCGAAAAAATATCTGTTTACCTTATGCGGAAGAACGGACCTTGATCAAAGAAGGTGATAGCGAAAAGATTTTGCAGTACATCAAGCGGGAGAACGTAGAGCTCTACACAATGAATATGGTTTTGTTGGTGGAAACCTGCAGTTCCGTTGACATTCTCAAGACTTTGGTTGAAACGTACAATTTCTCAGACATTGTTGAGGTTGCACTCATGCGCCGAAACATTCCTGAGGTCTGCAGTATGTATATCGAAGAATTGGTCAAAGATGATGAGGCTCTTTCTATCCCCGCCGAGGTGGAACTTATCAAGACAGGTCATTTTGAATTGGTTGAAAAGTACATGAGGGCTTTTAAGTATGACCTCTATGAAGAGAGTCAGAAAGCTCTGCTCAACCGTGGCAATATCGCTCTCCTTAAGTATTTCTGCGAAGAAAGTGCCTTTGATGAAGACATTGTCATAGACTTCGTTAAGCATGCTTCTTTCGAGTTGCTCAAGTCCTACTTTGAGAACAACGTTTCATTAAATCCTTTGGCAGAAGTTGCATTGATTGAGCGTAATCAGCCGGGGCTTACCAAGCTTTATCTCTCTAAGGTGGACGGCATTAGCGAAGAAGGCGAAGTGGCATTGGTATGCTTAAAGAACTTTGAGCTACTTAAAGAGTATATCGTATCTACCCCTCATGGTTTACAACTCGCTGCCGAGAAGGAACTTCTTAAGGTGGCCGATGAGGACCTTTTCGGGTTCTATATTGAAAGAACACCGCTCTTTGACGAGAATGGTGTTGAGCTTGTTAAATCCGGCAACCGCTCTTGGATTGAAGCTTATACCGAGAAGTATGACTTACGTGAAGCCGCTGCTGATGAATTGGCAAAAGTGTACTAATTCTCTTTTTATCCCCCTTTCCTTTTAGGATTGGGGGATTTTTATTGACTTTTCTTCATTCCTATCTATGATGCTTTTCATAAAAAATAACTTTATGTCTTACAATTAAATATCTACTTTTATGGAACAAAAAAACAAAAAAGAAGACCTGCTTAAAAAGGCTAGGTTAGCGGTGTGGCTTAATCGCTATTTCAAAGTTAAAATCCCCCCTGACTACGAAAGATTTATCATTGCGCAGGAATGTTGTGATGAAAACTTTATGATGCATTATCTCCGCCAGCACAGACTTCAAGAAACCAATGAAGAAATTTTCTTTAAGAAGTATCTTGATGGTAATATTGAAGATAATGTGCTACTGGTGAAGGATTATGTGGTTTGCCACGGCGCTTATCCCAAAGGGCAAATTTTGATTATGCAGAGCAAAAATGTGGCGTTAATTAGTGCGCTTATCTCACATTATGCCATCAACGGCGGCGGACATCTTTCCTGCGATACGTTAGAGACTTTTGTAAAACTCGGTGATGCACAGCTTTTGTATGATGTTTTAACAAAACAAATGCAAGAACAATTTGCCATGAAGTACGAGAACCCGCAAGATGTTTGGAATTTGTGCTACGAAACTGCCATCAAACAGCATGATATCAAAATGCTTGAAGCCTTTTCTAAACTTCGTTTTCAACCGGGAGTTCATTTTACAGCCACCCATGAGAAATATCTTTTCTGGCACGGCACCGAAGAAATGATTAAATTCTACCTTACGCAATGGCAACTCTTTGACGAAACGCTGGAAGACCTTACTGATGGCAGTATACGCTACCCGCGTTGGGAAAATGTCTTAAAAACTGAGATTGAGCGGCGCGCCTTACCGACGAGGGTTCTGATGAATCTGGTTAAGCTTGATAAGCCCGAGCTTTTAAAAGAGTATTATAAAAGGTATGGTCTGCCACCTGAGGTTTTGGCTTTCTATGCTAATCAGAAATTATTTAAGCAGAATGTCGGTCTTGATGACTGATTTTTCCACTAAAAAAGCTCCCCGAAAAAGGGAGCTTTTTGTTGTTATCCGTAAGCGATAAATATTAACGCTTAGAGAATTGGTAAGAACGACGAGCTTTTGCACGACCGTATTTCTTACGTTCTACAACACGATCATCACGTGTTAAGAAACCGGCTTGTTTTAATACAGAGCGCAATTCCGGCTCGTATTCATTTAATGCCTTGGAAATACCGTGCTTGATGGCACCGGCTTGACCGGATAAACCACCGCCTTGTACTGTGCAAACAACGTCAAATTCATTTTCACGATTGGTGATTTCAAACGGTTGATTGATAATCATCTTCAATACCGGACGAGCAAAGTATGCATCAATAGATTTGTTATTGATGGTGATATTACCTTTACCAGGCATAATCCATACACGTGCAACGGCATCTTTTCTTTTACCGGTTGCATAAGAACGTCCCTGTTTATCACGAGATGCTTTTTTCTTAACATCAGTAGCGGCTGCGGTTGTGGTTGCAACAGCTTCTTTGATTTCTGTTAATGATTCAATTTTCTTTCTAGCCATTACAGTTCACTCCTTTTGTTCTTAGAGTTCATGGAAGCAATATCCAAAACTTCAGGATTTTGTGCAGCATGCGGATGATTTTCACCGGCATATACTTTTAATTTTGTCATTTGCTGACGTCCCATCGGGTTACGAGAAATCATGCGTTCAACAGCTTTCTCAATAACTCTTTCAGGAAAACGACTATCCAAGATTTTACCGGCGGTTGTTTCTTTGATACCACCAATCCAACCGGTGTGCTTGTAATATTTCTTGTCTGTTAATTTTTTGCCGGTCAATTTTACTTTGTCGGCGTTGATAACAACAACATAGTCTCCACAATCCAAATTAGGTGTGAAGTAAGGTTTATGTTTACCGCGGAGCAATTTTGCTACCTGAGCGGCAAGGCGGCCTAATACGACGTCTGTTGCGTCAACAACATACCATTTTCTCGTAATATCAGACGGCTTTGTTGCGTATGTATTATTCATATTATTGGTCTCTTTTCTATAAGATTAACGTTAAATTCGGGGTTAATATAGAGATAAAATTTTAAATGTCAACATAATTTTTTCACGTTTTTTCAATATTTTAATAAAAGGTATTATAATACCACTTATTAACACATTGTTTTTACTTGTTTTTAATACATTAAGCAAAATTTAAATATGTCAAATATATGATATTTTTAGCATTTTTTTATGAGGGCGGTTATTTTATGCGAATATTTCTTTTTATACTTTCTATTTTATTTTCAATATGTTGGCAAGATAATGCTTATGCCACGCGTTATACAGCAAGAAGCATAAAAAGTTATGTGGAAAAGACTCCGCGTAAAGCCGAAGATAATATTGCCAGTTTGGTTAAATATCTCGTTAAACCCTTAGACCAAGATTATGATAAGGCACGCGCTATTGCTTTTTGGATTGCCGGACATATTAAATATGACGAATATCTGTATTCTAACGGCAAAACATCCAAACTTATCAACACTTACCAAGGACAAGAACCGAGGGAGCTGTTAAAATCTCGTGTCGGTATCTGCGGAGATTTCGCTAAACTCTTTGAGGAAATGTGCCAAAAAGCTGGCGTTCGTGCAAAGGTGGTGCATGGATACGCTTACCCCGGAAAACGCGAACGTTCGCTTAACAAAGTGAGGAAAATGGGGGTTGGGCACGCATGGAATTACTTTATCTATAAGAACAAAAAAATTTATGTGGATACGACCTTTATGGCTAAAGGAAGAACCGGTGTTTCCGGCAGAGTAACAGACTGGAGCCATAATCGTGCCTTAAAAGAGGTAAAAAGGGATAATCGTTATAAAAGTAAAATGACCGAATTTGATGACTACTATTTTGACTTTGATTACAAAAAAGAAATGCACGATAAACACTACGTGCACCAGGAGAGGTAAATTTATTTCGTTGATTTTTAATTGCAAATATTTTACATTGAAGAAGGTTGTTGTTTTTTGAGCAAGCTTAGTACCATATCTTTATGTAATAGAAACATATTGAATGCAATACAATGGCTTGTACATAGTTAGCGAGGAGTAAGATGCCTAGAAAAAAATATAGTAAAAAAAATGCTATTGGTCTTGTCTCATTACTTGTTTTGGCTTTTATTGTAAAAGCAGTAGAAGAATTATACACGTGGATGAAAGAAACAATAAGAAGTACAGATATTAGTGTCTTTATTGCTATTGGTGCAGTTGTTTTACTTATTATTTTTGCAAAATTGATTATTACGATACGTCGTAAAATGAAAGAAACAAAATATGAAGAATATTTGCAAGAGCAAGAGATATTAAGTAAACAGAAAGATATAGAAAGAAGAGATAAACTTATTAGCAAGCATAAAGATACTCTCGTAAAAAAATATAAACAACTTACATACAAAGATGATTATGGTGATATTCAGAAGACCGCTTTTGTTAAAGAATTAGATTACTTTATAAGGAACGTCTTATTTAAGGATTTGCCTATGACACAAGATGACTATGATTATGATTACAATCGGATTGTGCTTATAATAGAAAATGAAGTTAAAGATAATCCACAAATTGAATTTTCCGATAATCCTTATGATTTTGAAAAACAATGTGCAGAAATATTAAATAATCATGGTTGGGAAGCTCGCACCACTCAAAAGTCTGCTGATCAGGGAATAGACGTTATTGCCACAAAAAATAACATAACCGTTGCTCTACAATGCAAGCTCTATTCAAAACCAGTTGGCCACAAGGCTGTTCAAGAAGCTTTTAGTGGTAAGAAATATTACCAAGCAGATTATGCGGGTGTTGTATCTAATAATACCTATACAACATCTGCCCGTTCGTTGGCTAAAAACTGTAATGTATTACTATTATCTCCTGATGACTTACCTAAATTAGATACAATGATATAAAGGTAAGTGATGCTAAAAATTTAGAGTATATATATAAAACTATATTTCAACCACTTCGTAGTTGCCGTTGTAATATTTTACAACGGCATAATTATATTTGTTCGTTGCCTCAAACACCACGAGCCACGCCCAGCCTTGATTATAAACAAGTTTGCCATTGCTTTTAATGTAAGCATTTTTGAGATTTTTGCTTATCAGTTGCAAGTATGCAATGTCTATTTCCATTTTTCATAAGCTCCATAACATTCAGGTCATAAGAGTATTACAAATTATTTTTTAGTAATAAACTCCTTGACTTCTTTGGCGAGGTGGTCTGCGGTTAAGCCGTAAAACTCATAGAGCTTATCTGCCGGCGCGGAAGCACCGAAGGTATCTATCCCTATCGTTTTTTGCGCATATCTGTTCCAGCCGAAAGTTGAACCGGCCTCAATGCTGATAACGGGTTTATTACCCAACACTTCCAGCTGATAATTTAAGCTTTGCTCTTCAAATAATTCCGTACAGGGCATGGATACCACCGCAACGTTTATCCCCTCTTGCTCTAATTTCTTTTGTGCGGCAACGGCAATATGGACTTCCGAGCCGGTGGCAATAATGGTTGCCTGGCGTTCTTTCTTTGCCGGCGAAATAATGTAACCGCCCTTAGCACTTTGGTTAATTTCCGCGGAAATACGCATCAAAGGCAGACCTTGGCGAGATAGTGCCAACAAACTCGGTCTGTGTTCTTCGGTTAAGGCAATTTGCCAACATTCAGCCGTTTCTATCACATCACAAGGGCGGAAAGTTAAAATCCCCGGCATGGCACGATAAGAGGCAAGATGTTCTATCGGCTGGTGT
>DEKL01000132.1:10091-21344 GCA_002353835.1 Alphaproteobacteria bacterium UBA2723
TCGGTCCATCTTCGCCGACACCGATGGAATCGTGAGTTAAAACATAAATGACGCGAATACCCATTATTGAGGCTAAGCGCATGGACGGACGCATATAGTCCGAAAAGACGAAGAAAGTACCACCGTAAGGAATCGCCCCGCCATGCAACGCCATACCGTTCATAATAGCTCCCATGGCGTGTTCTCTAATGCCGTACATGATATTGTTACCATGATAGTCATCTTTAGTAACGGTCTTTAATCCCTCAACAAAGGTTAAGTTGGAAGCAGCTAAATCCGCAGAACCGCCAACAATTTGCGGTATATTCGGCACGATGGCTTTTAAGCACATTTCAGAAGCTTTACGAGTGGCGACTTTCGGCTCATCCAACAAGGCTTGTTTTTTCAACTGATTAAGGTCTTTATCCCAACCGTTAGGCAATTTGTTGGCAATGAAATTTCTAAATTCCGTGCCGGCAGAAGCGGCTGCCTCTACCCATGCCTTATATTCTTTTTCGTTACGGGTTTGAGTTTGCTGCCATAATTTCAAACTTTCAGCCGGCACCTCAAACGGCGCATAGTTCCAATTTAAGGCTTTACGCATACCGGCGGTTTCTTCTTCGCCTAACGGGGAACCGTGACACTTGGATGTTCCGCATTTGGTCGGCGCACCAAAACCTATGGTCGTTTTACAAGCAATCAAAGTCGGCTTATCGGATTTTTGCGCCGTTTCTATGGCTTTTCTAATTTCCGTATAATCATGACCGTTAATGCTTATGGTATTCCAACCGATAGCCTTGAAACGGGCAATTTGGTCGGTGGAATTTGATTTATCTACCGTGCCGTCTATGGTAATGTTGTTGTTATCCCAAAAAACAATCAGCTTATTTAACCCTAAGTGACCGGCAAGAGAAGCAGACTCTTCGGAAATACCTTCCATTAAACAACCGTCTCCGGCGATAACATAAGTGTAGTGATTACAAAGTTTATCGCCAAAGCGAGCATTTATCATCCGCTCAGCCAGAGCCATACCAACCGCTGAAGATATGCCCTGACCTAAAGGACCGGTGGTCATATCTATACCATCTAAGTTACCATATTCCGGGTGGCCGGCGGTTTTGGCTCCGAACTGACGGAAGTTTTTAATATCATCTAAAGTGATATCCTTATAACCCGTCAGATACAATAAAGAGTAAAGCAACATTGAACCATGTCCGGCGGAAAGAACGAACCTATCTCTATCAAACCATTTCGGGGCAGAGGGATTTAGTTTAATGTATTCCGCAAACAAAACTGTCGCAACATCTGCCATACCCAACGGCATACCGGGGTGTCCGGAATTTGATTTGTTGATGGCATCAGCGGCAAGAAAACGTATTGTGTTTGCCATGGTTTTTAGTTGAGATATTTCCAGCATTTTACTCTCCTTTATTATTTTTGGGGTTAAAGGTGAACAAGGCGACCAGTTCTTCATGTTTGGAATAAACAAACTGGTCTATTAACGTAACACGTTCAAAAGTGTATCCGGCAGAAATTAAAGTTTCCGCATCATAAACAAAGGTTTTCGGATTACACGATACAAAGACTATTTTTAAGGGCTTGGCATTATCTTCTAATTTGGCTATTTCGCGACATTGTTCGTGTGCGCCGGCCCGTGGCGGATCTATAACAAGTGCCTTTATACCTTTCATATCATCCTTATCAAACGGGTATTTGAATAAATTGCGATTGATAACTTTGACATTTTGCAATTGATTACGATTAAGTGCTTTTTTTAACCCCTCTAATGACGGCGCATAAGAATCCGCCGAGATAATTTCATTTTCTTTAATTTTAGCTAAGGGGTAAGTAAAAGTTCCCAAACCGCAAAACAAATCCGCAATTTTTCCTTTAGTTTCTCCCATATAGTTGATGACTTTGGCTATCATCTTTGTTTCGGCTTCTTTAGAAGCTTGTAAAAAAACATCTTGCGGAATTTCTACCGAGCAACCGGCGATATTTAATTGCGGCGGATATTTTTCTATAATTGTTTCCGGCATTTTATTTTTAACTGCCCATGACAGACGGCAGATTGCTTGTTCGCTGTTTACGAAATCTGCCGCCAGCAGACGATGTTCCAGGCATGGTTCTTCTTTTATATCAAGCACAATATCTATGCCGTTATCCGCCTCCAACAGGCGAACCGAGCCATCTCTTATAAAGTGTTGTTCCATTTTCTTTTTATTTTTAACGGTGATGGCTATGGTGCAAAATTCTTCCAAAAAACGACGTAATGACGGGAGTATTTTATTTAAGCCGGCAATTAACATCTGACATGTGTTAATATCAACAATGTTATGTGTCTCTGCTTGGTTAAAACCGAATTGCAAATGTTTTTTGGTATATAAAAAAGCCATATCTGCCCGACGGCGTTGTCCGTCCTTTATAAAAATCGGCNNCTTGGTGTGGCGTGGCCTTTACCACCTGCCCCAACGTGTGCACAAAATCGTTTATTTTAAGTTGGCGGTATTCATCTTCTACCATTGAGCGAAAAATACAACCACCGCATATTTCACATTCATTATTCGGCATTTTATTCCTTCCTTATTGCTCTTTAGCAGAAAAATATCTGAAAAACAAGCAAAGTTTTGCGCATATTCGTTAAAAAATAGATGAATATTTTTTTTATGCTTATATAATAAGGGAAAGTTTGTATCTTTTTTATGGAGATTGTGATGCTAGTTCATGTGCCCGACCACTTTAGTACAAAGCTTAATTTTAATTTCAAAAAATTACCAGCTTCGGTTACAGACCGTGCAACGCTGACTTGGAGTGTTCTCGGTTTTATCCTCGGCTCTATCATGTTGTGGCTCGGTGCTTTTGAGCTGTTTAGTTTCCTTAAAGCGGAAAAAAGCCAGGAACAATCTTTTCTATTGGTGGAGATATTTGCCTTTATCGTTATTTTAATTGCGTTGGGACTGATTATATATTCCGTCTTTTCATTTATCCGCTACAAAAAGTTTTTCTTTGACGGTAAAGAATTTCAGATGACTTATCAGCCGGCTGTCGGTATTAAGCACCAGTTCAAAGAGCCGCTCGCTAATTATATGGGGGTCAGATTGCGGGTATTGTTCATTCAATCCGGAATATTTAATCGTAATCGCTATATCATAGATTTGTATCACAAAGATAATAACAAGATTGTACCCTTGTATATTTCCACAAACGGCAAAAATATCCGAAAGATTTGGGAATCGTATGCAAGATTTTTCAAAATGCCGGCATTGAGTGTCAGCGACAGAGGTTTAGTGCAACGTGAGTGCGAAGATTTGGATAAATCATTGAAGCAACTGGCTGCTGCCGGCAGATTACCGTTTATTGCAAGCGGTTTATTTCCGGCGCCGGATAGTTTAGATGTTACTGAGAAAAAAGATTTTGTTTTGATTGCGCCGAAAGGAATCTTTTGGGATACGTTCAGCACGCTATTTCTATTCATAGCAATTGCAGCAAGCTTTGTTTTGTTGGCCGGCGGGGTTTATTTGACCATTATCGGTACGAGCTTTCCAATCAGATATTGGATATTCGGAGCCGTTGCGCTTGTTGCCGTCATCTATTTTGCATTGCGCTTGTTTATCTCCAATATTCTTATCTTAAGAAAAGACGGTATCAGCGTGTGTGAAACATTGTTCGGCGCGGAAACAAAGGAAAACAAGATTGATGCCGATAAAATTGAAAATATTGAACTTAGTTACAATCCCACCATCGGACGCTATGATTTAACTATTATCAGTGATGAGAAGACTGTTACTTTCGGAAGTCGCTTACCGGTATCCGATTTATTGTGGCTTAAAGATTTCGTCATCAGAAAATTAATTGGTAATTAAATTGATATTTTAATTGCATACAGACGGACTGATGTGTATATTTTAGAAAAATATTTTTTAAGAAGGATAAAACAGTCATGGCTAAAAATGTACTTAAAGGAACAGAGCAATCTTCACGTAAAAACGGTGGCAATCAGTATTTTAATCTGGATGCCGAAAAGGCTTTTTTTGAAGAAGTTGATGAAGAAGTCAGAAACGAGAAATTCAAACAGCTTATCAATAAATACGGTGGCGTTATTTTAGTTATTTTGATTTTGGCTTTATCGGTTGCTGTCGGTTATGAGAAAATCGGTCAGTGGCGTATTTATAAGGCAGAACAGAAAAATGTTCAATATACGCAAGCTTTAGCACCGAATCCCAACTATCAAAATAATATTGCCGAACTGGAAGATATTGTTGCCACGGAAAAAGGTCTTTATCGTGACGTTGCACGTTTGCAAATTGCCAATATTCTTTTGGATAATAACCAAACGGATAAAGGACTGGCCACATTAGAACAAATTTACAATGACAATGATACGGCTGAAAAATTCAGAGAAATTGCTGCAATTAAATTGGCTACGTATAAAATTGACTCTTATTCTTATGCGGAAATTGAAACATTGTTGCAACCGATTTTGCTTAATGCGGATAGCGCTTGGTTGCCGATGGCAAAAGAGTGGTTAGCGATGTCTGCCATACAGAATAAAAATTATGCAAAAGCCAAAAGCATCTATCAGGAATTGCTGACTGATACAAGCATTTCTGATGAATTTAAGGCAAGAATCAACGATATGTTGGCTTCTATCAGTGATGCCGAAAACGGTAGCGCTCAATAATTTTTTGTATTTTTATCATCTAGTTTTAAGGAGTTTATCATGAGTTGGCTGAATAAAGGACTATGCTTGTGTTCAATTTTACTCAGTTTGGCGGCTTGTTCGCAAGATAAAAAATTACCGCAAGGTACCAGGGTTTCCGTGTTGGAGGATTATGAGGCGGAAAATGCAGCTTTACAACAAAAGAAAATTTCTTCCTTACCGCAAGCAATGATAAATACTTCATGGGCACAAAACAGTATTAACCCGCAGCATATTGTCGGTAACATTAAAGCTAGTGCTGCGCTTAAAGAATTATGGAGCGAAAACTTCGGAAGCGGTATCAATAAGCGTGATATTATTTTAGCCGCACCGGTTATCAGCAATGACCGAATCTTTGTTATGGACAGTAAAGGGTTAGTAAGTGCGTTTGCCCTTAAGAATGGCAAAAGATTGTGGGAAAATAATCTTAAGGCCAAAAATGTCGGCGGTTTTAAGGATACAAAAAGTCGCGCTTCCGGGTTAGCCGTTGACGGAAAATTATTATTTGCCACAACCGGTTTCGGTGGCGTTTTTGCTATGGATGTGCAAACCGGAAAATCCATGTGGCGAAGAATAATGGAATCTCCTATCAGAATCGCCCCGACGGTAACTACTAATATGCTTATTATCCAAACGGTTGATAACACTATTTATGCTTTAGATAAAAATAGCGGACAGGAATTATGGAAATTCAGTGTTGCGCATGAAGATACCGTTATCGCCGGTGGCGCAAGCCCGGCTTATGATGCCGGAGAAAATATTGTTATTGCCGGTTTTTCAAACGGAGAAATTGTTGTTTTGAATGCAACCGTCGGTACGCCGTTGTGGTCGTCTATGTTGGTTGCTAACAAGCAGGTCAGCTCTTCTACGGACATTAACACTATCGGCGCGGCGCCAATTGTTGAAAACGGTGTTATATATGCCATCAGTAACAGTAACAGTATGCTCGCTTTGGATATGAGAAGCGGGGATAAAATTTGGGAAAAAGAAATCGGATCCATGCAGAATATGTTGATGGTCGGCAACTATTTATTCGTTATCTCAAATCGGAATATTTTGTATGCCGTTGAAAAGAATGACGGTGATATCGTATGGACACTAGATATTAAGCAATATTTGCATGACGGTGACGACAATGGTAAAATCTTAGTTTATGCTGCACCTCCTTTGATGTTAAACGGCTCTATTTTCTTAGCATTTTCTAACGGAAAAGTGCTGAAAATTGATGCTATAAACGGTAATGTCGTTGCCAAAACAGATTTGGGTATGGATATCAGCAATGGCTTGATTGCAGTTAAAGAGCACGTTGTAGCCGTTTCTGATGATGCTGATGTGATTGTCTTCAAATAAGAGGGGTATTGATGGTTAGAATTGTTCAGATTGCAAGCGAGATTTATCCGCTCAATAAATTAGATGAAATATGTACGCATATTGAACATTGTGGCAGAACTTGTTATAAATCCGAAAATTTGATTACGCAAGAGACCGCTATTCCGTTTATTTCCGGAATATTAAAAAGCGGACACGAATCTGTTATTGAACATGCTAACGTCATTTTTTCCATGCCGATAAATGCCAAAAATCGTAAAGTTTTTGAAATGCGTGATGTTCGCGGTTTATACAGTTCTTTGGAAAAGGATCCGCTAAACGGCAATGAATTGATTGTTGTTTCCGGAAATATGCGTTCTTTCAGAGATGCGGCGAGACTGTACAATGTTCATGATTTTCTTTATATTATCGGCAATCCGCTCTTTTATATTAAAGAAAATGAGGGATTGTCTTTTGATGATTTAAAAATTGAAAGCGTGCAACAATCTCGTTTTTCCGAATTGCATAACTATCTAACGACGCATTCTACCTGTGATGTCGGGGCATATAAAGATATAACCAGACACAGACTTGCTTCCTTTTCTATTGAATCTACCAGATATTGTAATTATTCAAAAGGTAAATTCGGGGCTGAATTGACAATGATTGATCCCTGCAATATTGAAAAAAATTCACCGATGTATGATGAGTGGCTTAATGCTATGAACTGCATTGAAAAAAGCTATATGAAAATGGCTGAATTGGGCGCAAAAGGAGATCAGCTCAGAATGTTATTACCCCACTCTACAAAGGCAGATATGATTATGACAGCAAATGTTGCAGAGTGGAAACATATATTCTCTCTCAGATGCCATTCCGCGGCGCATCCGTCTGTACGCAAGGTTATGAAGATTATTTTAGGCGAATGCTATAAAATTTGGCCGCAATTCTTTAATGAGCAATATGAAGAATTTTTGGCAGCTTAGTCATAATTTTCTTACTTGCAAAAAATAATGCTTAATGTTATAAGCTAAGCCATAATTGTTTTGTTTCATTTAAAAAGGATAAACAAATGGCGCTTAAGGTTGCAATTGTCGGCAGACCGAATGTCGGAAAATCTACTTTATTTAATCGCTTGGTCGGCAAAAAACTGGCTCTTGTTCATGATTTGCCGGGGGTAACGCGTGACCGCAAAGAAGCTGTTTGCAAATATAAAGATTTAGATTTGACCATTATTGATACCGCCGGTTATGAAGAAGCAACCGAAGGAAAGATGGAAGAGCGGATGTGGCAACAAACAAAACGTGCCATTGATGAATCTGATGTTGTTTTGTTTTTGTTTGATGCTCGTTCCGGTATGCAAGCCTATGATGAACACTTTGCTGATTTGGTACGTAAAAGCAAAAAGCCGGTTATCCTTATTGCTAATAAATGTGAAGGAAAGGCTCAGGAACTTGGTATTTATGAAGCCTATAAATTAGGGCTTGGTGAGCCGTTAATCTTTTCTGCTGAGCATAGTATCGGTTTTGATGAACTTTATCTTATGCTCAAAGAGTTTGATACTAAAAAACAGGAACCTACCCCAAAAGAAGATGATGAAGAATTAAGCGCTGATGAGCTGAAAAAGCGCCCTGTTCAAGTTGCTATTGTCGGTAGGCCGAATGTCGGTAAATCAACTTTAGTTAATGCGCTTCTTAATGATGAGCGTATGCTGACAGGTCCCGAAGCCGGATTAACGCGTGATGCCATCACTTCTGAACTGAAATGGAAAGGGTGGACACTTAATCTGGTTGATACAGCCGGTCTGCGTAAACAGGCTAAAGTAACCGGTGCCATTGAAAAGATGTCGGTTGAAAGCACGCTTTATGCTGCTAATATGGCACAGGTGGTTATTTTGGTTTTAGATGCTGACGGAGTGTTGGATAAACAGGATTTAACGATTGCTCGCAAAGTTTTAGATGAAGGGCGTGCTTTGGTTATTGCACTTAACAAGTGGGATGTCGCCGATAAAAAAGAAGCACTTGATAAGCTGAATGACCGCTTACAAACTTCTTTAACACAAGCAGACGGCGTACCTACCGTTACAATTTCTGCCTTAAAGCAACGCGGGTTAGACAAGCTTTTAAGTGCGGTTATTAAGGTTTATGAACGTTGGAACGTGCGTATTCCGACTGCGCCGTTAAATCAATGGTTTCGTGATGTACAAGAGGCTAATCCGGCACCGCTCGGTAAAAATAAACGACGCATTAAGCTTAAATATATCACACAAGCCAAAACGCGTCCGCCGGCATTTTATATATTCTCAAGCAATCCGGAAGGCTTGCCGGACTCCTATTTGCGTTATTTAACGAATCAGTTGCGAGATACTTTTAATTTGCGCGGTATTCCGTTACGCATTACCGTGCGTAAATCTGATAACCCGTATGCGGAATAATTTTTAGCCGAAAGTGTTACCGGCGCAGGCAGTATATGCCGCGGGGGCATCTATAAGAGCCATGGCTATGTATTGCGTATTACTGATGTTTAAGCGAGCAGCCAATAAATCCGTCAATTCGGCAACAAATCTGTCCTTATCACCAAGACCGATAGATTTCAGCTCAACCAAAGCACCTTTATTCTGATGACTGCCGCCAAATGCCATATTGGGATTATAAATAAAGTTTGTGACCACGTAGCTTTCCGGCTTATGCAGAATTTTTGCGGTTAAGGAAGATGCTTCTTCGGCAATTTTTTGACCACCTTTTAATTCAACATTTGTATAAACCGTTAAATAAGGCATTTGCTTTCTCCTTTACTTAAGCTGAGTTTTGTATAATGAGGCATATATACCGTTTTCTTTGTTTATCAACTCCTCATGCGAACCTGTTTCAACAATTTCGCCATAGTTGACGACAATGATTTTATCAGCATTACGAACAGTTGATAGACGGTGAGCAATAATCAACACCGTTCTATCTGCCATCAGGTTTTCTATGGCCTGCTGAACAATGGCTTCTGACTTATTATCAAGAGCGGAGGTAGCTTCGTCCAAAATAACTATCGGAGCATTTTTGAGAAATGCACGGGCAATGGCAATACGCTGTTTTTGTCCGCCGGAAAGAAGAACGCCTCTCTCACCGATTTGAGTATCTAAACCTTGGTCTAATGTTCCTATAAATTCTTCCAGACAGGCGCTCTTAATTGCCTTGTTAAGCTCTTCTTCCGTAGCATCTTCTTTGCCTAACAAAATGTTGTCACGAATTGTACCACCGAAGAGGAAGTTATCTTGGAACACAATAGCAATTTTTTCACGTAATGAATCTATATCAAGTTCTCTGATATCAACTCCGTCTATCATAATATTACCGGACTTAATATCATAGAAACGTGGTAAAAGATTAACTAATGTAGATTTACCGCCACCGGAGTTACCGACAAAGGCAATGGTTTCACCAATTTTAATTTTTAAGTTAATATTTTTCAATACCGGCTTGTTCTTGATATATTCAAAGCAAACGTTTTTGTACTCAATGCAATCTTTCGGTGTTTCTAAAATTTTCGGATTTTCGCAATTTATAATATCAGGAACGGCTTCCAATAAACCGAACACACGTTCCATCGCCATAATAGACATTTGTACGTTGGTAAAATTGCTACCGATACTTTTTATCGGGTTATAAAGCATAATCAGTGCCGCAATGAAAGAAACGAAGTTACCGGAAGTAATCTTGTGATTAATAATCAAATATGAGCCATACCAAATAACAAACGCTATACCTAAGGACACAATAAAGTGCATCAAAGGAGATAACATTCCTACACGTTGTACCCTTTTGATACCCAGATTAAAGACACTGTCTAATGTTGTTTTAAAGCGCTTATCTTGATAATCATATAAGTTATATGATGCAATAATTCTGTTCCCATTATAGGTCTCGTTAAAATGGGTCATCATCGTAGATCTTGAAAAAACGTCCTTTTTAATGATACTCTTTAACCGTTTCCGAATTTGCGTTAATGGCAATAATGCGCCAAATAAAATTACTGTGGCAATAATAGCTAATTGCCAAGAGTTATAAAATAAAACTCCAACCAGTGATACAGATGAGAAGAAACGTGTGGTAAATAATTTGAGATTTTTCAGTAAACCGTTACAGGCGACATCAACGTCATCATTAAAGCGGAGCATAACTTCACCAGATGTTTTCTTATCAAAAAAAGCGGCATTGTAATGCATCAACTTAAAAAACAGCTTTTTCTTAACATCCATAGCTATTTTTTGACCAACCCATGTATTCAGATAGGTTACGACGTAAGTTAAAAGGCTCTGCACCAGACTAAAAATGATAATAACAACAGGAATAAACATGGCGTAACTGCCCATGGCTTGCTTTTCTACCATAACAACATCCATATATGGCTTTAATGCCCAAGCAATAACCGCATCCATAGAACCAATCGGAATAGTAATTAAAACAGCTAATAATGCACGAACCCAGTATGGCTTAACATAAGGCAACATTTTTTCGTAGTTCACAACCATATTGGTATTTAAAATCTTCGCTTTGAGTTTTTGAAACATCAGTCTTCCCATAGTATATTACGTAATGTCTTTCTCAATAACAGAGATTTTATGAGATGTAAATAGAAAAAATGCAATAATGACATAATAAAAGCCGCCCATATTTTAAGCGACTTTCAATTTGAAACAACATTCATTCAGTTTATAAAATTTCTATTTCTCCGGCAGCCGTACGACCACGATCATCATATATTTCATAGCTGACACGTTGTCCTTCATACAGTTTTCTTAAACCTTTTTCTTCAAGCTTGGTAATGTGAACAAAGACATCTTTGCCACCATTTTCCGGTTGGATAAACCCGTAGCCTTTGCGGGAATTAAACCATTTCACAGTTCCTGTTGTCATTTTGTCTCCTTTAGTTATGAGTTTCACAATTTTCAAACCGCTGTTATCGGCTTCACAGTCGGTTATATTAACACTTTTAAGGAAACTATCAATAAAACGGACACACCTACCGGTTGTGTTTTGGTAAATTATTTTGAATTTGTTGTTTAATGTATTCGCGAAACTCGGGTTTTAAGGCTTTGTCGTCAGCCTTACTCTTTAAAATTTCTAAAATTTCTTTATGATATTTGGATTTATTGGCGGCAATTTGAACCAAATAATACACACTTGCTTCAAAAAGTTGTTTTTCGTCACTTTCCAAACCGGCAAGCATTGTCAGATACGGGGGAGAGAATTTCTTTTTTACTTCACCATGTATCA